>JAZNNT010000001.1:0-5490 GCA_045580405.1 Clostridia bacterium
AAATCATAACCACTAGTAAACTAGTGGTTTGAACAGCCCCTAGAAGGGGCTATTACAGGCTTAACCCCTCAAAGGGGCATCGAAGGTTTGACACCGCATTACAATTACTGGCAGCCGCTCACGTGCGGCTGTCTTTTTTTATGCCTACTTATTCTTGGCACCCGTAAACGGGTCTGTATATTCCTTCATACTAATTTGGTCGGAACACATATCTTCTTCTAATTGGTTACGAATATATTGTTCTATTACTTTTTTATTTCTTCCTACCGTATCTACATAATACCCTCGACACCAAAAATGTCTCGAACCATACTTATATTTTAAATTTGCATGCCTATCAAATATCATTAGTGAACTTTTCCCCTTGAGAAATCCCATAAACTGTGCTATACTTATATGAGGAGGAATACTTACCAACATATGGATATGGTCAGAACATGCCTGGGCTTCTATTATTTCTACTCCCTTTTGTTCACATAGTTTGCGTAGTATTTCTCCGATATCTTTTTTCAATTTCCCATACACTTCTTTCCGTCTGTATTTGGGTGCAAATACTATGTGATACTGACATCTGTAGCTTGAATGTGCTGTGTGTTTGATTTCGTTTGTTGTTTTCTTTAACATTGTTAAAAACCTCCATGATATTTTTTAGTAATGCGGTCGCCAAACCATTTACTATTGTATCATGGAGGTTTTTCTTTTGCTAAAGCTTTTTTATCCTCCCCCAGTAGAACTGGGGGTTTATTTCCACGCCTAAAGGCCCCAAAGAGAAAAAACCGTTTGGCTGTTTGCCAAACGGTTTTTTAATACCATTTTTTGTAGGAGATGATGCCCACATCATCCCGTTTTTTTATCTGTGACGATGTTTCTTTCGGTATGCGGTGGCGGTAATTCCTTTTTGTTGCCTGAAAACGCGGGAAAAATGCCCGTAATCATAAAAACCAACCCGATAGGCAATCTGATTGACGGAATCATCGGTTTCTAACAGCAGGCGGCAAGCGTGCTGTATTTTTTGTTTCCGGATGTACTCCGCAATGGGACCGCCGAGATAGTCCTTCGCCACGCTGTATAAACGGGTTCTTCGGATATGAAATTCGGCACAGATGTCGTCCACGCCAATATTTTTCTCTAAGTTTTTTTCAATGAATTTGTCCATGTGCCGGATAAATTCCGATTTTTGAGGGGTTACCCACTGGTTAGACAGCATATATGCCGCCAACGCCTGAAGCACCGTGATACAGGCGTCCAGCTCCGATTTGGATTTGGCAGGAATCTTGCGGATGGCATCCGTGATGCCCGGAAATTCGTCTTCTGAAAACTGTGTCCAAAAGCGTTCCTTGGTATCGGTGGCTTCCCCTTGGGGAAGCACCTGACCAAACATCACATATCCGATAATGCCATTATCGTCATAAATGGGCACAATACATTCCCAAAGCCCCAAATGGCAGGAATATTTCAGGGTTTTCTGCTCGCGGGAACAACGTTCAACATACTTTTTGTCACATTCTTCGCACCGGCTTGCCCAATGAGAATTTTTGCAGAGCAGGTCGCAGAAATTATGCCGTGTGGAAGGGTACTCCATCAGCGGTTGCCCCTCGGTGCCAAACAGCACGACCCGCATATTGGTGAGGGTGTAAAAATCACGGAATATTTTATATAAATTTGCCTGATTAATATTTAACATAACGCCCTCTATTTCATTCGCGCCAGCATATTTTTATCGGCAATCACAATCATGTGGGTACCTGCCTGCAACAGGGTATCGGGACGGAACGAAATATCGGTAATGCCGTTTGTTTTTAATGCAATCACGTTCATATTATATTTTTTACGAAGTTCCAATTCCAAAAGGGTTTTTCCCACCCATTCTTCCTTTATGGGAAGCTCTAATATGGAAATATCCTCTGAAATCTCCGCAATATCCACAAAGCCGGAAGAAACTAAATTCTTTGCCAGACGAACCCCCGATTCATATTCGGGAACCACTGCTTCATCCGCACCCAACTTTTTTAGAATCGCACGGTGGGCTTCATTGGCACATTTTACAATCACGGTTTCCACCTTGTGCTCCTTACAAAGAAGGGTGGTCATCACGCTTGCTTCAAAGTTTTCTGCCATAGCAATCACCACCACATCAAACTCGGAAATACCAAGCTGTTTTAACACATTTGGATCCGTCACGTCGGCACATTTAACCAACGGAATTTCGTCTGCTAAGGCGTCCACGGTTTTTTGGTTTTGGTCCACAGCCAAAACGGAAGCACCATTATCTAAAAGCTCTTTTACTACTGCTTTCCCATATCTTCCCAGTCCGAAAACTGCATAGCTTTTCTGAAGTTTCATAATCCATTCTCCTTTATCCCACAATGATTTCTTCCTGCGGATTCACCACAGTATTTTCCCGGCTTCTATTGGTGCTGAAGGCAAATGCTAAGGAAATAGGACCAACTCTTCCAAAATACATGGTGAAGATAATAATAAGTTTACCAAAAAAATTTAATCCACCCGTAAAATTACGGGTTAATCCCACGGTTGCGGTTGCGCTGATGGTTTCATACAAAATATCCAAAAGTCCTCCACCCTGCACCAAAAGCATGAAAAAGGTGGATAACACTACGATGAGCAGAGAAAACAAGAAAACTGCAACAGCTTTTTTCACCGTTTCCAGTGCGATTTGCCGATGAAATACATCTACCGACCGTTTGGAACGGATCACCGCCAATGTGGTCATGATCAGTACAAACAGCGTGACCGTTTTTACGCCCCCTGCCGTGCCTGCGGGAGAACCGCCCACAAACATCAAAAGCAAGCTGAAAAATGCAGAGCCGTCTGTCAGGTTTTCCTGAGGAACGGTGGCAAAGCCTGCCGTTCTTGTGGTGACCGACTGGAATGCGGAAACCATCGCCTGCTCTCCAAAAGAGTAATTTCCGATGGTTAAGGGATTATTTTGTTCCAAAAGGAAGTAGACAACTCCACCGCCAATCACCAAAACTGCCGTGACACACAGCACAATTTTACTGTGCAACGTAAGAAATCCAATGCCACGTCTTTTCTTGTGCCAAAGATTATGGAATATATCAAACCATACCACAAAGCCTAAACCACCCGAAATAATTAAAAACATGGTGGTGAAATTCACGATGGGATTTAGCACATAGGGACAAAAGCTATTTGTTCCGATTAAGTCAATTCCCGCATTGCAAAAGGCAGATACGGAATGAAACACCGCATACCAGATGCCAACGGGTCCAAATTCCGGAATAAACACCGTCATATAAGCGAGTGCTCCGATACCCTCAATGATAAAAGCGAAAGCAATCACCTTTTTCACAAAACTGACAATGCCGTCCATGGAGCTTAAGTTAAAGGAATCGCTGATTAAAATGCGGTCATCAATTCCCATTTTTTTCTTTATGCAAATCATAAATGCCGCCATCACGGTAACAACCCCAAGCCCACCAATCTGAATGAGCAGAAGAATCACCCCTTGCCCGAACACGCTCCAGGTAAACGCAGTGGGAACCGTGACCAATCCGGTTACGCAAACGGAAGTAGTCGCCGTGAATAACGCATCAATATAAGCTACAGGCTCCCCGGTTTGGGAACTGATTGGTAAACTGAGTAAAAAGCTACCTAACAAAATCAATCCGAAAAAGCCAAGCAGAATGATTTGCACCGAGGATAACGCTTTCCTTTTTTTCATAATGTTTCTCCTTCTGAAACATAATTTGATAAACTGATTGTAGCATACCCGAAACAAAATGTCAATTTCTCGGAAGAAAAATATATACAAAATGTAATTTTTTGAACAAAAGACACATAGTTTGCACAAATATATCTTTTTTGGGGCAGGAATATCCGCTATAATGAAAATAGCGAGTTGACACAACAAACCTATCGGAGGAACCTGCTATGCGTGAAAGAGGCGAACTGAAAAAATATATGGGAAACACCTGCCAGCTGGGAGGTACCCGTCATTACCGTTTATGCGACGGAATTGCCGACGGCACCCGTTGCATTGATGTGAATACCGGCAGCGGATTTTCCTACACCGTGGTGTGTGACCGTGGTCTGGACATTTCCTTAGCGTCCTTCAAAGGCACTAATTTAGTGTTTTTAACCGAAAATATGGAAGCCAATCCTGCCCATTTCGATGCGTCCGGTATCGAATGGCTTCGGACTTTCTCTGCAGGACTCTTAACCACCTGCGGTCCTACTCATTTAGGGCCACCCTGCGAGGATAACGGCGAACTCTTAGGGCAACACGGCAGATGGACTTCCTTACCTGCCAAAAAGGTGTGCGATTTGTCTGATTATGACGAAGGTATCCTAAAAATTACGGGAGAATTAAAAGACTCCACTCCCTTTGGTCACAAAATTGCCATCAAAAGAAGCATTTCTTCCGAGCTGGGGAAATCCTCCGTGGTGATTGAAGATGAAATCACCAATGAAGGCGGCAAAGAATGTCCCTTCAATCTTTTATATCATATCAATTTCGGCTATCCGCTGTTATCAGAAGATGCCATTGTGCATGTGCCGTCCAAAAAATGCGTTGGTTACGATGACTACACCAATGAGAGAATGGACGAAAAAGACAGCATCAAGGCGCCGGACGGCGAAAATGCCGAAAAGAATTATATGCATACCTTCGGGGGCGAAACCGCTACCGTTTGGATTCATAATCCCAAATTAGAAGGCGGACTTGCAGTATCCATCACCTTTGATTCCAAAGAATTACCTTACTTAACCCAATGGGTGCTGGAGGATGTGAAAGACTATGTGCTGGCATTAGAGCCGGCAAATGTGCCTTGCGAATCCCGTGATTACCTTCGGAAAAACGACTTACTCCCCTTCTTAAAACCGGGAGAAACCAAAAAATTCCGAGTGGAAATTCAGGTGATTTCCGGCAATGATGAAATCGTAAAAAAATTAGGTTAAAATATAAAACTTACAAAAAGGAGAAAACCATTATGTTAACATCCAAAACCGCATTTGTCGTTTACGGCGTACATAAGGACGGCTTATTAGACCCGGACGGCAACTTATTCATTGACGAAAGCGTCATCGAAAATTCCAAAAAAGCACTGAAAGCTGAAGGCGTGGAATTAGTAGAAGAAAGCTTAATCATTGCAACCAAGGAAGAAGCAAAAAATGTGCTTTTACCCTTAGCAAAAGACGATTCTATCGACACCTTAGTATTATTCTCCGGTACCTGGGTATGGGCAGCTCACATGATCGGTGCTGTTCGTGAATTTGCAAAAACCGGCAAAGGTATTGTGATCTGGACTCATGACGGCTCTCAGGGCTGGCGTCCCGTTGGCGGTTTAGTATTAAGCGCAGCGTTAAACGAAGTTGGCATCAAACACAAATTCGTATACGGCGGTGTTTCCGACATCACCAATGTAAAAAGAGTGGCAAACTACTGTAAAGCCTCCAAGCTGAAAAAGAGCATGGAATTAACCACCCTGCGCGCATTTGGCGGTCGTGGTA
>JAZNNT010000002.1:0-1932 GCA_045580405.1 Clostridia bacterium
TGGGTAATCACATCGCCGGGAAGAAGACCTGCTTTTTTTGCCAGACTATTTTCTTTTACTCCGTCTACGTAATACATAAAACTACCTCTGTTTGTTTAGCTTCCGTGGATTTCATTTTCACAAGATTTTGGTTTCAAAATCGCATCAAAACAAAATTCCGGAGTAATCACATACGAAAAATATCAGTAATGAAAAAATTTTAAAAAAAGCGGGGAGCACTAAGCACCCCGCTTCTTATAAGGCATAATTAATCCATTTTGATTACTTCTTTACCTTTATAAAAACCGCAAGATTTACATACTCTGTGCGGCAGTGTCAGTTCCTGACAGTTGGGACATTTTACAAGACCCGGAGCGCCTAATTTCCAGTTTGCTCTTCTTTTGTTTTTTCTCGCATGAGAAACTTTTCTCTTCGGTACAGCCATGTCTTAACACCTCCTGTAGAGTTCTACTCTATAATTGAATATTTTTACAAAATTTTTGGTGGTAACTGCGGATTACTTTAATAATTCCTTTAATTTCAGTAATCTGGGATCAATTTCCGTGTCATCACAGTTACATTCGGTTTCGTTGCGGTTGCATCCGCAAACGGGGCAAAGACCTTTGCAATCTTTTCTACAAAGCTGTTGATCCAAGGTTACGGCAAAAATGCATTTGTAAATTGCATCAGTCAATAGCACAGTATTATGTTGATAGGGGATAAACTCGTCAGCCTCCAGCCCCGAGTCCTCCCGGGCAATGGTATCTTCCATGGGAATGATATATTCCTTGGTAAAAGGCTCCAGACAACGGTCACAAAGGAATCTTGCCGTAAAGGAAAGCTCACCTTGTAAGAATAAGTTGCCTGCGTGATTTGTGATTGTGCCCGTTAACGTAACTGGTGTTTCTAAGGAAGGCATATCAGAAAATTCGGAAAACGCCCCGATGGGGTATTCCTTATTGACTGTAATTTCCATCCCTTCGGACTTCACAATAGAGGTTAAATCAATTAACAGTTCATTTTCATCCATTATTGTTCCCTCCAATTTTCACGGTCTAAGACACCAAAAGACTGCCCAAAATATTGATAAATTACCAAGATCTCAGACAATCATATAATATAATACATAATCTTTGGTAATTTGTCAAGCATTTTTACGAATTTTTTAGAAAAAATCTAAGGGATTTTTATACTAATTTTTCGGTTTCCAACGCAATCATTAATTCTTCGTTGGTGGGGATTACCAAGGTCTTCACGGTTGCGTCATCTGCAGTGATATCCACGGTGCCGCGGGTGTTGTTTTTGTCCTTGTTGATTTTAATACCCATGAAACCTAAGTTTCCTGCAACTTTTTCTCTTAATGCTGCATCGTTTTCTCCAATACCTGCGGTGAATACCACAGCGTCAATGCCACCCATAGCAGCAGCATAGGTACCGATGTATTTCTGCACGCCGTATGCAAAAATATCTAAAGCAGCCTGTGCTTTTTCGTCGCCTTTATCAGCAGCCTGGGACAGGTCTCTGAAGTCGGAGGAGATTTCAGATAAGCCCAATGCACCGGATTCTTTGTTTAAGATGTTTACCACTTCTTTTGCGGTTTTGTTTTCTTTGTTTGCAATAAATTCCACGATTGCCGGGTCAATGTCACCGGAACGGGTACCCATCATAATACCTGCTAAGGGAGTAAAGCCCATGGAGGTGTCCACAGATTTTCCGCCGTCAACCGCAGAGATGGAGGAACCGTTTCCTAAGTGGCAGGTAACGATTTTCAATTCTTCAATGGGTTTTCCCAACAGTTCAGCAGCCTTCATGCTAACATATTTATGGCTGGTACCGTGGAAGCCGTATCTTCTGATTTTGTAGTTTTCGTAGTATTTGTAGGGAATGGGATACAGATATGCTTTCTTGGGCATGGTCTGATGGAATGCAGTATCGAATACACCAACCTGGGGA
>JAZNNT010000003.1:0-8665 GCA_045580405.1 Clostridia bacterium
TAGAAGGCTGGAACGGTGATGTGTTAACCGAAAAATTTGAATCTCCCTTATGGGAAGAACTTTATAAGCCTTGTCTGGCTTGCGGAACCTGTACCTTTGTGTGTCCCACCTGCCAGTGCTACGATATTAAAGATTACAATACCGGAAACGGTGTTCAACGTTACCGTTGCTGGGATTCTTGTATGTATTCCGATTTTACCATGATGGCTCACGGTAACAACCGTACCTCCCAGATGCAGCGGTTTCGTCAGAGATTTATGCATAAGCTGGTATATTTCCCGGCTAATAACGACGGAATGTATTCCTGCGTAGGTTGTGGCAGATGTGTAGAAAAATGCCCGTCTGCATTAAATATTGTAAAAGTCATTAAAGCATTTTCCAAGGAAGGGGGAGCTAAATAATGTGCGATTGTAACTGTCACGAAAATTATAATTTAGACACTTTAATTCCAAAAATCGGCGTGATTACCGAAATTACACAGCAGACTCCCGATGTAAAAACCTTCCGTGTGAATGCTCCCGAAGGCGGAAAATTGTTTGAACATTTGCCCGGGCAGTGTGCTATGATTTCCGTTCCGGGCGTCGGGGAAGCGATGTTTTCCATCACTTCTTCTCCCACTAACAAAGACTATCAGGAATTTAGCATCAAAAAATGTGGTGTATTAACTGATTATCTTCATACCATGGAGGTTGGTGAAGAATTAACCGTCAGAGGTCCTTACGGAAACAATTTTCCTGTGGAAACTGAACTGAAGGGCAAAAACCTTCTCTTTATTGCCGGCGGCATCGGGTTGGCACCTCTTCGTTCCGTGATTAACTACGTCATTGATAACCGCAAAAACTACGGCACCGTGGATATTCTGTACGGTTCCAGAAGTATGGATGACTTGGTTGGATTAAAGGAAATCCAGGAAGTCTGGGCGAAAGAAGAGGGCGTTAACGTGCACCTTACCATCGACCGTGAACAGGAAGGTTGGAACGGTCATGTGGGATTTGTACCGTCCTTCCTAAAAGAGCTTGGTTTTGAAAACAATAAAACTGCATTGGTTTGCGGACCACCGATTATGATTAAATTCGTGTTGCAGGCATTAGAAGAAATGGGATTTTCCAAAGAGCAGGTTTATACCACGCTGGAGCTTCGTATGAAATGCGGCGTTGGAAAATGCGGCAGATGCAATATCGGCTCCAAATACGTTTGCAAGGACGGACCGGTATTCCGTTGTGACGAAATTGACGAATTGCCTGACGAATATTAAGAAAGGATGGATGCTACGATGGAAAATAAAGTAAATGTGTATTTCTTCGGGAAACAGTATCAGGTTCCTGCAGATTTAACCATTATGACCGCTATGGAATATGCGGGCTATACCTTAAAAAGAGGATGTGGCTGCCGTCACGGCTTTTGTGGTGCTTGTGCTACCATTTACCGTATTAAAGGGCAGAACGAATTAAAAACCTGTCTGGCTTGTCAGACTCAGGTGCAGGAAGGAATGTATGTGGCAAGCATCCCGTTCTTTCCCACCGATAAAAGAACTTACAGCATTAACGACATCAAACCCAATCAGCAGGTTATGATGGAATTATATCCTGAAATTTACAGCTGTATCGGCTGTAACGCCTGCACAAAAGCTTGTACTCAGGACTTGGATGTTATGCAGTATATTGCTCACGCACAGAGAGGAGAATTTGAAAAATGTGCGGAATTATCCTTTGACTGTGTAGGTTGCGGATGCTGTTCCGTAAGATGTCCGGCAGGCATTTCTCATCCCATGGTTGGGGTATTGGCTCGCCGTTTAACAGGAAAATACATTGCTCCTGAAACAGAGCATTTGAAAAATCGTGTAGAAGAAATCAATCACGGTGAATTTGACGATCTGATTGAACAGATTATGCAAAAGCCGATTGCCGAGATGAAAGAACTCTACAACACCCGAGAAATTGAGAAGTAAGGAGGAGAGAATATGTTTACAGAATCTATGCTGGAATCTATTAAAAAAGTAGAAGCAACCAGAGCAGAACGTATGAAAACGGAACCCAGAAGAATGACTGCGGATGAAAAACAGGCTCTCCTTGAACAGTATCATCCCGACTATCGCAAGGAAGGATTTAAAGAAATTAAAATTGGTCCCAACAAAGGAGAAAAAGCTCCTTCCGAGCTGACTGATTTAATTCATTCCAACAGCCGTTTATTACACGAAAATATTGATTTATCCAAAGTGGATTATGATGTTGATGTGTTGGTAATCGGCGGTGGCGGAGCAGGTTCTTCTGCAGCGATTGAAGCACATGAAGCCGGTGCCAACGTAATGATTGTTACCAAATTAAGAATCGGTGATGCCAACACCATGATGGCAGAAGGCGGTATTCAGGCGGCAGATAAGGAAAACGATTCTCCCGTTCAGCATTATTTAGATGCCTTCGGCGGCGGTCATTTTGCAGCTCGTCCGGAACTGTTAAAACGTTTGGTTATGGAAGCACCTGATGCAATCCGTTGGTTAAACGATTTAGGTGTTATGTTTGATAAAGATCCCGACGGCAGAATGGTTACCACTCACGGTGGCGGTACTTCCCGTAAAAGAATGCACGCATGTAAGGACTATTCCGGTGCAGAAATTATGAGAACTCTGCGAGACGAAGTAATCAACCGTAAAATCCCGGTAGTAGAATTTACTTCTGCAGTGGAACTCATTAAAGATAATAAAGGTCAGGTTGCAGGTGCGGTTCTTTTGAATATGGAAACTGACGATTACCTGATTGCAAAAGCAAAAACCGTCATCATCGCAACCGGCGGTGCAGGCAGACTGCATTATCAGAATTTTCCCACCTCCAATCATTATGGTGCAACTGCGGACGGTCTGATTTTAGGTTACCGTGCGGGAGCTCCGCTTCTGTATCAGGATACCATTCAGTATCATCCCACCGGTGTTGCATATCCTTCTCAGATTTTTGGTGCATTGGTAACCGAAAAAGTGCGTTCTTTAGGTGCAATGTTGGTGAATAAAGACGGGGAAGCCTATGCGCATCCCTTAGAAACCCGTGATGTTTCCGCATCCGCAATTATCCGCGAATGTGCAAACGGAAAAGGGGTAGACACTCCTTTAGGAAGCGGTGTTTGGCTGGATACTCCTATGATTGAAATCTTAGGCGGGGAAGGCACCATTGAAAAACGAATCCCCGCAATGCTCAGAATGTATTTAAATTATGGCATTGATATGAGAAAACAGCCGATTTTAGTATATCCCACACTTCATTATCAGAACGGCGGTTTGGAAATTGGTGGTGAAGGTTACACCAAAGCAATTCCCAATCTGTTGGTTGCAGGGGAAGCGGTTGGCGGTATCCATGGAAGAAACCGTCTGATGGGTAACTCCTTGTTAGATATTATCGTATTCGGACGTAACGCCGGAAAAGCTGCAGCAAGAAAAGCAAAAGAAGTGGAACTTGGTGCAATGAACTTAGATCATATTCAGGCGTATGCAAAGGAGCTGGAACAGGCAGGAATCGCAAACGATGGCGTATCTCCCATGCTGTTACCTCAGTATGCCCGTCACGAAAGATAAAACGAAATAAAGAAATTGAAATTCCCCGAAGATTCTACCAAAAAGTCTTCGGGGAATCAAACGGAAAGGAAGTAAAATTATGGAACTCTTTGGCGGTGTCATTCCCATTACCGGAATTTCATTTCTGATGTTTTGTGTGTTTGCCATTTTGTTTGGCGGATATGCTCTCGGCAGAATTACCATAAAAGGCGTTTCTTTGGGAGATGCCGGTGTGTTTATTGTTGCATTAGTGTTTGGTGCTTTATTTTACGGTCCGTTAGAAGCTCAGTTAAAATTAGGCGAAGCCAATTATGCAGAACAAGCACTTACTATTATCGAAAATCTTGGTTTGATTTTATTTGTTACCTCTGTTGGTTTTATTGCAGGACCCAAATTTTTTGGGAATATGAAGAAAAACTTTAAATCTTATGTTTTACTGGGGCTTGTGATTATTTTAGCAGGCGGTTTAGCAGCAGCAGGTTGTATCTACATGGGCGAAGTTTTTGGTTATGGAAGTACCATTGCTGAACAAGACGGCTTTGTAGCTATGATTGTTGGTCTGTTATCCGGTTCTTTAACCTCTACTCCTGCGTTTTCTGCAGCAAAAGCTACTGTGGCAGAACAGTATACCGGATTAGTGTCTGTTGGTCACGGGATTGCCTACATCTTTGGTGTTATCGGCGTGGTGCTGTTTGTACAGTTAATTCCCAAACTGACCAAAGCAAATATGGATGAAGAACGTGCAAAATTAGTACAGGCAACCGGAGAAGATAATAAGAAAAATTCTCAGAAAAAATTATTCTATTTGGACGGACATGGATTTGCGGTGTTTGCATTAGCTGCTGTAGTTGGTACTTTCTTAGGAAAGATTAAAATCCCCTTGACCGCTGCAGGACTTGACGGTACTTGCTTCTCTCTGACCACTACCGGTGGCTGCTTGTTGTCTTCCTTGGTATTTGGTCATTTTGGCAGAATCGGAAGAGTGAGCATTATGCCCGACCAGCATACTTTAAAACTGTTCCGCGAATTAGGATTGGTTCTTTTCTTGGTTGGTGCAGGTATCCCCGGCGGTGCAGAATTTGTTGCAACTTTTGATATTATGTATTTTGTGTATGGTATTATTATGACAATCGTTCCCATGATTATTGGTTTCCTGTTTGCAAAATACGTATTAAAACTGAGTTTATTAAACAACTTAGGTGCATTAACCGGCGGTATGACTTCTACTCCTGCTTTAGGTACCTTAATCGGTACTGCAGGTACTGAAGATGTTGCCGCAGCTTATGCAGCAACTTATCCCATCGCATTGATTGCGGTTGTTTTGGTATCTCAGTTCCTGATTATTTTATTCTAAAAACAGGTCAAAAAAGCTTTGCCAATGTCCTAATTGGTAAAGCTTTTTTATTTGACAAATAAAAATATGCGTGATATAATTTTTTTATACAGCGCTTTATCTTTTATGACAAATATCAAACTTGAGGTTCGTATTATGCAAGCTATGAAATATTCGATTCTTAATTCATCCGAAATAACAGAAAAATATCGGTCTGATATCAGCGAGATTTCACCATTTGACGTAGGAATCCCGCTCGTAGACTGTGCTGATAAAAGCATCGAGGAAGTATATTATTACCGTTGGCATAGCTATTGCAGCCATATCAAGAACACGCCTTTAGGATATATTATCACCGAATTTACACCGGAAGTTTTTTGGGGTGGCATTTACGGAAGTATTGCTTGTCCAATCGGGCATCATATGTATGAAGGCAGATGGCTGCATCATCAAACCTATTTGAACGATTATGCGCGTTTTTGGTTCAAAGAAGGGGCAAATCCTATGACATATAGCACCTGGCTCTCTGATTCTGTTTACGCGATTTGTCTGGTGACCGGTGATTTTTCATTGGCGGAATCTTTGTATGAAGACTTAAAAGAAAACTATAAAAAATGGACAGATAAACACGCCTTTGGTGAAAGCGGAAATCTTTTGTTTCAGGTAGATGACATGGATGGCATGGAATTTTCCGCCAGCGGAAGCGGTTGCCGGCCTACAATTAACTCCTATCATTACGGAGATGCCGTCGCTTTATCGAAAATTGCAGGAAGACTTGGTAAAGCCGAAGAAAAAGAATACTACGAAAATGAGGCACGACATCTAAAAGAATTGATGGATATGTTGCTGTGGGATAATGAGGCATCCTTCTATAAAAACCGTAAAAACGGTTATTGGCTTTGTGATATTCGTGAACTGATTGGATATTTACCTTGGTATTTTAATATGCCGGAGGAAGATAAAAACGGCGCCTGGAAATTTTTAAATGACGAAGAATTTTTTTATGCGCCTTACGGACCAACAACTGTAGAACGTAATTATTCCGAATTTATGAGAGAATATCCTCATGTATGCCTTTGGAACGGTCCGTCCTGGCCGTTTGCCACTTCTCAAACACTCACTGCACTTGGAAATTTCTTAAACAATTATAATCAGGACGTGATGAAAAAATCTGATTATTTTAATTGGCTAAAGCTTTATGCTAATTCTCAGTATGATACTTTGGAAAACGGAGAAAAGGTTCCTTATATTGACGAGAATTTAGACCCATTTACCGGAGAATGGCTGACCAGAAAAAATATCAGAAATCTTGGTTGGGATGAATTTAATCAGACAAGAGGCAGACACTATAATCATTCAAGTTTTTGTGATTTGGTGTTAAGCGGACTTGCCGGCGTCAGAGCAAGAGAGGATGAGCAGATTGAAATCAATCCCTTGTTTTCTGAAAATGATCTGGACTATTTTTGTGCAGATGGAATTTTATATCATAATCACTATCTGACCGTTCTGTGGGATAAAACCGGGGAACGGTATCACAAAGGAAAAGGCTTACAGGTTTATGTGGACGGTGAACTGAAAGCAACAAGTCAGTCTCTTGAAAAAATGATTATTTCAAATGAGGATTAAAAAATATGCAACGAGAAAAATTAGGATCCCGTTTGGGGTTTATTCTGCTCAGTGCAGGATGTGCTATTGGAATTGGAAATGTTTGGAAATTTCCGTATATTGCCGGGCAGTACGGCGGCGGACTGTTTGTGCTCATTTATCTTGTGTTTTTATTGTTAATGGGTGTCCCGGCTTTAACGGTTGAGTTTGCTTTAGGCCGTGCAGCTCAGAGCAGTCCGGTGAAACTTTATGATTCGTTAGATGCGCAGGGAAAATATAAAAAATGGCGTTGGCACGGTTATGTTGCGATGGCAGGGAACTATCTTTTGATGATGTTTTACACTGTTGTGGCAGGCTGGATGCTGCAATATTTTGTGTTAACTGCTCAGGGGGTATTTGCCGGCTTGGATGCCAAAGGCATTGGTAGTGTTTTTGACAGCGTATGTGCTGATCCTGTGTCTTTGACGATTTATACAGGATTTGTCATTGCACTTGGTTTTTTTGTATGTTCCATCGGTTTGCAAAATGGATTAGAAAAGATTACCAAATGGATGATGCTGGCGCTTTTGGGTATTATGGTTGTTTTGGCAATCAACAGTATATTTTTACCTGGCGGAAGGGAAGGCTTGGCTTTCTATTTGTTGCCTGATGCTTCTAAAATTCAGGAACATGGACTCATTAACGTAATTGTTGCTGCAATGAATCAAGCATTCTTTACCTTGAGTATTGGGATGGGGTCTATGGCAATATTCGGAAGTTACCTTGGCAAGGAACGTTCTCTGATGGGAGAATCGGTCAATATTGCTTTATTAGATACTTTTGTGGCAATTGCATCGGGCTTAATAATTTTTCCGGCATGCTTTGCATACGACGTAAGCGTTGCAAGCGGTCCCTCTTTAATTTTTGTTACTTTGCCCAACATTTTTAACCATATGGCAGGAGGACAAATCTGGGGAAGCTTTTTCTTTATCTTTATGAGTTTTGCCGCACTATCTACTGTGTTTGCTGTGTTTGAAAACATTATTTCCTGCACCATGGATTTAACAAAAATGAGCCGTAAAAAAGCTTGTTTAATCAATGGAATCCTGATGTTTATTTTGGCACTTCCGTGTATTTTTGGTTTTAACCTATTGAAATGGATTATGCCTTTTGGAGTAAATTCGCAAGGTAATCCGACCAACATCATGGATTTGGAAGACTTTTTAGTATCCAACATTATTCTGCCTCTTGGCGCAGTGATTTATATTATTTTTGCAGTCAGCCGACGTGGATTTGGATGGAATAAACTGACCGAGGAAGCAAATCAAGGGAAAGGTCTTAAAATTCCAAACTGGATGAAAGGCTATATGACTTATGCGTTGCCTGCGATTATATTCATTATTTTTGTGATGGGAATTATAAATTATTTTTCATAAAACGTAAAAAGACATCAAAAGGAGAGCGATAATGCCGTAGTGGTATGTTGCAACAGTGTACAATGAATACTTTTTCTAAAAAACCCGTTTGTGTTTCACTCCCCGGCATGGAAATTTATCTTACCACTTATTTTTTCAGCAGTATTGATGACAGACCACCGAGAATGCATTCTCATCCCTGTTATGAAATTGTTTGTACCAAGGAAAAAGGCGCGATTTATTTTAATTTGATTCCGCCACTTACAGAACATTTTTCAAAAACCGTTCTGGATGGAAGGGTATGTTCATTTTTATTTACTCTCACGGAAAATGCTGACGACGATATCTGTCAGATTATTCGTTCTGTGGATAAAATTGTTTCGATTCAGGATTCCTTCAACGGAATGGCGAGACTTTTGGCGATTAATGAAGCTGTTTCGCAAAAGAAATTTGGAATGAGAGAACAACTCATGGCAGAATTTCGTCTGTTTTTCGTAAAACTGGCGCAAATTTTTCATGCAGAAAGAAAAATTGAACAAGATCATATGCCAAATTTAGACGTTCAGAGAATTGCGTTATTGGAGGATTTCTTCAATATTGAAATGCGCTATCCGGATTGTAACAAACGCCAATTGGCAGATAAAATTGGTGTTTGCGAACGCCAGCTTACCCGTATTTTGAAAGATACATATAACAGTACTTTTTCTGCAATTCTAACGGAATCTCGAATGAATATGGCTTTGGCAATGTTAACTTACGAAGACAAATCCATCAAAGAAGTTGCTGAATCAGTTG
>JAZNNT010000004.1:0-45458 GCA_045580405.1 Clostridia bacterium
GGTTCCAAGGGTTGGGCTGTTCGCCCATTAAAGCGGTACGCGAGCTGGGTTCAGAACGTCGTGAGACAGTTCGGTCCCTATCTGTCGTGGGCGCAGGAAATTTGAGAGGAGCTGTCCTTAGTACGAGAGGACCGGGATGGACATACCTCTGGTGCACCAGTTGTTCTGCCAAGGGCACAGCTGGGTAGCTAAGTATGGAAGGGATAAACGCTGAAAGCATCTAAGCGTGAAGCCCCCCTCGAGATAAGATTTCCCACAGAGTTAGTCTGGTAAGAACGCACGTAGACTATGTGTTTGATAGGTCGGAGGTGTAAGTGCAGTAATGTATTGAGCTAACCGATACTAATAGTTCGAGGACTTGACCAGAGCATGGAAAGCCATGCAGTAAGTGATTAGGAAACCAAGGAAGGATCTAAGTCATTGCAAAGTAAGTATTATTCGGTTTTGAAGGTACAGGTACAAAGAAGTACCAAAGTACTTTTAACCATACCGGTGACCAGCGGAGAGGCTCCACCCGTTCCCATCCCGAACACGGAAGTTAAGCTCTCATGCATCGAAAATACTTGGCGGGAGACTGCCCGGGAAGATAGATAGTTGCCGGTTTTATGAAAAGAGTTACCCTAAAGGTAACTCTTTTCTTTTTGTTGTTTGAAAAATGAGTCAGAATCCGTGAATCTCACCCTCGGCGTACACCCGGTACAGCCGAGGGCTCCGTCAAGGCGTTGCCTTGATTCGATTTCCAAATTCTGTTCTCATTTTTCTGCACAAATGTTTTCCGTTTTAGAAAATTACAAAATTCGGCACCACTCGCCGTACCGTTATACTGTACGCAGTACTACGGCTTCGGGAACTTCCCTGCGGGTGCCGTTTGCACATCTGACGGCTTTTTTCCTGCGCAATAGCGTTCTTTATGACTACGTTCTGCTCTCATTTTTCTGCACAAATATTTTTAAGGTAAAACTTTTGAAATAGAAATCGTAGGGGAGGGGCGGTAACAAAAAATCCTCCCGCTTTTTCATTTTACAACACGGCGTGCCGGGTTGTCACGCCCTACAAGGGGTGTTATTTTTCACATCTGACGGCTTTTTCTGATTCACAGTATACCAAAAGTTTTTTCTTTATCATAAAAAGGACGAAATTCAATAAAGAATCTCGTCCTTTTTTAGTTGCATATTCGATTAGGAAATTGTGGAATTAAAAAATTGATTTTTAATATCCTTCAGATTTTTCTCCATAGAATTCAGGATTGTCAGAATATCCTGATTGGTTTTAATATTGGATGCGGAATAACCTAACAGGTAATCTGTAGTGACCTGAAAAAATTCGGCAAGTCGGATAATGGCATAACTATCCGGATTTGTTTTGCCGGTTTCGTAATTCGACAATGTTTTTTGGTCGATTCCTGTTGCATTTGCTACATCTACCTGTCTTAAGTCACGGTCTTCTCTTAAATCTCGAATTCGATTTCGGTACTCTTGCATACTAAAAACCTCCTTCTGTACCATAATCTTACCATAAAATTCCTATAATCGCTTGACACAGAAAAATATTTCTGCTAAAATCAATCTATACTAAAATTTTAGTATAGATTGATTTTATACTATCTTATTCTTTTTAGGATAGCACATTAGGAGGAAAAGATGTATCGGAAATTATTTTGTATGATTTTAGTAGTTGTGATGGCGTTTTCTTATATGACCTTTGCACAGACTGAACCGGATTGTTTATCATTAGTCACGGAGCTTTTTTCCCAATATCCCGAAGAGGAGCTTTCTCAGGATAATCTTAATTATTTTTTGGCGTTGAAGGAAGTTGTTGTTCAGGCAGAAGAATCAGGTATTGATTTGAGCAAAGTGCCTAATTACGACAAGTTTCAACTTGTTCGCTGGCAACTGGCAGAGGTTGTTTCAGCGGAAGCAACTGCAGTGAACGAAAGTGCATATATTGTGGTAAGATTAGATGAAAAAATACCCGTAGAGAAAATCAATAAAGAAACAGTTTCGGTGATACGAGGAAATCAATCGGTTGATTATACATTGCAAAAAGGAAATGAGGCAGTGGATGTTTTTCGTGTTTTAATTTCAAATCAAATGTGTGACAGGGAAAACTTACGTCTTCGTGTGAATTTTGGACTGATAAATTACACGAAGCTGTTTTGTATCAGCAACGATATCGGGTATGACAATCTTGTTCTTACTACCGATGGTGGAAAAGCAATAGGAGCACCCGATCAGTTGGTTAACGGAACGCTGAATGTGAACTATCAAATTACAAACAATACCTATCAATCCGGACTTTTTGATTTTACGGTATATACTGCCGTATACGATAACACCGGTTCCTTTGTTCGTCTTGCGAAGGAGCCGGTTGCTGTACTAAATTACGGTCAGGCAAAGCAGATTAGTTTTTCGTTCACCAATCTTCCCGATGATACCGATAAAATTTCCTCTTTTGTGTGGTATCAAAACAATTTAAAGCCCTTGATTGAGCAAAAGGAAGTCCAAAAAACATACGGATATGATAATGTGATGGATCCAACCAAAGATATTCATATTTCCTTTATTGGCGGTTCCATCACCCAAGGGGAACGCTATTCCAAACCGCTGTTGGAATTACTGCAACAGGACCGTGCCGGAAAAATCACCTCCAACAATGCAGGAGTGGGGGGATCCGGCAGTAACTACGGTGCAATCCGCTTTTATGATGAAGTATTAGCTCATCGTCCGGATGTGGTGTTTGTGGAATTTACATTAAATGATCAGACTAACACGAATCGGAAAACGATGCAACAGAATGTGGAAAGTATGATTCGGGAATGTTATTTACAGGAGCATGTTCCGGTGATTATTTTTATTCACATTCCGGACAGACGCTACAATGATAGCTTAAAAGATTACGGAATTTCGTCAAATATTAAAAAATACGATCAGGTGTTAAGTCATTACGGATTATATGCATTGAATTCCCATCAGTTAGTACTGGATACCATTGCGGAAAACCAAAATGACAGCTGGGATAATTATGTGTCGGCAAACAATGTGCATCCCACAACAGAGCAGGGAAAAAACATTGCAAAGCTGATGTATCAGGAGTTAAAGGAAAATCCCTCTAAGTATTATCAGAAAATAACATTACCGGAAGAAAAATATGCTGCGGCAACTCCTGATGCCTTTTATGCCACAGCAGTGAGTCCCTTATATGTTAATGTAGATGACAACTGGGAATTTGATTTAGAAATCCGTAATGTTGTAGCAGAAGGATACGGAAATCCGATTCAGAATCCTTTCCAGCATTATGTTGCATCCTCCAAATCGGGAGCCACTCTCACATTCTGTTTTTCAGGAACACGCATTTTGCTCAGTGGTCTCACAGGAGGACAGGGAAGAAAATGCACTTATACCATTACTGATACAGAAGGTAATATTGAGCGGCAGGGAACCTGTCACAATTATCTGGCAAATTACAAATGGTACGAAAATAACTCTCTGGTAGAGTTTGGATTGGCGGATACACAGCACATTTTGACGTTAACTGTTTTAGAAGATGCTGAAGCTGATGCACAGGGTAAAATGTTTGGCATTGGAGAAATTTGGGTAGATGAAAAATAGTTTTTCCGTGCAAGGGGATGCGAAATATAAATAAAGAACCATGGGAGAAAGGCCGTTACCTTTTTCGTTGACATTTTTTGGAAAATATGGTATCATAAAAAATGAAATTTCCAAAAAGAGGGTGGAAAAATGGCAAGACGGAAGAGAACAAATCCCAAAGGGCTGATTTGGGTTGCAATTGCATTTGTATTAAGCTTTTTTGTGACGAAAATTACCGAATGGACGAAACCGTCTCCGTTGGCAGATGCTGACTGGCAGGGAAAATTGGCGGTAGTATACGTGGACACAGGTAATTCCGATTCTATTGTGATTCATTTTCCCGACGAGAGAACTATGCTCATTGATGCGGGAAAACCCGATGATTTTGACGTGATTTCCGATGTGCTTGATAGCTTTTTGGAAGATGTGATTGACTACGCTATTATCACTCATCAGCACGATGACCATATTGGTTCTTTTCCTGAAATTTTGGAAAATTATACCGTAAAAACTGTTTATATGCCCACTTCCCCCATCAAGAATCCCCAAACGGAAGAATCCATGAAGCTGATTGAAGAGCTTGATATTCCGCTCATTGAAATCAAAGCAGGCTTAACCGTGTGTGATGGAGATGTGAAAGCAGAGTTTTTATCTCCCATGTATGAGCATTACGGTGATTACAATGACTACAGCGGCGTGCTTTATATGACTTACGGTGAGAGAAGCTTCCTCTTTACGGGAGATGCCACCACCGATGTGGAAAACGATATGCTTTCCAAAGGTATGGTGCCTCATGCGGATGTGTTAAAAGTCGGGCATCACGGGTCTAAAGGCTCTACTTCCAAGAACTTTTTAAATGCGGTAGCACCTTCTTATGCGGTGATTACCACCGGAGAAAATGACTACGGTCATCCCACGAAAAAGGTACTGGATTTGCTGAACGCCAAGGGGATTGAGGTGTATCGCAGCGATTATCATGGCAACATTACCGCCGTGACGGATGGGCATGGCCTTAGTATTACCACCCAGAAATCACCCGACGAATAACAGTCAAAAACAACTGTTTTCTCCCAAAAACAGTTGTTTTTTTATGGAATCTCTGCTCACAAAAAATGGCAAGAAAAAAACTGTGGTTTTTGTTGATTTTTTGGAAAGGGTATGCTATAATGAATATGTATTTAGTGAAAATGGGGGAATGTTACCCGTTTTCGCATCATTTGAAATTTGTTAAAAACATGTTACATAATAGGAGGACTTTATGATGATGAAGAAAATTCTTTCCTTACTGTTGGCAGTGCTGATGCTCTCAAGCGTTGCATTTGCCGCAACTTTTACCGATTTTGATGAAACACACTGGGCTTATGCTTATGTGAATGAGTTGGTTGCAAACGGCGTGGTTAACGGCTATGAAGACGGCTCTTACCGTCCCGAAGCAAACGTAACCCGTGCAGAACTTGCAAAACTGCTTTCTGTTCAGTTTGACGGCAGCGTGGAAAAAACCTATACCGATGTTTTGGAAAGTGATTGGTTTTATGATTATGTAACCGTCAGCGGAAGCTACTTCCTGGCAGAAGGAACCTTCAATCCCAACCAGCAGGCAACCAGAGAAGAAGTTGCATATGCAATTTACATGGCAAAAAATTTAAATGCAGCAAGTGAATCTGCAACCTTTACCGATACTTCTGACATTGCATCTGTTTATCAGACCGCAGTTGCAGCTGTTGCACAAAACGGCATCATCACCGGTTATCCCGACGGCAGCTTTGCTCCCAAGAATAATATTACCCGTGCGGAAGTTGCAACCGTGTTATCCAGAGCAATTAAACTGGAAAACAATGAAGCTCTTTATAAAGAAGTATTCAAAATGGCAAAGCTGATGGACACTATGTACAGCACCAATCAGCCCATTACCTATGGTCAGCTTTCTTCTGCTGCACTTCGTATGTTTAATAACGAATACAACCTGATGTACTACAATTTGGGTGATGTTGTCGGCAAAAAGCCTTTTGAACATAAAGATGCTCTGTCTTTCTGGATTATCGGCAGAGACGTTTTGGGTGCAGACATTGTAACGGAAGACAAAATTGATACCTTTATTACCGTGGGTGAAGCAATTGACGTTATGAGCTTCTTTGCAGAAAAACATGATTTTCTGCAAAGAACCATTGACAAAACCAAATTGCTTGTGGGCGCAGATATGAGTGCACCTTTAAACTATTACCGTTTTGCACAGCTCATTACCGAAATTGATTCTCAGATTCCCATGCTGGTCAGAGTGGATATCAACAGCAGCAATTCTGCCAATAAAATTCCTACCGAAATTCGTAAGGATATGGCAAGCTATCCCGCTAACAGAAGTCAGTATCAGGCAATTTTAGCAGAAATTCCAAACAGTCTTTATGAAGCAGCATATCCCTTCCAGGGAAGCGCTGTAGGGGAAGCTTATGATTTTGCCAGAGAAATGATGAGTTTTCTTTTAAATCCCTTACATGAAATGGTGATCATTGCGCAGCACAATGGTGCGGAAATTCAGGTGAGCTATTATCCGTCCTTGGTAATGCGTAAAAATAATGTATATGTAATACGTGCACAAATTGAAATTCTGTCTGCCAAAGACGGTTTAACCTTGGAGGATGTTTGCCTTACCAAGGTAAACAGACCCATTAAAGCAGGGGATAAATTCTTCTGTGATATTAATACCAATGAGCAGGTGCCCTCCACATCCGTTAACGGCGGCGTACTGACCATTGATGCAATTTACGAATAAGAACAATGTAGCAAGTGATATTTGCCTCAAGGAGAGAACCCGAATGAAACTGAAAATTGCCGATCTTCATATCGAAATCACAGGGGATTTGAATCCCCTGTTCATAGAGCGCGCAACTCCCTATCAGGACAGCTTTTTTAAGCCGGATATTTCTGTAGATTTTCGATTGAAGGATCAGGTGGAAATTCCGGGGGACTACCAGCTGTTAACCGTTACCAATGACCGTACCTGGGCAAACCTGCCGGATGGTTCTTTCTGCTATTGGGATTTTAACGAGCAGATTGGAAAGCATACCTTATGCGTGAAAATCAGAAAAGATAAAATTGATATCTCTTTTTATCATTTCCGGGATGAAGAGGAAATCCGCTTAATCAATGAAGCCCTTCGGGAATATAAGAAAACCATGCCGAATCCCAAGGAGTATAAAAATGCAGAAAATGCTTTTTTCAAACCGGAGTTTCCGTTAATTAACGCTACCGATCAGGCAATGCGGTATGCGCTTTTGCATCATAACGGGTTCATGGTGCATGCGTCTGCAATCGCATATGACGGGCAGGGAATCTTGTTTTCCGCTCCCAGCGGAACAGGGAAAACCACACACACCAAGCTGTGGGAGCAAACCTACGATTCAGCCTTTATCTTAAACGATGATTCTCCCATTCTTCGCTTTTTTGAAGATGGTAAGGTGTATGCCTGCGGTTCTTTGTGGGCAGGTGCCAGCGGTGAAGGGCAGAATGCCATTGTACCATTAAAAGCGATTGTGTTTTTACAACAGGGAGAGCAAAATGAAATTTTCCGTTTGCAGACACTACAGGCATTGCAATGGTTGCTGGGCTGTGTGAACAAACCTGCAGACAAGGGGCTGATGGATAAACTGTTTACCTTGATTCATCTGCTTCTCAGTGACACTCCCTGCTATCTTTTGAAATGCCGTCCTGACCGTGAAGCGGTGGAAACAGTTAGAAATGCACTGTTTTGTGATGATTGATACTATATCGGAGGTACAAACTGATGAGTAATTTTCTTTCCAACATTCAAGTGTTTTGGAAGCGCCATATTTTTCGGGTAAAGCAGCATTTGCTGTATGCTGCCTTTGCACAGATTGTGATCCTGGCAATCAATGTGCTGATTTTCATCACCAACGAGCTGCGTATCCCGTTTTCACCTCTTTATTGCGTGGTTCCCACTTATTTTTATCTGGTACTTGTTGTGCTTTATTATCTGCTGACATACCGGATGAATAAAAAACTTCATAGGCAAACCTTCTTTTCCTGGATTATGATCGCTACCTTAATTGCTGTGAACGTGATATATACGGTGATTGTTACCGTGGATGAAAGCAGCTGGTTCTATTATATTGATACTGCAATCGTGCAGGCGATTAATGCGCTTTATATTATGATTTATATTACCACCAACGGCAGACAGTTTGCGCAAGGAAAGCAGTTAAATCTGCTTCGCATTTTCGGATATGCTTCCGCGATTTGCGCTTTGCTTGCTTTTTATTTCACCTTTGTGGATCCGATGGTCATGTGGGGATTGATTATCATTACCACCGTATTGTTGTTCGGTACTTACATGATTTTCTACGAAAACTTTAAAAAAACCCTTCCCAAAAAGAAACGGTTACTTTCCCATGCAAAGAAAAATCTGCACGAAAAGGCTCAGGACTTATGATTGATTTGCATACGCACACCACAGCCTCTGACGGTTCGCTAACGCCGTATGAACTGGTAAAACTGGCAAAAGACAATGGTTTTTCTGCCATTGCCGTTACCGATCATGACACGGTGGACAGTATCCCGCAAGCCATGCAGGCAGGGGAAGAGCTTGGCATCGAAGTAATCCCGGGAATCGAGCTTTCTTGCAATTTTGCCCGAGAGCTTCATATGATTGGGCTTTTCGTGAATCCCAATGATCCGCCACTTGCAAAAAAACTGAAAGAACTTGCCAAAAACCGGGAAATACGGAACCTAAAAACCTTAGAAATTTTAAACAGTCTCGGGATTCCCATTACCGTTGAGGAAGTAAAGAAAATTGCCACGGGTAACATCTGGGGCA
The DNA here is from genome assembly GCA_045580405.1 of Clostridia bacterium. Taxonomy (GTDB): domain Bacteria; phylum Bacillota; class Clostridia; order UMGS1840; family UMGS1840; genus SIG452. The sequence goes on from JAZNNT010000004.1 coordinate 8,416, forward strand.
GAGCGCATTTTGCTAAAATCCTTTGTGACAAAGGATATGTGTCAAGCGTGAAAGAAGGCTTTCAGAAATATTTGGGACACGGCAGAGTGGCACATGTGAACGAGGACCGCATCGAACCGGAGGAAGCCATTTCCCTGATTCGGGAAGCAGGAGGTATTCCCATTCTGGCACATATGCATTATTTGAAACTTTCCGATAGCGAACTAAAAGAATTACTCATTCGCTTTCAAAAAAGCGGACTTTTGGGGGCAGAGGTAATATACACCGAGTACACCCCCCAACAAACCAAGTTATATACCGAACTGGTGGAACAATTAGGGCTCCTAAAAAGTGGAGGCAGCGATTTTCACGGGGCAATGAAGCCTCAGATTCCCCTTGACCCTAACCATCTTCGGATACCATACTCATTTTTAAAGGAGATTAAAAACCATGTCAGGACATTCTAAATGGTCAAACATCAAACACAAAAAAGGAAAAACTGATGCTCAAAAAGCAAAGGTTTACACAAAAATCGGCAGAGAAATTGCCGTTGTGGTAAAAGCAGGCGGTCCTGACCCCACGGTAAACGGAAAACTCCGTGATCTTATCGCCAAAGCAAGAGCCAACAATATGCCCTCTGAAAACGTGCAGAGATGCATTAAAAAGGCAGCAGGCGGTGAAGATACCTCCAACTACGAAAGCATCACCTACGAAGGCTACGGGCCTGCAGGCGTAGCGGTGATTGTGGAAACCTTAACCGATAACAGAAACCGTACTGCAGCAGATGTGCGTCACGCCTTTGATAAATGCGGCGGCAACATGGGTGCAACCGGTTGTGTAAGCTGGTCTTTCCAGGAAAAAGGCATTATCGTGATCGAAAAAGAAGACTCTATGGATGATGACGAAATGACCATGGAAGCCCTGGAGCTGGATGCAGAAGATATCGAAGTGATGGAAGAAGCATACGAAATTACCACCTCTCCCGAAAACTTCTCCCAAATTCGTGAAGCTTACGAACAAAAAGGCTACAATATTTTAGAAGCTGATGTTTCCAAAATTCCTGATAACTACACCACGTTAACCGACGAAGATCACATCAAAAACATGAATAAACTGATTGATATGTTGGAAGACAACGATGATGTGCAGAATATTTATCATTCATGGGACGAGTAAAAACTTAAAAAATGCTCGAGAAGGAATGAACCTCATCACTCGGCGTACCTTTGTACGCCGTCGGATACCCCCTTCGGGGTTCGGTTTCTCCCTTCTCGGGCATTTTTTTGCGTTTTGGGAACTTGATAAAAGGATTCATATCACAAAAAGGCAATGGATAATCCATTGCTATTTTATTTTTAAAAAAATCATAAAAATAAAGAATCGGCAAATACTAAAAATATTAAAAAAACAACCATCAAAAAAGGAAGGATGCTATGCGTCATCGGGAAGACCGTGTGTCAGAATTATTAAGTCAAAAGTTCCCTACCAAAACGGCTGTTGCTGCCGAAATTATCAATTTAAACGCCATTTTGGGACTTCCCAAAGGTACCGAACATTTTTTAAGTGATTTACACGGGGAAGATGAGGCGTTTTGTCAGCTTTTAAAAAATGCATCGGGAGAAATCCGATTAAAAATGACAGATATTTTTTCGGGGATTCTTTCCGAACATGAGCAGGAGCAACTTGCTTTTTTGATTTATCATCCCAAAAAAGTGTTGGCAGAGAAATCAAAAAAATCCCCCGGGTATTATCGGGAAATTTTATCGCGTCTGATTATTTTGTGTCGTGCTGTAGCGGAAAAGTACACTCGTTCCAAGGTGCGAAAAGCACTTCCTGCCGATTTTTCCTATATCATTGAGGAGCTTTTGCATCACATTCCCAACACACCCGATCGGGAAAAATATCACAGAAGCATCATAGATGCTATTATTGAAGAAGGGCAGGCAGAGACATTTATTTGTGAACTTTGCGCATTAATCAGCCGTCTTGCCGTGGATCATTTGCATATTTTAGGTGATATTTTTGACCGGGGTGATGGGGCACACCGTATCTTAGATTTGCTGGAGAGCTATCACAGTGTGGACCTGTGCTGGGGAAATCACGATATTCTCTGGATGGGTGCAAATTTAGGAAATCCGTTGTCTGTGGCGTCAGCAGTGCGGATTACTCTTCGTTATAATCATGCTAAATTGCTGGAACAAGGATACGGTATTCCTTTGCGGAATTTATTTTCGCTGGCAGATAAGCTTTATCCAAGAAATTGTGACTGTTTTCTGCCGAAAGGGGATTCTGCAACCGACAGTCCTTCTGTGGCACGAGCTCATAAGGCAATTACGGTGATTTTGTGGAAACTGGAGGAAGCCTTTGTGAGCGAACATCCTCTCTATGAAATGGGGGATACCTGCACCTTAGGAAAAATTGACTGGGAAACAAAAACCGTCTTGGTAAACGGAATTTCCTATCCTCTTACCGACACCGATTTTCCCACCGTTGACCCAAAAAATCCGTCTTGTCTGACGTTAGAGGAAGCATGTGTTTTAAAGGAGTTGTGCCAGAGCTTTGCTCACTCGGAAAAACTGTCCCGTCATGTTCGTTTTTTGCTGGACAAGGGGGGAATGTATCAGGTGATGAACGGAAATCTTTTATATCATGGGTGTATTCCCTTAACCGGGGACGGTTCTTTTGCCTCTTTTTTGGGGTACCGGGGCAGGGCGCTGATGGACTATTGCGACAAAACAGTCCGCAAGGCATATTTTTTGGAACAAACACATCCCGAAAAACAAAACTGTATCGACTTTTTCTGGTATTTATGGGCAGGAAAATATTCCCCCTTATTCGGAAAAAACGAGTTAAAAACCCTGCCTCGTTACCTGGTGGCAGACAGGACCGCCCATCGGGAAGAAAAAAATCCCTATTATTCTCTGATTGAGGGAAAAGACGGTAACAACATTGCACGGGCGATACTATCCGATTTTTCTCTTTATGAGGATACCTGCCGAATTGTAAACGGTCATGTTCCTGTGCGGCAAAACCGGGGAGAATGTCCGCAAAAGGCAGGCGGCATCCTTTATATGATAGACGGAGGCTTAAGCGCTGCTTATCATCAAAAAACAGGTATCGGCGGGTACACCCTTCTTTATAATTCCCACGGTTTTTTCTTAACGGCACATGAGCCTTTTTCCAAACAAGATCCCAACAAAAACCGTTCTTATCGGGTGATTGGCGAAAAACGAAAGCAACGTATCCGTGTGGCAGATACCGACACAGGCCTTCTGTTGCGCCAACGAATCCGTGAGCTTCGCCGCCTGATGTGCAAATACCGTGAGGGTTTTCCAAAAAAAGGAAACCAAACCGAAAAAAAAGGCTGAGACCACGGTCTCAGCCTGAACCATACAGGTTATTACACAGCGTGCAGATTTTTTAAAGAAAGGTCCAAAATCGGAGCAGAATGGGTCAGCGCACCGCTGGAGATGTAATCAACGCCCAGATCGGTCAGGGCGGCAATGTTTTCTTTGGTCACATTTCCCGAAACCTCAACCGCTGCTCTGCCGTTGATATAGGAAATTGCCTGCTTGATTTCCTCGTGGGACATATTGTCCAGCATAATAATATCAGCTTTGGCTTCCACCGCTTCCTTCACCATATCCAGCGTTTCGGTTTCCACTTCAATTTTGCGTACAAAGGGTGCGTAGGCTTTTGCCAGGGCAACGGCTTGCTTCACACCGCCTGCCGCACCGATATGATTATCTTTTAATAAAACTCCGTCGGAAAGATTATACCGATGGTTACTTCCGCCGCCTGTTTTCACGGCATATTTTTCAAAAATACGGTTGTTGGGCGTGGTTTTTCTGGTGTCCAGTAACACTGTTTTGGTGCCGCTAAGCAGAGAAGCAACTCCATGGGTATAGGTTGCGATACCGCTCATTCGCTGCAAATAATTCAGTGCAGTCCGTTCGCCGGACAGCAGAATGCGGATATCTCCCCGAACGGTTGCAATCAATTCTCCTTTTTTCACGGTATTGCCGTCATGGGTATAAAAAGTTACCTTGGTTTCGGCATCCAGTAAGGTGAACACCCGTTCAAAAACCTGCAGACCGCAGATAATGCCGTCTTCCTTACAAATAAGCTGCACTTCACCCAATTGTGCTGTTTTCATCACCGCATTGGTGGAAACGTCTTCGCTGGAAATATCCTCTTGTAATGCCAAAAGAATTAAGGGGTCGACCTGCAAGGTCAGGGTGGTTTTATCAAACATGGAAATCATCTCCTTTTTCTACGGTAGCGTTTTTAATTTCTGTTAGTACCAGGTTGCGGTATTGCTCTTTGAGTGCCTCTAAATCTGTGTAGGGAGTCAGGTCCACAGGGGGAAGCTCTTCCCGCATGCGGGGATTTTCTGCCATATCCTGTGCAGCACGCTTGGCAAATACCAAGCTTTCCAGCAGGGAATTACTTGCCAGCCTGTTTTTGCCGTGAACACCGTTGCAGGCGGTTTCTCCGATGGCATACAGCCCCTCCATGGAGGTTTTACTGTTGTAATCCACACGGATTCCTCCCATAAAGTAGTGTTGAGCAGGCACCACGGGGATACATTCTTTCGTCACATCATATGCCTTTTCTTTGCAATGATTCACAATGTTGGGAAAATGCTCCAAAAGCTCCTCTTTGGGAATGGGACGCAAATCTTCCCACACATAGTTGGTTTGATCTTGCTCCATCTGGCGGTGAATTTCCCGGGTTAACAAGTCTCTGGGTAAAAGCTCATCGGTAAACCGATTCATCTGCTTGTTATAGAGCTTTGCACCTTCTCCCCGCACTGACTCGGAAATTAAGAAGCTGCGGTCTGCAGGTTCCTCAGAATACAGCGTTGTGGGATGAATTTGAATGTAATCAATATTTTTTAAGGGGATCTGATGCTTAATTGCAATGGCAATTGCATCACCCGTTAAGTGTTTGAAATTGGTGGAATGGTGATACAACCCTCCGATTCCGCCGCAGGCAAGCACGGTATAACCTGCGCTGACGGTAATAAGCTTACCGTCCTCCGATAACATCACAGCCCCCACACATTCTCCGTTTTTCTCCACAATGTCTAAAAGAGTGGTGTTTTCCATAATGGTAATATTGCTTCGTTTTTTGACTTCCAAAAGCAATTTGGACGTAATTTCCTGACCGGTAATATCCCGATGAAACAAAATACGCGGGCAGGAGTGAGCACCTTCACGGGTATACTGAAAGGATCCGTCTTCCTCGGTGGCAAACTGCACGCCGTAGGACACCAGCTCCGAGATAACCTCCCGGGAGGAACGAATCATAATGGAAACGCTTTCCCGGTCGTTTTCATAGTGACCGGCTTTTAAGGTATCCTTAAAAAAGGCGTCAAAATCCTTTTCGTCCCGCAGGACGCAGATTCCACCCTGTGCCAGATAGGAATCGCTTTCTTCAGCTTTTTGCTTGGTGATGACGGTGATATGAAGTTTTTTTGGCAGATTCAGAGCGCAGTAAAGCCCCGAGCATCCGCTTCCGACAATCAGAATATCTGTATTCATGCTGCCTCCGTTTATTTGCCGTTTTTTGGTGAATTACCCAAATTATACCATAAAATTCCTCATATTGCAAGACGGTCGGTAATTTTTATGTCAACTTTTATTGACTTTTTTTAAAAAAACGGCTATAATGAGACATTATGGAGGAATAACTATGTTTTCGATATCCCAACTTCAAAATGAAATTATCCGCCTAAAGCAGGAACATGATGTTTGTATTCTGGCCCATCTGTATCAGACTCGTGATATTTTAGAGGTGGCAGACTATGTGGGGGATTCCTTTGCACTAAGCCGCAAAGCGGAAAGCACGCCGGAGAAAACCGTGATCATGTGCGGTGTTCGGTTTATGGCAGAAACCGTGAAGATTCTGTCTCCCCAAAAAAAGGTGATTCTCTCTCATCCGGATGCAGGCTGCCCCATGGCGGAGCAGCTCACCTGCGAGGAATTAAAAGCACTCAAAGCACAGTACCCCAACAGTGCAGTTGTGGCGTATATTAACACCACCTCTGCGTTAAAAACCGAGTGTGATGCTTGCGTTACCTCTGCTTCTGCTTTGGACATTATAAAAAAATTGCCGCAAAAAGAAATTCTGTTTATTCCGGACTGTAACTTAGGGCAATGGATTAAGCAGCAGGTTCCCGAAAAAACCTTCCGCTTTATCAAAGGAGGCTGCCCCGTTCATATGCAGATGACACCCACTCATGTGGCAGAGGCAAAGAAAAGCCATCCCTCTGCTTTGTTGCTGGTTCATCCCGAATGTGTGCCGGAGGTTACTGCCTTGGCGGATTACGTTGGCAGCACCACGGAAATTTTAAACTATGTGCAGCAAAATGAAGCCAACGAATTTATCATCGGAACCGACAATTCTATCGTGCAGCATCTGAAATTTTCTTATCCTGACAAAGCATTCTATCCGTTGATGAAGCAATGCATTTGCGCCGATATGCGCCTGACCACCTTAAAAGATGTCTACGATTGCGTCAGAGGAAAGGGCGGCGAGGAAATCTTATTGCCTCCCGATGTGATGCAGAAAGCCCGCAGCTGCATTGATACCATGCTTCAATAACTTTTTTGAAATTTTTTCCATTCATCCGAAAAACAGTATATTATCCGAAAAAACGCCATATACTAAAGTTGAAAAAACATTAGAAGCCGACAATCCTAAAAACCGTCGGCAAAAATTCAGGAGGCGTATAATATGCTGTTAGATACTATTTCTTTGATACTGGTGATTGTGGGTGCTTTAAACTGGGGCGCCATTGGTCTCTTTGGTGTAGACCTGGTTTCTTCTCTCTTTGGTGTAGGCACCATCCTCACCCGCATCATTTTCTCCTTGGTGGGTATTGCCGGTCTTTGGGCAATCACAATCCTATTCAAGGATAAGGTCCCCATGGACACCCGTGACTAATGAAAAACGGTAAAAACGGGCACAGAAGGAATCAACCTCATCACTCGCCGTACACTCGGTACGGCTTCGGATAACCCCTGCGGGTTCGGTTGCTCCCTTCTGCACCCGTTTTTCCTCGCTTTGGGGTAGAGATATTTTAAAAAGTCATCGAAAGACGAAATCAAAAACCGCCCTTATTTTCACAATAGAATGCAGTTGCAGGAAGACGGCAGTATGGGATTGCAAAAATACCAGGCGGTAGTTTCTTTTTGGTTCTTTTCTTTGACATCAAAGAAAAAGAACATAACAGAAAAACAAAAAGGACTGTTCGTTTGAACAGTCCTTTTCTTTTAAATTGCAGATTGCGAGCGGTGAAGTTTGCGTTCTATATTCTTTTACAAGCCTTTACTTTTTAGTTGTTCTTTTAAATTGCGAATGGCGTTTCCTCGGTGACTTAAGCTGTTTTTTTCGGCGTCCGTCATTTCGGAAAAGGTTTTTCCTAAGCTTTCCACATAGAAAATGGGATCATAGCCAAAGCCGTTTTCGCCTCGCTTTTCGTCAATAATAACACCTTCGCATTCTCCCTCGGCAACTACAACATCATCCTCAGAGAAAACTGCCGCAATCACACTTTTAAATCTTGCAGTGCGGTTAGGCTCTTCCTTTAAATTGGCAAGAAGCTTATCCATATTGCGTTGATCGTCGGTTGGCTCGCCTGCGTAACGGGCAGAGTACACACCCGGTTCACCACCCAGTGCATCCACCATCAGACCCGAGTCGTCGGAAATGGTGGGAATTTTTGCAATGTGATAAATTTCTTTCGCTTTTAAGAGGGCGTTTTCCAAAAAGGTGGTACCTGTTTCTTCCACATCTGCGGTGATTCCCAGATCCCGAAGGGACACGCATTCAATTCCAAGCTCTCCCAAAATCTGGTTAAATTCTTTTAATTTGCCCTGATTATTGGTTGCAACCAAAAACCTCATCGTTTAGTCCTCCTTTTTCAGAAGACAAACCGCATACGCAGAAATTCCTTCCTCCCGACCCGGGAAGCCAAGACCTTCTGTGGTGGTTGCCTTAATACTGATATTTTTTACGTCGGTTTGTAATACATCGGCAATGTTTTTTCGCATGGCTTCAATGTGGGGAGAAAGCTTCGGACGTTGAGCACAAATGGTGCAGTCCAAATTACCTAAGATATAGCCTTCTTTTTGGATGAGCTTTCGCACCGTTTCCAACAGCAGCATGCTGTTGATATCTTTGTAGCTTTGGTCTGTATCGGGGAAATGCTTTCCGATATCACCCAAAGCCAATGCGCCAAGCATGGCATCCATGATGCTGTGCACCAGCACATCGGCATCCGAATGTCCCAACAGTCCCTTTTCGTGAGGAATTTCCATGCCGCCTAAGATGAGCTTTCGTCCGGTCACAAGTTTATGTACATCATAGCCAAATCCGATTCGCATCCTCTTCGGTCTCCTTTTTATTCTTCGTCAAATTCTGCATCAATTAAGGCGGTAAGCATCAAAAGGTCTTCTCTTGTGGTCAGTTTGATATTGGCGTAGCTTCCTTCGGTGATATGAACCTTCACTCCCAACTTTTCCACAAGGGCACAGTCATCGGTAACCGAAGAATCAAAATTCTCATATGCTTTTTGAATAAGTTCTGCCTGAAAACACTGGGGAGTCTGAATCTCTACCAGCTCTTCTCTGTCCACGGTTTCTTCGATAAAGCCGTTTTTATTCACCCGTTTGATGGTGTTTTTCGGTTTTACCCCCAAAGCAGAGGCACCGTATTCTTTGGCGTTTCTGATGCATTCTTCTACCAAAGCTTCGCTGACGCAGGGGCGCACCCCGTCATGAATTAAAATAATTTCGGCATCATGGGGGACTTGGGCCAATCCTTTTGCCACGGACTCTGTCCGGTTTTTTCCGCCTGCCACAATGGTTGCCACCTTTTCCAGATCGGAGGCAGCCACAATATCCTTGGCAGTTATCATATCTTCTTCAGAAACCACCAACACGATTTCTTTTACCAAATCGCTTTTTTCAATGGCTTCCAAGGTGTGCGAAAGCACGGGCATCCCAAGCAGGGGTAAAAACTGTTTTTTCATTTCACTCTGCATCCGGGAGCCTTTTCCTGCTGCTACCACAATGGCGCAACATCGGGGGTCAGGGTCATCCGGAGCAAAGAAGCTTTTAATTCCTTCCAGCATAGTTGTTTCCCTCGTTTTTTATATGATTTATATTATGATTTATTTATGCAGTCACAGTGTTGCCAAGACGGTTTTCAATCAGTTCTTCTGCCTCAGACAGGGAGATATCCAAAGAAAGCATAATCTCCGAAACCAAAATCTGATGTGCCGATAAAAACATTTTCTTTTCACCCGAAGAGAGTCCTTTTTCTCGGTCTTTCTTTAAAAGATACTGATAAATCGGGCCGATTTCAAATAAGTTTCCGGATTTGATTTTGGTCATATTTTCCCGGTAACGTTTATTCCAGTTCTCGTTCACCTGAAGTTCGGCTTTTGCAATAAAGGCGAAAAGCTCGTCAATCACCGACGGCTCCACCACGCCTCTTACACCGATTTCTCCTGCGTTTTTAACGGGTACCATCAGAGAAATATTTCCCGTGGGCACCTCCAAGATATAGTAAGCATTAACGCTTCCCAAAATTTCTTTTTCTTCAATTGCGCTGATGACACCTGCACCGTGCATCGGATAGACAATTTTGTCGCCAATTTGGTACATTCTATAGTCCTCCTGTAAATGTCCCATGTGAAAAGCCTACAGATTAACTCTATTTTAACATATTTTTTCCACAAAGTAAAGAGAAAAATCCATATTTTCCGAAATTTTCCAATAGGGAAAAAGAAAGCAGCCAGATCGTTAAAAAAATCGTGCTTTTTCAACAAAAATGATGAAATTCTCTTGACTCGGCTACAAGATTGTGATAAACTGGAAATGATATGTTGGAGAGGTATCGATATGCCCTTTTCATCACGCAAAAACTTTGTACGCAAAAGCAGAGGCAGGGGCTGTAGTCACTGCCGGAATTTTTCAAAAAAGTTCACTGTCAGTCGGATAGATACTAATGAAAACGGAGGTAATTCCCCCATGGTAATTACAGATTTTTTAGAACAAAACGAGCAGAAATTCCCCAATGATGTGGCACTGGTGGAAATTGTTCCCAATATCATTTCCAAGGCGAGAACCACCTGGAAGGAATATGCTTTAATTCCCCAAAACTCTGAAGAAAGCGGACGCCAGGAAATCACCTGGCAGGATTTTAACAGAAAGGCAAACCGTTTTGCCAATTTGCTGCTGTCCCGCGGGGTGAAAAAGGGGGACAAGGTTGCAATCCTTTTAATGAACTGCTTAGAATGGCTTCCCGTATATTTTGGAATCTTAAAAACAGGAGCGTTAGCTGTTCCCTTAAACTACCGTTATACTTCTGACGAAATTAAGTACTGCCTGGAGTTAGCTGAAGCAGATGTTTTAGTATTCGGGCCTGAATTTATCGGACGTGTAGAAGAAATCTGTGATGTGATTCCCCGTGTGAAACAATTATTCTATGTGGGAAAAGACTGCCCGTCTTTTGCAGAAAGCTATGATAATTTAGTAAACTATTGCACTTCCAGAACACCTGAGATTCCCTTAACTGCCGAAGATGATGCTGCTATCTATTTTTCTTCCGGAACCACGGGATTTCCCAAAGCGATTTTACATAATCACGAAAGCCTGATGCATGCTTGCTTAACCGAGCAGAACCATCATGGCCAGACCAAAGACGATGTGTTCCTCTGCATTCCCCCTCTGTATCACACCGGTGCGAAAATGCATTGGTTCGGATGCCTGGTGGTGGGAGCAAAATCCGTTCTCTTAAAAGGTGTAAAACCGGAATGGATTGTGCAAACTGCAGCAGACGAACAATGCTCCATCGTGTGGCTGCTGGTACCGTGGGCACAGGATATTTTAGATGCCATTGATGCAGGAAGCATTAAAGTGGATGAAATGGATTTATCCCGTTGGAGACTGATGCATATCGGTGCACAGCCCGTTCCGCCCAGCTTAATTAAACGCTGGAAAAAGGTGTTCCCCAACCATCAGTACGACACCAACTACGGCTTATCCGAATCCATCGGCCCCGGCTGCGTGCATTTGGGTGTGGAAAACATTCATAAGGTCGGTGCTATCGGGAAAGCGGGCTATGGCTGGGAAGTGAAAATCGTGGACGAGCATGGCAACACCGTTGCCCGTGGCGAGGTTGGTGAGCTTGCTGTGAAGGGCCCCGGCGTAATGACCTGTTATTATAATGACGAAAAAGCAACCAACGATGTGTTAAAAGACGGATGGCTTTATACCGGCGATATGGCGCAGGAGGATGAAGACGGCTTTATCTTCTTGGTTGACCGTAAAAAAGATGTGATTATTTCCGGCGGTGAAAACTTGTATCCCGTTCAGATTGAAGATTTCATCCGCACCAACAATAAAGTGAAGGACGTAGCGGTTATCGGGTTACCCGATCCCAGACTGGGAGAAATGGCGGCAGCCATTATCGAGCTAAAAGAGGATGTCAGCTGCACCGAAGAAGAAATGGATACCTTTTGCAAAGCACTTCCCAAATACAAACGTCCCAGAAAGATTATTTTTGCCGAAGTACCCCGCAACCCCACCGGCAAAATTGAAAAACCCAAATTAAGAGAAATTTACTGTGGCGAAAGCTTAGTTGCCGCACAGAACGAAATATAGGAGGCAAATGACAAATGGCAAAACGACTGATGATTGGCAACGAAGCGGTTGCCAGAGGCTTATATGAAGCAGGAGTAACGGTGGTTTCCAGCTATCCGGGAACTCCTTCTACCGAAATCACCGAATTTGTGGCAAAATTTCCCGAAGTGGATGCAGAATGGGCAGCCAACGAAAAGGTGGCAATGGAGGTTGCCATCGGTGCGGCGGTGTCCGGCGCACGTTCCTTCTGTGCCATGAAGCACGTTGGCTTAAACGTGGCGGCTGACCCCTTATTCACCGTGTCCTACACCGGCGTGAACGGTGGCTTGGTGATTGGTGTTGCCGATGACCCGGGGATGCATTCCTCTCAGAATGAGCAGGATTCCCGTAATTATGCCAATGCGGCAAAGGTGACCATGTTAGAACCTGCCGACAGCGCAGAATGTAAGGAATATGCCAAATTGGCATATGAAATTTCAGAAACCTTTGATACGCCCGTACTACTTCGATTAACCACCAGAATTGCACATTCTCAGTCCATTGTGGAAGAATGTGACCGTGTGGAGGTTCCTTTAAAAGAATATACCAAGGATGCCATGAAATACGTTATGATGCCCGGAATGGCGAAAAAACGCCGTGTGGTGATTGAAGGCAGAAAAGAAAAGCTGGTAGAATATGCAGAAACCTCCGGGATTAACAGAATGGAACTAAACGACACCAAAATCGGTATCATTACCGCAGGTGCTCCTTATCAGTATGCCAAGGAATCCTTCCCGGAAGCGTCCTACTTAAAATTAGGGATGCTCTGGCCGTTACCCGTTGATTTAATCAAAGAATTTGCAAGTAAAGTAGACAAGCTTTATGTTTTGGAGGAGTTAGACCCCTACATTGAAAACCACATCAAAGCATTGGGCATCGAAGTGCACGGAAAAGATACCTTCTCCATGTTTGGTGAATTTTCCAACGTGTCTGTAAGAGAAGCAATCTCCGGCAAAAAGGATGAGGAAACCTATCCCGACCACAACCCGCCCGTAAGACCTCCCGTGATGTGTCCCGGCTGTCCTCACAGAGGTATTTTCTATGTGTTATCCAAGCTGAAGCTGACTGTTTCCGGTGACATTGGTTGCTATACCTTAGGTGCAGCAGCACCTCTTAGTGCCATCGATATGTGCGTATGTATGGGTGCCTCCATCAGTGCGGCACACGGAATTTCCAAAGCAAATCCCGAGCTTTCCAAGAAAACCGTAGCGGTAATTGGGGATTCCACCTTTATGCATTCCGGTATGACCGGTCTTGCCTCCACCGCATACAACAAGGGCACCTCCACCGTTATCATTTTAGATAACTCCATCACCGGTATGACCGGCCATCAGCAGAATCCCACCACCGGTAAAACCTTAAAAGGCGAACCCACCGTGGCGGTGAATTTAGAGAAGCTGGCAGAAGCCTTCGGCTATACCAGAATCAAAGTGGTTGACCCCTTTAACGTGGAAGAATGCGAACGGGTCATCAAAGAAGAAATTTCTGTGGAAGAACCGTCCTTAATTATTGCACGCCGTCCCTGTGTGCTGTTAAAAGGCGTGAAATACGATTTTGACGTAAACATTCAGAAAGACAAATGCAAAAACTGCAAAATGTGTATGAAAATCGGATGTCCGGCTATTTCTATTGTAGACGGCAAACCCGAAATCAATAAAACCTTATGCACCAACTGCGGACTTTGCAAAAATATCTGTAAATTTGATGCCATTACTCTGTAAGAGAGGGGGAGAATATGATGAACACAAAATCCATTATGATTGTAGGCGTTGGCGGACAGGGTACCTTACTTGCCAGCAGAATTTTAGGAAACTTAGCGATTCAGAAAGGTTATGACGTAAAAGTGTCGGAAGTGCATGGCATGAGCCAGCGTGGCGGCAGCGTGGTGACCTATGTAAAATACGGTGAAAAGGTTCACTCTCCCGTGATTTGCCAGGGAGAAGCAGATATTATCATTTCCTTTGAAGAATTGGAAGCTCTCCGTTGGCTGCCCTACCTAAAAAAAGGCGGTAAGCTGATTACCAATGTGCAAAAGATTATGCCCATGCCGGTGATTATCGGTGCAGCAGAATATCCTTCTGATATTTTAGAAACGCTGCAAAAAGAAGAAGTGGACTTAGTTGCCGTAAACGCTTTGGAAATTGCAGAATCTGTTTTAAATTCCAAGGTTACCAATGTGGTACTCTTAGGCGTTTTAGCAAAATATCTGGAATTTGATAAGCAGGACTGGGTGGATGCTGTGCTGTCCACCGTTCCCGAAAAATTCCGTGATGCAAACGAAAAGGCATTCTTACAGGGTTACGAGCAGTAATTGAATGAGGCGAAATATATGAATGTGAAACGGTTTTGGAAAACCTTTGTAGTTTGTTTTTTAATTGAAATTATCCTGGTAGCAGTGATCGGCGGTTTTATGCTGATGAACTATAACTTGGGAGGCGGACGGGATTTGTCCTCTTTGTCGGTTGCAACAGACGGAGAGGTTCGTAACGTTGCCATTTTCGGTACTGATAAAAGCGGACTTCGTTCGGATGTCATTATGATTTTGTCGGTGTATCCCGATAAGGACACATTAAGTCTGATGTCTGTTCCCAGAGACACCAAGGTGCTAATCGGCCGCTCCTCCCAGAAAATTAATGCAGCGCTGTCCATCGGAGGCGACGAGCTGGCAGTTCAGACCGTGAAGGACTTACTGGCGATTGATATTCACGACTATGCGGTGGTGAATTTTGAAGCGGTGGAAACCATCATTGACCGTTTGGGCGGTATTCGGTTTGATGTGCCTTGTAATATGTATTACAATGATCCCGATCAGGACCTTTATATCAACATCAAAAAGGGCGAGCAGCTTTTAGATGGAGAAGATTCTGTAAAAGTGCTCAGATTCCGCAGCTATCCCATGGGAGATTTGCAACGAAATCAGGTGCAGCAGGACTTCTTCAAAGCTGCATTTGAGCAAAAATTTCAGGCATATTACATCAGCAAGGTACCTGAAATTTACGGTGTAATCAATCAGGGTGTGCGTTCCAGTATGAACTTAAATGAAATTTTAAGTTACTTAAATGCCATTTCCGCAATGGACGGTTGCACGGTGCAGACCTTTGAATTGCCCGTTACCATTTCGGACCCGTATGTGTTGATCAACCGCAACGAGGCAGAAGTTATTTTAGACGAATTTTTCCGTTAAATTTTCGTTTACTTTTTCATAGGAGCATAGAAAACGAAAGTGGGGACTTAAAACGCCCTGCTTTCGGTTTTCGTTTATTTATAAGATGATGATAAAGCTGATTTTTAAGCCGCAAATCAAGCGAAAAAACCGTTTTTCTGTATTTTTGGAGGACAATTATTTGTTTTCCATTTCTGCCTATACTCATCGGAAGCTTGTGGGTGGGAATGAAAAGCTGGTAGAAAGTGTGGAGGCATTTCAAAAAGAATGTGTATTTCCCGAGCAATATGATTACTGCCTGGGTCTTTTATCCCGCAGAATGTATTCCAAAAAAGAACTGTGGGAGAAACTGAAGCTTCGCGGCTGCCCCCAGAATATTGCCGAAGAAATCTTAGAAAAATTAGAAGAAAACGGCTATATATCTGACGAAAATTATCGGGAACAGTTTTTATATTCCCGAACGACTTATAAAAAACAGGGCTTTTATAAAACAAAGCAGGAGCTTTTGGCAAAAGGCATTTCCTTAGATGCCCAAAGCTATGATTTTGAGACAGAACGAAACAACTTAAAAGAGCAGATTGCTCTTTTGGTTGCAAAACAGATTGATACCAAGAAAATATACAGTCGGCTGATGAGAAAAGGCTACCGCTTTTCTGATATTTCGGATTGTTTAAAACACCTTTCTTGCGACACTTTGGCGGAAGAAAGCTATGAGGAAGATGATAATGCCTAAGATTTTATGGATTCAACTTGGCTGCTCCAAAAATAAGGTGGACGGCGAGGTCATGATTACGAACCTGCAAAACGCAGGGTATCAGATGGTGGACAACGAGGAGGATGCCGATGTAATCATCATCAATACCTGCGGGTTTATTAAGTCTGCCAAAGAAGAAGCCATTTCCGAAATTTTAAATGCAGCCTCCTACGGCAAAAAAGTGCTGGTAACAGGCTGTTTATCTCAGCGTTATCAGGAAGAAATTTTAGAGAGTTTCCCTGAAGTGGACGGCGTTTTGGGGATTTTTGATACCTGCCATATCGGAGAGGCAGTTTCCCGTGTGTTAAGCGGCGAAAAGGTTTCTTATTTTTCTAAAAAAGAAGAACAAGAACCCAGGTTTTGCGACCGTGTGTTGACCACGCCGTTTTATTATGCTTTCTTAAAAATTGCAGACGGCTGCAGCAACGGCTGTTCCTATTGTGCCATTCCAAAAATCCGCGGAAAATATGTGAGCCGAAGGATGGAATCCATTGTGGAGGAAGCCCAATGGATGGGGTCGCAGGGAGTGAGTGAGCTCATCGTGATTGCCCAGGATACCACTCGATACGGATTGGATTTATATGGGGAAAACCGTTTGGTACCCCTTCTTGCCGAGTTAGAGAAAATTGAAGGAATCCGTTGGATTCGTCTACACTATCTCTATCCCGAATCTGTTACGGATGAGTTGTTGGATATGATTTCTCATTCCAAAAAAATTCTGCCTTATTTTGATATTCCCATTCAGCACTGTAACAACAGAATTTTAGGCTTAATGAATCGCCGCACCAATAAGGAAGAAATTCTAAATTTACTTCATAAAATTAAAGCGAAGATGCCGGATGCTTCCATCCGCACCTCCTTAATCAGCGGATTTCCGTCGGAAACCGTGGAGGAACATGCACAGCTGGTTTCCTTTGTCAAGCAAGGCTTCTTCGACCGTTTGGGCGTGTTTCCCTATTCCACCGAGGAAGGCACCCGTGCCGCCCGGATTACGGGGAAGATAAAAACCAGCGAAAAGAACCGCCGTGCCAACGAAATTATGAAATTGTCCGCACAGATATCCTTGCAGAAAAATAAGCAGAAAATCGGCAAAACCTACACCGTTTTGGTGGAGGGGATAGATACCGTGAACCAAGTGTATTTCGGCAGAACCTATATGGATTCTCCCGAAATTGACGGCACCGTTTACTTTGAAGCGGATTTTCCCGTGGATATCGGGGAATATATTACTGTAGAAATTACCGGCTGTGACCATTATGATTTATCGGGCACCGCCGTGAAAGGATAAAGCTTATGTATCACATTGAAGTGGAAACCCACAGCCACACCATTGTCAGCAAACATGCATACTCCACCCTGCAGGAAAATGTAAAGGCAACCATTGATGCAGGGATGCGGGGACTTTGTATGACCAACCACGCACCTGCCATTCCCGATGCGCCGGGAGAAGTGCATTTTACCTGTCTGAAGTATCTGCCCGATGAGATTGACGGTATCCGTTTTTTCAAAGGGGCAGAAGCCAATATTATTGATTACAAGGGCGGGCTGGATTTGCCAAACACCGTTCTTGCCATGCTGGACTGGGTCATTGCCTCCATTCACGGACCTTGTCTTCCCAAAGGCAGTGTGCAGGACATCACCGAAACCTATCTTCGGGTGTTGGAAAATCCTTATGTGCATTGTATCGGTCATATGGGGCAAACAAATTATCTTTGCGATTTTGAGGCTGTGGTAAAACAAGCAAAAGAACAGAATAAAATTATAGAATTAAATAACCATTCTTTAGAAGGCATCCGTCCCGGCTCCAAAGAATTATGCACGAAAGTGGCAAAGCTTTGCAAACAATACGGTACCCGTGTTGCCGTGTCCTCCGATGCCCATTATTCCGGCTGTATCGGAAACTATAAGCTGGTTTTTGAAATGCTTCGGGAAGTGGATTTCCCCGAGGAGTTGATTGTAAACGCCACTTTGGAACGGTTTTTAGCCTATTTAAAAGAAATGAAATCCAAATTTTAGCAAGCTTGGGAGGAACAGACGATGAAATATTATTTGGGTGTAGATTTAGGCGGTACCAATATTAAAGCAGGAATTACCGATGAAGAGGGAAATCTCCTTTTAAAAACTTCTATCAGAACCGACTCGTCAGGCGATGCCAATAAAATTGCCGAGCAGATGATTGATCTTTGCTATAGCTTATCCAGAAAAGCTAATATTCCCATGGACGACATTTATGCCGTCGGTGTGGGGATTCCCGGCACCGTAGATGCGGAAAAAGGAAAGGTTATCTATTGCAATAACTTAAATATGGACGGTGCTCCCATCGGTGCCATGATGCAGGAAAAATTGAAAAAACCCGTACATTTGGCAAACGATGCGAGCTGTGCCGCATTGGGTGAATTTGTGTGCGGCAGCGGCAGAGAATATAATTCCATTATTTTAGTGACCTTAGGCACAGGTGTCGGCGGCGGTATTATTTTAGACGGCAAACTCTGGGAGGGGCTGGAGGGCGCAGGAGCCGAAATCGGCCATATGGTCATCCATGTTGGCGGTGCAGAATGTTCTTGTGGCAGACACGGCTGTTTTGAAGCTTATTCCTCTGCAACCGCTCTGGTCAACCAGACAAAGGCCGCCATGGAACAACATCCTGAAAGCCTGCTGCATACCATTGTGGGAAAATCAGGAAAGATCAGTGCAAAAACTGCCTTTGATGCTATGAAAAAAGGGGACAAGGTCGCCAAAGAGGTGGTGGATAACTATATTCATTACTTATCCGAAGGGGTTGCCAATTTAATCAATATTTTTGCACCCGAAGCCATTATTTTAGGGGGCGGTGTGTGTAATGAGGGGGACACCTTGCTCACTCCCTTAAAAGAACAGATTATCCCCAAATGCTATGGCGGTGACCTGATTCATCACGCTAAAGTTTCCATTGCCAGATTAGGCAACGATGCAGGCCTAATTGGTGCTGCAATGCTCTTTCGGGCATAGAAATCATAGCTGCAGCATAAATCTACTAAGAAAAGAACCCCGAAAGGAGTTTCTTCCTATGAAAAAGAAATTAGAAGCGCTTTGCTCCACCGTGTTGGCAGAGGAGCCAATGTCCCGGCATACCACCTTTAAAATCGGTGGTCCCTGCGACTATATGGTGTTGCCAAGAACCGTGGAAGAAGTGACAAATATTTTAGCCTTTGCCAAAGAACAGGGCATCCGTGTGACCGTTTTGGGAAACGGCTCCAATCTGCTGGTGGCAGATGACGGTGTTGACGGCATTGTGTTAAAAACCACGGAGTTAAAAACAATTTCCGTTCACGGAAATGAAATCACCGCCGAGGCAGGTGCAAGACTTTCTACCCTGTGTGAAGTTGCCAAGGAACACAGCTTAGGCGGAATGGCGGAGCTTTCCGGCATTCCCGGTACCGTTGGCGGCGGCGTGTATATGAATGCAGGTGCCTACGGCGGCGAAATTTGCGATACTTTGGTAAGCTCTGTCTATCTTGATGAAGAGAACCAACTAAAAACCCTGTCCGCCCAAGCACACGAGCTATCTTACCGGCATAGTGTGTTTCATCATCATCCCAAGTGGGTGATTTTAGAAAGCAAATTTTGTTTCACGCCTGCCAACCGTGACGAGCTGCATGAAAAAACCGTGGAGCTGCTGAAAAAACGAAATGAAAAACAACCCTTGGAATACCCCAACGCAGGAAGCACTTTTAAACGTCCCGAAGGCTATTTTGCAGGGAAACTGATTGAAGATGCAGGGCTTCGAGGCTTTTCGGTGGGAGGCGCTCAGGTATCCGAGAAGCATTGCGGTTTTGTGATTAACAAAGCAGACGCCACCGCAGAAGACGTGAAAAACCTCATTGCAGAGGTAAGGGCGTGTGTTTTCCAAAAATTTGGCGTTACTTTGGAAGCGGAAATCCGTTATTTAAAACGAAATTTCCCCGATGCAGTATTATAAACACTCTGAACAAGGAGAATGGATATGTCCTTTACAGGAGAAATCAAACGGGAGCTTAGCGGTGCAATGCCCAAAAGAGCCTGTTGCGAGCTGGCATCTCTTGCCACCTTATATGCCATGCTCAGCGAAGAGAAGCGGAGCGAAATTCATTTAAAAACTGAAAATATTACCATTGCCAGACGAATTATTATTTTATCCCGAAAGCTGTTGGGACTGGATTTAAAGCCGGATATCCGTTCAGCTTCCTCCAAAAGCAGAAAGCAGATTCATCTGGTGGTATCCGGAAAAGAAAATATTGAAATCCTAAAACAAGAGCTTCATATGATTTCCGAAAAGGCAAATATTTTTTCCTCACGGATTGATCCTTCCTTTTCGGTGTCGGACTGTTGCAAACGGACGGTTTTGCAGACTGCATTTTTGGCATCAGGGTTTGTAAACAGCCCGAAAAAATCCTATCATTTAGAGATTGTTACCCATAAAAAACGGGTATTTACCGATATTTTAAACATTTTTGAAGAGGTGGGCATTGAAGCAAAGTCTATTACCCGCCAAAACAAGTATGTGATTTATTTAAAAAATAATGAACTGATTTGTGACTTTTTAGGCATGATTGGCGTGAAACGGGGACTGTTCCTCTATCATGAAATCAAGATGGAAAAGGAATTAAAAAACGGCATCAACCGTCAGATGAACTGCGAAAGTGCCAACGAAAACAAGACCATCAATACCGCACTCTTACAGACCCAGGCCATTTTGAAAATTATGAAAAGTGCCGTGGCGGATACCTTATCCGAGCCGTTAAAGGAAACCATGAAGCTAAGGCTTTCCTATCCCACCATGTCATTATCGGAATTGTGCGAAGTTTCCGAAACCAAAATTACCAAATCGGGGCTGAATCACAGACTGAATAAACTCCTTCAGATTGCTGAAAACTTGTAACCTCATCCCAAAGAAAGGAACCTGTTATGGATTTTTGTCATTTGCATGTCCATACCGAATACAGTCTCCTGGACGGCTTATGTCGCATTCGGGAGTTAGTTTCCCATGCCAAAAACCTGGGGCAAACTGCCCTTGCCATTACCGATCACGGCGCCCTGTACGGTGCTATGGAATTTTATAAGGAGTGCCGGGCGCAAGGAGTAAAACCCATCATCGGTTGTGAGTTTTATGTGGCACCCTCCGATATGACAGATAAATCTGCTCCCGGTTACTATCATCTGGTTCTTTTGGCAAAAAACGAAACAGGTCTTCGCAATTTATACAAGCTTTCCACCGAAAGCTACCAAAAAGGCTTTTACTATAAACCCAGAATTGATAAAAATATTTTAGCAAAGCACGCCGAGGGGTTAATCTGCCTGTCGGGTTGTATTGCGGGAGAGCTTTCCCAAAAAATCTTAGCGGAAGATTTTTTGGGTGCCAAAGAAACCGCTTTGTCTTACCAAAAAATATTTGCTCCGGGGGATTACTATATCGAAGTGCATAACCACAATCTTCCGGAAGAAAAAATTGTGATGCCAAAGCTTCTGGCATTGTCAAAAGAGCTTTCGATTCCTGCCGTTTGTGCTAATGACGTGCATTATATCGAAAAGACAGACCACGATATTCAGGATGTGTTAATGTGCATCCAGATGCAGCGTCAGGTTTCAGAGGAAGACAGAATCCGTTTTGAAACCCGTGAATTTTACTTAAAATCCTACGAGCAAATGGCGGAAATTTTTCCCGAAGAACTTCTTAAAAACACCTTAGAAATTGCAGAAAAATGCAATCTGGAAATTCCCTTTGGAGAATTTCGTTTTCCCAAATATCCTGCTCCCAAAAAACCGGAAACTTATCTGAGGGAGCTTTGCTATCACGGACTTTGTGCCAAGTACGAAACCGTAACAGACGAATTAAAACAGCGGTTGGAGTATGAGCTTAAAACTATTATTTCCATGGGCTTTTGCGACTACTTCTTAATCGTTTGGGACTTTGTTGCCTACGCCAAGGGAAAAGGGATTCCCGTAGGTCCCGGCAGAGGCTCTGCTGCTGGAAGCCTGGTTGCCTATTGTTTAAATATCACCACCGTGGACCCCATTCGTTACGGCTTGGTGTTTGAACGGTTTTTAAATAAAGAACGGGTAAGTATGCCCGATATTGATATTGACTTTTGTAACGAACGCCGTGGGGAAGTCATCGACTATGTGATTTCCAAATACGGTGCCGACCGAGTGGCGCAGATTGTGGCGTTTGGTACCATGAAGGCGAGAGCTGCGGTCAAAGACGTGGCGCGTGCCACGGGGATTCCTTACTATTTGGCGGATGAAATCACCAAGGAGCTTTCCCGTTGCCGAGTGCCGAATATCACCCTGGATGAAGCGATGAACCGCAAGGATAACCGCTTAAGAGAGCTTTACGAGGAAAATCCCGATATTAAAAAATTGATTGATACCTCCCGCAAATTGGAAGGTCATATCCGTCATACCACCGTCCATGCAGCAGGAGTGTTGATTACGGGGGAACCTGCGGTAAATCTGGTACCGCTGTGTAACGTCACCGATGCCACTGCTACCCAGTATGAAATGGCGCATTTAGAATCCCTGGGCCTTTTGAAAATGGACTTTTTAGGGCTTCGTAATTTAACGGTGATTGAGGATACCGTCACCGCCATTTACCGTCAGACGGGGAACCGGCTTATGTTAACCCGACTGGAATATGACGATCCCAAGGTTTATGATTTGCTGTCAAACGGAGATACCGACGGGGTATTTCAGCTGGAATCCTCCGGGATGAAAAACTTCTTAAAAGACTTTCGTCCCCGCACCTTTGAGGATGTGATTGCGGCAATTTCTTTGTACCGTCCCGGCCCTGCCAAAAAAATTCCCGAATTTATCCGGAACAAAGAGAACCCCAACCTCGTCCAATATAAATGCCAAGAGTTGGAACCGATTTTATCGGTGACATACGGCTGCATTGTGTATCAGGAGCAGGTGATGGAGATATTCCGTCAGCTTGCCGGCTATTCTTTGGGGCAGGCAGATATTATTCGTCGTGCCATTTCCAAAAAGAAGGCAGATGTTCTGCTCAGAGAAAAAGAAAAATTTGTGGCAGGATGCCAAAAAAACGGCATTGACCCTGCTGTGGCAGATGGAATTTTCCGAGAAATTGAAGATTTTGCATCCTATGCTTTCAACAAGTCTCACGCTGCTTGTTATTCCGTGCTGGCGTATCAGACAGCTTACTTAAAATGCTATTATCCTGCCCATTTTTATGCGGCACTTCTTACCTCCTATATGGCGTTTACCGAAAAGGTTGCCTATTATATCCAGTCCGCCAGAGAGCGGGGGATTCGGGTGTTGGCTCCTGACATCAATTCGGGAAATGTGACCTTCACCGTGAAAAACGGAGATATTGTTTTTGGATTGACTGCTATCAAAGGCATCGGCAAACAACTGGCAGAAGCCATTGTCACCGTGCGGGAAACCGGGGGCGACTATCAGGGGTTGGAAGATTTCATTAAACGCCTGCAGGGAAAACAGCTCAACAAAAAAGCTATGGAGGCCCTCATTTTAGCAGGTTGTTTTGATGAGTTTGGCAAACGAAGCGAGCTGCTTTTGGCTTACGAACCGCAAATGGATGAACAGTCACACGTTTTACAAACCCATGTCAGCGGGCAGCTGGATTTGTTTGGAGCAACTCTTCGGGAGCCATCTTCTAAACCCATCCAAAAAAATCCTAAAAAGAAAGAAGCCTATCAGCCTACTCCGGACGATTTGAAAATGGAAAAGCAGGTGTTGGGGCTTTATGTTTCCGGACATCCCCTGGAGCAGTTCCAAAAGAAAATCCGTTCCATGGGCGGAGATCCCATCGTTGCCAGCAAGGAAGCAATGCTGGAGGAAGGTATCACGGAAAAACATATTACGGTGATCGGTGTGATTTCTAATTTGGATATCCGCCGTACCAAGCAAGGTACCCGTATGGCATTCTTTCATTTGGAAGATATGTCGGGCATTGTCAGCTCGATTGCCTTCCCGGATTTATACGGCAAAAATACGGATGCCATTTTGGAAGACAACATTGTGGTTGCTGACGGAAAACTTACCTTGGAAGGAGAGGATTCCTTCAAATTTATTCTGACGGCACTTCGCCGGTTTTCCACGGATTTAACGTATTTAAAGCTTTATCTGCGGTTACCGGAGGAAGCATCCCCCAAAATGGCAGAAGTAAAAAAACTGCTCACCTTCTTTTCGGGGGAAACACCTGTGTATGTGTATTTTGAGAAGGAAAAACGGCTTACTGTTGCGCCCAAAAACCTTTGGGTCAGCGAGAATGAAATCTTACTGGAAAAGCTTTCCAATCTTTTGGGAACAGAAAATGTGAAGCTGGTTTCTGATTAAAAAGGTTGACAAATTAAAAAAAGAAAACTATAATAGAATCAAAGGAACAATCAGCATTTTAAAATGCTTCAAACAGAAAGGATTTTACTTATGAAAAACTGGAAAATCTTAGCACTTTTTATGGCAGTTTTAATCTGTCTGACCGCTTGTGGTACACAAAATACTCCTGCACCCAAAAACCCCGATACCCCCGATGAACCGATTATTGAAATTGTGGCATCTCCGGAACCGGATTCCGGGATTCCTCCGGCAGTTACCGATAAGGAACCCACCAAAGATGGAGAAACCTATCAGGCAACCGGTATGTATATCGGCATGGCAGACAATAACCTGCTGGTAATCATCGAAGCAAATCCGGAAGACGGCAAACCTGAAAAATCTTATCAGATTTCCCCCGAAATTGATTTAGAAGCAATGGGCATCACCGACGGCAGTATGGTAAACATTACCTACACCGTGGATGCAAACGGCATCAAACGTGTGCAGAGTATTTCTGTAGCATACTAAAAAAGAAAATCCCCGCTCTTATTTGGAGCGGGGATTTTTTGTTTCCCCGAATGGAATAGTTTGGAAAAAGACGGGCAATCCTAATGGCATCAGAATAAAAAGGAAGTGCCTTTTTTGGAATATTTTAAAAAAACAGAAGCAAAAGAAGTGAAGGAATCCCAAACTGAGCAGGTGCAACTGGTTTTGCCGGAGCATTTAAATCCGTCGGGACGGCTGTTTGGGGGACGATTGCTCTCCTGGATTGATATTGTGGCGGCTATTACCGCGCGTCGTCATGCAGAAGCTAATGTGACCACTGTCGCCATTGACCGCTTACAATTTCGGGAGGGAGCTTTTTCGGGAGATACGTTAGTCCTGCGGGGGCGTATCACTTGGGTGGGGAATACCTCCATGGAAGTCCGGGTAGACACCTTTCGGGAGCTTTCAGACGGCAAACGACGGCTCATTAATGTTGCCTATCTTGTGATGGTTGCCATAGACGATAACCAAAAGCCTGTTTGCGTACCAAAACTTTTTCCAAAAGAACCAACCGAGCAAATGGAGTGGGAAGCGGCAAAAAAACGGATGGAGCTACGCTATGAACGGCGGATTTTGGGTTACTAAGGGGAAAAATCTTCCAAAAATGGTTCAAACGGGAAAAAATATTAAAAAATGACTTGCAATTTCGGAAGACCTTTGCTATAATATACTTGTTATATTGTAATATAATCAGAACTATAAACGGAATTTATTTCCGACCGAGAGGAGAATTTACTATGGTAGGAGCTGGCGATTTCAGAAACGGCGTTACCTTTGAAGAAGACGGAAACATTTATCAGGTTGTTGAATTTCAGCATGTAAAACCCGGGAAAGGTGCGGCGTTCGTTAGAACCAAAATCAAAAATATTATCACCGGTTCTGTAGTTGAAAAAACCTACAGACCCACCGATAAATTCCCGAAAGCTCATATCGAAAGAAAAGATATGCAGTATTCTTACAACGACGGTGACCTGTATTACTTTATGGACCAGGAAACCTTCGACATGATTCCCATCAATGCAAGTCAGGTGGGTGACGCATTAAAATTTGTAAAAGAAAACGAATGTGTTAAAATCTTATCTCACAACGGTAACGTGTTCGGTATTGAACCCCCGAACTTTGTAGAATTGGAAGTTACCGAAACCGAACCCGGTTTAGCCGGCAACACCGCTCAGGGTGCAACCAAACCTGCAACCTTAGAAACCGGTGCAACCATCAACGTGCCGCTGTTTATCAACATTGGCGACGTTTTAAGAATCGACACCAGAGACGGAAGCTACATGGAAAGAGCGTAAGCTGTTTTGTCAGAGTCATCCTGTTTTTGCAAAACGGTTAAGTTTTGTTTGTCATTCCGAGGGGATTTTCCCGAGGAATCTTAAATCGCAACGGATGAGATTCTTCTCTTCGCTTTGCCTCGCTCAGGATGACGGTTACCGTGCTTGTATCCGTATGATTTGAAAGGAGAATTCCCATGGAAAATATCGGCGAAAAAATCGCTTACTTAAAAGGCCTGGCAGAAGGCTTAAAAGTGGATGAATCCACAAACGAAGGCAAAATCATCAAAGGCATCTTAGATGTTTTAGCTGAAATGAATGAATACATTGAAGAAATCGATGACGATTTGGCAATGGTACAGGAAGAAATGGACAATATGTCTGACGATTTGGCAGACGTGGAAGACATCGTGTTTGAAGATGACGAAGACGATTGTGACTGCGACTGTGATTGTGACGATGAAGATGTTTATGAAATCACCTGTCCCAACTGCGGCGAAGAAGTTTATGTTGACGGTGAAACCTTAGAAACCGAAGACATTTTCTGTCCTTCCTGCCGTCAGCAGATTGAACTGGATCTGCCTGAAGGCTGTGACTGTGGCTGCGATTGCGACTGTGATTGCGAATAATCAAAAAAGCAGAAAATACCGTTTGCAAAAATGCAAGCGGTATTTTTTTGCAATTTTTTTCATAAAGAATCCTTCCTGCCGTTTCACAATGCAAAAAAATTTAAAAAAGGGGATTGACAAATCTTGGTTTTAGTGCTATGCTGTACTTGTACGAAGCAAGTAATAAACATGTACACTACCATAATATCGGAGGTAACATCCGTATGATTAATAAAATTTTAGAACGGCATAATCGGTTATATCCTCTTTCAGAAACGGAAATTCAGATTCTAAAGGGGGCGGCAGGTTTGTTTTTGGAAAAAGGATTTTCCAAAACAACCCACCGTATGATTTCTGCCGAAACAGGCATCGGGCTCGGCACCATCACATATCATTTTAAAGCCAAGGAAGATATGCTCCAGATATTATTGGAAGCAATTATGGATTATCATCTGGATGTGATTGAACGGGCTTTTTCGGAAACGAAGGATGCGTTATTCTCCTATGCGCTGGAGATTGCCATGCAGATTGATATTTGCGAAAACCATCCCACCGCAAGGGATTTGTATTACGAAGCATACAGCCATCCCACCACCTTCCGTTATATCAAGGAGTGGTCGGCAAAGAAAAACTATATGCTCCTAAAAGGCGTGCTCCCCACCCTTTCGGAAAGTGATTTCATCGCTTTGGAGAATGTCCAGAGTGCAATTGAGTGGTCGGCTTTTTCCTTCCTCTGTGACCGTTTTTCCAGCTTGGACGACAAAATATCCATCATTTTGGATTCAATGCTGAAGGTTTACGGAGTGTCTGAGGAGCTTCGCAAACAAACCATTGATAAAATCATCAGATTGGATTATAAAGCAGTCAGCGAGGAAATTTTTGATAAATTTCAGGAAAGAATCGGCAAAAAAGACGAGTGAGAGTTCATTCACACCATCTGATTTACGATAAAGGAGGAAAACACTATGAAAAAACAACTTGTATCCATTTTATTGGTACTGGCAATGCTGGCATCTGTGTTACCTCTGCAAATTTTAGCAGCGGTACCCCAAAATCAGCGTCCGTCCAATCCTGCAACCAACTTAGTAATCGGAATTTTAAACGATGAAAATGCAGACGGTGACGGAGAGTTCCCCAACGAACCCTCGGTAACCGGTTACGATTATTATTATCTGCAGAGCAATTTAAGCTTATCCACAAGCTTCTGGTCTGCAAATTTCACCTCCAACGGTGCCGGTAACTACATTAACACCGCGAATTTCTGGAACGATGAACGAATCGTGAGAAATGCTGCAGGAAATGCTTTCGGTTACTATAATCCCGAGGGCTTGGATCTGGCAAACGATCCCTTCTTCCAGGATGGGTTGGAAACCGTTATCAACGAGCAGACCATTATCGAGAACTGGATTGCCAGAGAAAACCTCTCCGGTGTTTCGGCATCCGATTACCGCCTGCTGTTTTATGTGTTAAAATATGAAACCGGCTCCACTTCGGGCTATCATCTGGATGCCAAGGTGGTGAAGAAAAACAATGTGGTGTTAAGTTATGACGCCAACAAACCTGCAGGCGTTACTGCAGATATCGTGCTTCCCTCCAGCCATTCCGTTCCTGTGAATACCAATGTTACGGTGGAGGAGCTGAACAGTCGTTATCATTTGATTTCCGACGGTGATACCAGTTATCAGTTTACCGGCTGGAAAGATGCTTCCGGCAACAGCTACCCTGCAGGAACCACCTTTGCACTTGCGGCATCCACCGTGTTGTATGCACAATGGAAACCCATCAACAAATACACAGTGCAATGGCTCAATTACAATGATGCGCTTTTATACGAACAACTCTACGACCACGGTGATGCTCATGACGAAGTGAACGACTATTCGGGAGAAGCTCCCCAAAGACCTGCCGATTCCCATTATACATACACCTTCAGCGGATGGGAATTGATAACAGGTACTTACAACAGTGCAAACGGTATTACCGAGGATTTAACCTATCGCGCAACCTATGATGCCACTGCCATCACCTTTACCGCAACCGTTCAGGTTGTGCTAAACGGCACCTTTGATACCAACGGTAATCCGGATTCTTCCGACCCCGGCACCTTAATTGATATTGAGGATGTGGCAGATTCCGATGGCAATCTGTATTTAAAGAAAGCAGACGGCACGGGAGAATATGTTTTGTTAACCAAAACCGGAACCGGTATCTATCAGAATGACACAATGGCAAACGGTGATTATCTGGTATACCGTTATGACGGCACCGCTTATCATCAGATTGGCACCCAGGAATTAACCATCGCCAATGCAGACCGTATCCGTTATCTGCCCTTCTACAGCGTGGAGTATTTTGACGGTGTGTCCGCTGTTCCCATTGAAACTCAGTATTACTATATCGGTTCTTCCGTGAATGTTTCCGAAAATGTTCCCACCCAAAGCGGTTATGCTTTTGTGGAGTGGCAGGATGAGCAAGACAATTCTTATCAGCCGGGCACACCCCATCTGTCGGTTGAGCTTACCGACAGTATCGTGAAAGCATACGAGCTGACGGCACAGTGGGAAAATGCAAAATCCGTGAAAGTTACCGTGGTGGTGAACCATAACGGTAGAACTCACGGCGAAATTGACGAAGAATTACGGATTCAGCTAACCCGCAAAAACTCAGAAAACAACTATATTGAAGTAAACGGTGCAGCAGCCGCTGCCGCTTATGACAAAGCAGATTGGTACGATGGCGGAACCACCTCCGGCGATGTGACTACCTATGAAGCAGGCATTGTATTTACCGATTTAGACCCGGATTACGCATACGGCGCTCACGCCTTTATCGAGGGGTATCATGTGGATACCACACAGGGTACCAACGGATTAACCATCACGGAAAACGGCGATGAGTATGAAGTGACTGTGTATCTGATTTACAACCCGGACGGCTACGAGCTGGAATTTACCGTAGAAGTAAAAGACACCGTGGCAGACCGATTGGTACCTGTTGCGGCAGATATTCAGGTTACCCGTTGGAACGGCAGCGAATGGGCGGTTATTCCCGAGCATGAAGGTCAGTCTGTGGAAGTGACCATTGATCCTGCAACCCGTCAGGGTACGGGCAAGGTGCAGGTATGGGGCTTTGACGGAAGCAACCCCTATCTCTATCGTATCCATGTGATTGGGGTGGATTTAGGCGACTATCAGCTGGCGCTCTCTGGCACCGACAATGAAACCTACACCTCCCTGACCAACGCCATCTTCCCCATGGGTGCATACGATGCGGTTGTTACCGTGGATGCAGACCTTTCGGAAGGCGGTCTGGCAGGTGCTCACGCAGTGCAAAACGGCGGCAGCTTAGAGCATCACGGCACCATTCTTGCCACCATTGATGCTTATCCCTATACCATTTCTTTAGACCCCAACGGCGGTCATTGGAACGACGATTCCAGCGCACCCCAAACCATCGAAAACAGATTCAGCGTTCCCGATATTTCCGGCTATATTCCCCGACAGGACGGCTACACCTTTGAGGGATGGTATCTGGCAGACGAAACCACTACCGTGGCACAGGGTGATGCAATCAGCGATTATGTTTCTACGCCGGGCGGCACCTTAGAGCTGTTCGCAAAATGGAAACCTGATATCACCGTAAAAGGTGATGTGGTGGTAGGTATCAACTTCCCCTGCACCGACGACAGCCGCACCGTATTGGTGGCGCTTCAGATGTGGAAGGAAGGCGGTTCCTACGATGTAACCGTGGCAACAGAAATCGTGACCATTACTCCCATAGCAGGTCAGCCCTATGCAGTGGGCTCCTACGAATTTGACAATGTTCCCGCACAGAATCATTATCGTGTGGCGGCAATTGTTCCCGTGGGTTCCGGCGATGTGCTTTACCAGAATGAAACCACCGTTTTAGCAGACGGTAATATCTATAACGAACTCAATTATCAGGCGACCGATTATGAGGCAAAAGACGAAAATGCCGACAACGAAGCAATTGTAAACCTTTATATGAAGGCAAATCCCTTCACCTTAGGTTACCGTGTTGATGCTTCTGCCATCGGGGAAGACTTCCGTCCCACCGATTTGGTATTGGAGCTTCGTCACGACCATTGGAGCGGTTCCGATGTAAGCTATGAAATCATCAGAAACGACCTGACAGTTGCGCCTTACAATCTGTCCGGTATCAGCGAGCCCATCTCTGCGATTGATGTGCCCCGTTATCATGCAAACGGTTACTTATACGATTATGTGGTTTCCGTTCTGCATTATGATATCACCGAACCCTCTATGGCAGATGACGGCAACGGTTGGGATAACAGACATTATTATCACGATACCTTAACTCCCGGCTATTTTGCGGCACCCTTCTCCATCAATTACACAGGTCCTGCAAGCTACAGCGCTGTGCAAAACAGCGACGGCTTGTACCAGGATGTGACCTTGGTGGCGGCATTGATTCCCAATCAGTACAATATTCATTACGAATTAAACGGCGGTACCTGGGTGGATGAAAGCAACATCGGCCCCGCAAAACACACCTGGAGCTTACCCACCAACATTCCCGATCCTGTTCGTGCAGGATATATCTTCACCGGCTGGACTGCCGATGTTGCAGGCAGCTTTGATGAAAGTGCAGACCAAATCAAAGCAAACATCTGGGAGGATGTTACCTTAACTGCAAACTGGACGGCAGATACCTGGAAGGACTCCGACCCGGATGCTCACAATGAGGGAGACGACATTCCCGACGAACAGCAGATTCTGGTACTCTATTATTCGGGCAATCCCGATTACGGTACCGTCAACAAGGATTTTGAAGTCATTACCGTTTCCGGCTCCGGCAATGTGGATATCAGCGGCGTTAGTGCAACTCCCAACAGCGCCGACTACAATTTTATAGAGTGGAAGCTGGACGGAACCACCGTTACCGTTAACCCCGACCTGACATACACCATTACCGGTGCAGTGGGCGGCACAGTTTACACCTTTGTGGCAAACTTTGCACCCGTTGACGACTGGAAGGATGACGACACCGGTGACGATATTACCGGCGGCGACGGTATCCCCGATAGCCGGCAGGTAAAAATCGTTTACGAATCCTCCAATCTGATTTTCGGTACTGCGGATAAGGAATTTGATATTATCAGTATTCCCGCTTCCGGCAATGTGACTGCAAGTGCCACCGCAGTTGCAAATACAGGATATCATTTCACCCAATGGAATCACAATGGTTCTGCTGTGGGCAATACCCCCACCTTAACCTATGAAATCATTGGTGCCATCGGTGGCGAAACCTACACCTTTGTGTGTGACTTTGCAGCAAATTCTAATTCCGGTGGCGGCGGTGTCAGCAAATATACACTCACCTATGAAACCAACGGCGGAAATGAAATTCCCAAAGGAACTTATTCTTCCGGCACCACTGTTCAATTGGACGCTGTTCCCGAAAAAGACGGCTACATTTTTGACGGATGGCACTCCGACAGCGAACTTAAAGAAGATGTTACCCAAGTGAAAATGACCAAAAACATCACCGTATATGCGGCATGGATTTTGGATAACGGCAATGCAGGCAACGGTCACGAAACTCCCAAGGATTTAAACGGTGACGACCATTTTGCATACATTCAGGGTTATCCCGACGGCACCGTGGGTCCCGACCGCAGCATCACCCGTGCAGAGGTGGCAACCATTTTCTTCCGTCTGCTGGACGAGGATGTGAGAAAACAGTATCTGACGAGCGAAAATCACTTTGTGGATGTGACCAAATACGATTGGCACAACACCGCAATTTCTACTCTCACGGCAATGGATATTTTAAACGGAAGAGATGATAATTTCTTTGATCCCAACGCTCCCATTACCCGTGCAGAGTTTGCGGTAATCTGCGCAAGATTTGACGATTCTTCCTATCAGAAAACCAAAGATTTCTCCGATATTTTCGGTCATTGGGCAGAAGAAGAAATCGCGGAATCGGCTGCTCACGGATGGTTTCGCGGCTATGATGACGGCACCTTCCGTCCCGATGCGGATATTACCCGTGCGGAAGCTGTGACCATGATTAACCGTGTGTTAAACAGAATCCCCGAAACCGCAGAGGACCTGTTGGCGGATATGGTAATCTGGCCCGACAACAGCGACCCGGATATCTGGTATTATCTGAACATTCAGGAAGCAACCAATTCCCACGACTATGTGATGAAAAATCACATTTATGAGACCTGGACGGCAATCAACGAAAATCCCGACTGGTCGCAGTACGAATAATGTGACACAGGGAGAAATCTCTGCTGTTTCACCAATTCTCCTGCAAAGAAGCTGTGCCTTGCGGCACAGCTTCTTTTGTGAAAATTTTTATAAAAAAATATTGTAAAATTTTTTTGGGTATGATATAATAAACAAAATGGAATTATTTTGAGATTTTCTGTTTTAATTACTCCATAAATTGGAGAAACTAAACTTACATATAAGAGGTGATATGATGGAAATTACCAGAGATATTAAATACATCGGGGTAAACGACCACATTGTGGATTTGTTTGAAGGGCAATATGATGTGCCAAACGGCATGTCCTACAATTCTTACGCTATTTTAGACGAAAAAATTGCCATTATGGACACAGTGGACCAGAATTTTACTCACGAATGGCTGGATAACATTCAGAATACCTTGGGCGGCCGTAAACCCGATTACCTAATCGTGCAACATATGGAGCCTGACCATTCTGCCAACATTGCAAACTTTGTGAAGGCATATCCCGATGCAAAAATCGTGTCATCCCAAAAAGCATTTGCTATGATGAAGCAGTTTTTCGGCACTGATTTTTCGGACAAACAAATCGTGGTAGGGGAAGGGGACACCTTATCCTTAGGCCAGCATAACCTGACCTTTGTGACCGCTCCCATGGTTCATTGGCCGGAGGTTAT
Source organism: Clostridia bacterium (assembly GCA_045580405.1). Lineage (GTDB taxonomy): Bacteria > Bacillota > Clostridia > UMGS1840 > UMGS1840 > SIG452. The sequence goes on from JAZNNT010000004.1 coordinate 41,669, forward strand.
TGTGACCTATGATTCCACCGATAAGGTGCTCTTTTCTGCAGACGGCTTCGGCAAATTCGGGGCATTGGATGTGGAAGAAGACTGGGCTTGTGAAGCACGCCGTTACTACATTGGTATTGTTGGAAAATACGGTGCGCAGGTGCAGAATCTTTTAAAAAAAGCAGCAGGCTTGGAAATTGAAAAAATCTGTCCCTTACACGGCCCCGTGCTGACGGAAAATTTGGGTTATTACCTCAATTTATACAACATCTGGTCAAGCTATCAGCCCGAGGAAGAGGGCATTGTAATTGCCTACACTTCCGTATACGGCAACACCAAAAAAGCGGTGTTAAAATTAGCAGACATGTTAAAAGCCAAGGGCTGCCCCAAGGTTGTGGTAAACGATTTGGCACGTTGCGATATGGCAGAAGCGGTAGAGGATGCATTCCGTTACAGGAAACTGGTGCTTGCCACCACGACCTACAATGCGGAAATTTTCCCCTTTATGAGGGAATTTATCAGTCATCTGACCGAGCGGAATTTCCAAAACCGTACCGTGGCATTTATGCAGAACGGAAGCTGGGCACCCTTAGCCACCAAGGTGATGAAGGAGCTGCTTTCTAAATCCAAAAACTTAATCTTCTCGGAAAATGAAGTAACCATTCTTTCTTCCTTAAATGACGAAAGCAGTGAACAGCTTACCAAATTATCCGACGAGCTTTGCCAGGATTACTTAGCGCAGCAGGGCGAATCGGTCGATAAAAACAATCTGACGGCTCTCTTTAACATCGGCTACGGCTTGTATGTGGTTACCTGTCATGACGGGAAAAAAGACAACGGACTGATTGTGAATACCGTAACTCAGGTCACCAATACTCCCAATCGGATTGCCGTTACCATCAACAAAGAAAACTATTCCCACCATGTTATCAAACAAACCGGAAAGATGAATATCAACTGCTTAACCACCGATACTCCCTTTTCCGTGTTTGAGCAGTTCGGCTTCCAAAGCGGAAGAAATGTGGACAAATTTGAAGGTGCCGATGTGCTTCGTTCGGATAACGGACTGGTATTTTTATCCCGCAATATCAATTCTTTTATGTCCCTGAAGGTAGAAGATTATGTGGATTTGGAAACCCACGGCATGTTTATTTGCTCGGTATCTGAGGCAAGAGTAATCAATCAGGCAGAATCTATGACCTATTCCTATTATCATCAGAATGTGAAACCCAAACCGCAGACCGACGGCAAAAAAGGTTATGTCTGCAAAATCTGTGGCTACATTTACGAAGGGGAACCTCTGCCGGAAGACTTCATCTGTCCCTTATGTAAACACGGCGCAGCTGACTTTGAAAAACTATAGCCGAAACTTACAATACCAAAGGCGGTTTTTATCTATGAATTTCCGCATAGACTGTGTTAAAATGCTCGGGCATACACAAAGTATTCCCTGCGCTTTTGCCTTGTCTATCCGAAAATTCAAGCGATAAAAACATGGAAAATAATCAAGAAATTCATTGTCGGTTAACACCTTTGGCATTGTGCGTTTCAGCTTGAAACAATAAAAAAATAATTATAATAATTTTATGGAGGAATAACAACTATGGAAAAATATGTATGTGACGCTTGTGGCTGGGTATATGACGAAGCAGAAGGCGCTCCCGATTTAGGAATCGCACCCGGCACCAAATGGGAAGATGTTCCCGAAGATTTCGCCTGCCCCTTATGCGGTGTCGGCAAGGATCTGTTTACAAAAGAATAATCTTTTTTTGAAATTTCCCGTTAGCGGGATTGGTTTTAAAACAAATTATAAATTTATATACGGAGGAATTAAAAATGTCCAAATATCAAGGAACTCAAACCGAAAAGAATTTAATGGCAGCCTTTTCCGGCGAAAGCGAAGCAAGAAATAAATACACCTATTTTGCTTCCAAAGCAAAAAAAGACGGCTACGAACAGATTGCAGCCCTCTTTTTGAAAACTGCCGATAACGAAAAAGAACACGCAAAACTGTGGTTCAAAGAATTAGAAGGCATCGGCGATACTGCTGATAACTTAGTTGCTGCTGCAAACGGTGAAAACTACGAATGGACTGAAATGTATGCAGGTTTTGCTGAAACCGCTGAAAAAGAAGGCTTCACCGAGCTGGCTGCAAAATTCCGTATGGTTGCAGCCATCGAAAAATCTCATGAAGAACGCTATCGTGCACTTTTAAAGAACGTGGAAACCAAAGAAGTATTTAAAAAAGCAGAAACCAAGGTTTGGGAATGCCGTAACTGCGGTCACTTGGTAACCGGTGATAAAGCACCCGAAGTTTGCCCCACTTGTGCGCATCCCCAGGCATACTTTGAAATCCACGCAACCAATTATTAAAAACTTGATAAAAGAACCCAAGAACGCGACAAGCATAAGGAATAAACCATAAATTTTTCTAAGGTGAAATTTCGTTTAGGAACGAAATTTGATTAAAAATGCTTGTCGCTACGAACAAACTTGCACTCTCGCAGTACCTATGTACAGCTTCGGTTTAGTTTGTTCGTTCTGAGTCCTTTTCTCTGCGTTTTACGGTTTGAAAAAATGCGCCAAACGAACCAACCTCACCGCTCGCCGTACACTCGGTACGGCTTCGGGTAACCACCTTCGGTGTTCGGTTGTTCCGTTTTGCATCCATTTTTCTGCACCTTTGGTAGTGCAAAGATGCATCCTTTTCTCTGCGTTTTTTGGTTTGCTGATGAAGAAAAGAAATCTTCAGTAAAAAAACCAAAAAATCAAAAACTAACAAGAGATTCCCGCAAAAATGCGGGAATTCTCTTGTTTTACATAAGCAGGTGATTTGCTATGACATTAGTACTGATTACAGCATTGGGAGTTGGCGGCGCCACCTTAATCGGTGCGCTTATCGGCTTCCTTTTTAAAAAACAGACTCATAAATTTTCCGACATCGTGCTGTCTTTTGCGGCAGGTGTGATGTTTGCCGCGGCGGTGGTCGGGCTGATTATGCCGTCTTTGGAATACGGCGGCGAAAACGGTCTTTGGATTACCGTGGCAGGGATTTTTGTGGGGGCAGTGTTTTTAAATATTTTAGATAGACTGGTGCCCCATCTTCATAAACTGGCAGGGGCAGACATTGAACCTCATCAGGAGACAAGCCTTAGCAAGGTGCTTTTGTTTGTGATGGCAATTGCCATTCATAACTTGCCCGAAGGCCTTGCAGCAGGGGTTGGCTTCGGCACAGATAACACCGAACAGGCGTTGGTCATCGCAGGAGGCATTGCTCTGCAGAATATCCCCGAAGGGATGGTCATCATCGGTCCGATGCTGGCAGCGGGAGTATCCCGAGGCAGAACCTTTTTAATTGCCTTGATTACAGGGTTGATAGAGGTGGTTGGTACCCTTCTCGGATACTTCTCTGTTTCCCTTTCCACAGCTGTGTTGCCCTTTATGCTTGCTTTTGCAGGCGGAGTAATGCTCTATGTGATTAGTGACGAAATGATTCCCGAAACCCACGCTCACGGACACGAGCGAAGTGCAACCTTCTCCTTCTTAATCGGTTTCTGTGTGATGCTTATAACAGACACTCTGCTTGGCTAATAAAGAACGCCATAAAAAAGCTCTCTAAATGCGTTTAGAGAGCTTTTTCTTGGTGCCTTTAGGCGTGGAAATAAACCCCCAGTTCTACTGGGGGAGGATAAAAAAGCTTTAGCAAAGGAAAAACCTCCATGATATAATAGTAAATGGTTTGGCGACCGCATTACTAAAAAATATCATGGAGGTTTTTAACAATGTTAAAGAAAACAACAAACGAAATCAA
>JAZNNT010000005.1:0-8039 GCA_045580405.1 Clostridia bacterium
AAGGAGAATACATGATGCAGAAAATTACAAAAGATATGATTATTACGGACGTATTAAAGGTAGATACCGAATTAGCACCCTTCTTTTTTGCAATCGGTATGCATTGCTTAGGATGCCCGTCCGCAGCAGGGGAAACCGTGGAAGAAGCTTGCATGGTGCATAATACGGATTGTGATGCTTTGATTGAAAAAATGAATAATTTCTTAGAAATCAAAGCAAACAGCCAGAACAAGTAAGTCTCTGTAAAACCAAAGAAAAAGTGAAAAATTGCCTAACGAAGCATCTTCGTTAGGCATTTCAACTGAAAAGGAGCAGAAAAAAGAAAGGGCTTTTTCCAAAGGACGGAAGAGGCAATGGTGAGTAGGCTATGAGTGAACCTTTATTATACAAAGGAAAAATGATTGCCAGAAAAGATAATATTATCTATTACGGCAACCCTGAAGATAATTATGTGATTATGATGAATATTACCGAGTCTAATCCGATTGGCGGATACGATATCACCTCCAAGGTGACCGTATCGCTGCAAACCAATACCGGCGGTAAGGAAAAAATCATCAAAAAAGTGGAACGTGAAGGAATGTTTAAAGCCTTGGACATTGCGGAATATTGGCTGGCAGAAGCATTAGAAGAAGAATAAGTTTCATTGAAAAACTTTCTTCTCGATTTTAAATTGGAGTGAAAGAATTAGTATGGATAACGGAATTTTTATTCTATTTACTCTGGCGGTTGCTTTCCTGTTTTCCTTTGCAGCAGTTCCGCTGGTGCGCGTTCTTGCGTTTAAAATCAAGGCGGTGGATGTTCCCAGAGATAACCGCCGTATGCATACCAAACCCATTCCCAGAATGGGCGGTCTTGCCATTTATCTCGGCTTTTTGGTGGCATATATGTGTTTTGTTGGCACTGTGGAAAAAGAAACATTGGGCATTTTAATCGGCGCAACCATTCTGGTGGTGCTTGGTATTTTAGATGACCGAAAACCCATCCGTGCCATTGTGAAGCTGGCAGTCCAGATTATTGCAGCGCTGATTCCGGTGATGATGGGGCTTCGGATTGAGTTTATCTCAAAAATCAATCTGTTTTCCAATCAGACCAACTACGTGCTTGGCGTTTTGGCAATTCCTGTTACCGTGGTCTGGATTGTGGGATTAACCAATGCGTTAAATTTAATCGACGGTCTGGACGGTCTGGCGGGTGGTATTACTACCATTTCAGCATTTTCTTTGATGTTTGTTTCCTTTGTGTTCGGGCGGCTTGAGTGTGCTGTTGCGATGGCAGCTATTGCTGGTGCAACCTTAGGATTCTTGCCTTATAACCTAAATCCTGCCAGAATTTTTATGGGAGACACCGGTGCTTTGTTTTTGGGCTATATGCTGGCAACACTATCGGTCGATGGCTTCTTTAAAAGCTACGCTGCCGTGACCTTTATCATTCCGTTGGTGGTAATGGGGCTTCCCCTGTTTGACACCAGCTTTGCTATTTTCCGTCGTATTTTAAAGAGAGAACCTATCATGAAGCCGGATAGAAGTCACTTGCACCACCGCTTAATCGATGCTGGATTCTCCCAGCGTCAGGCAGTGGGGATTTTATGTATTGTCAGCGGGTTGCTTTCTTTAACGGCAGTGGTGATGATTACCGCAGGCATCGAGCGTGCTCTCTTGATGATTGCAGTATCGTTGGTATACTTGTTTGGATTCATTTTCTACGCAAAAAACAGAAATTATGAGAAAACGTTTTTAAAAGAACTGTCTATGGAAGAAGGAGCACCTGCTCCGATTGAAGAAACCAGAGACGGTAATTCCGAAAAGTAAAGAAGGTAATTTTATGGACAAGCTCAAAGTGATGACGGTGTTTGGAACCCGTCCGGAAGCAATCAAAATGGCTCCGTTGGTAAAAGAACTGGAATCAAGAGAAGAAATTCAGTCCATCGTGGCAGTTACCGCCCAGCATCGGCAGATGCTGGACCAAGTGCTTCAAATTTTCGACATCAAGCCCGATTACGACCTGGATATTATGAAAGAACGTCAGACCTTGGTGGATATCACATCCAATGTGTTAAAGGGTCTGTATGAAGTGATTGGTGAAGCAAAACCGGATATTGTTCTGGTTCACGGGGACACTACCACTACCTTTGCAGGTGCCCTGGCAGCATTCTATCAGCAAACAGCAGTGGGGCATATTGAAGCGGGACTTCGTACATATGATAAGTATTCTCCCTTCCCGGAAGAAATGAACCGTGTACTGACCGGTTCTTTATGCGAACTTCATTTTTCACCCACTGTTCAGAATCGTGAAAATCTTTTAAAGGAAGGCAAAGATGCCGCCAAGATTTTCATCACCGGTAACACTGTGATTGATGCATTAAAAACCACCGTCAGAAAAGATTACCAATTTGCTGACGAAACTTTAAAGAATCTTGATTTTTCTAAAAAAATCATCGTTGTGACTGCTCACAGAAGAGAAAATTTGGGAGAACCTCTGCAAAATATCTGCCGTGCTATTAAACGGTTGGCAGAAGAGTTTAAAGAAGAGGTGCAGGTGGTATATCCGGTGCACCTAAATCCGGCAGTCAGAGAAGTTGCCTTCTCGGTACTGGGAGAATTGGATAATGTGCATCTGATTGATCCTGTGGATGTTTGTGAGCTTCACAATCTCATGGACCGTGCTTATATGATTATGACCGACTCCGGCGGTCTGCAGGAGGAAGCACCCTCTCTTGGAAAACCTGTGTTGGTACTTCGTAACGAAACTGAACGTCCGGAAGCAGTGGCAGCCGGTACTGTCCGTATTGCGGGAGTCCATGAGGAAGATATTTATGCGATGGGCAAAACCCTTCTGACTGATTCTAATGAGTATGATAAGATGGCGCATGCCGTAAATCCCTATGGTGACGGATTGGCATCCAAACGAAGTGTGGATGCAATTTTATATCACTTTGGAAGAATTGCCAAACGCCCTGCAGATTTGCTCACAAAATAAATGTTTTCTAAAAAGAAAAGCGATTGCAAAATTTTGCAATCGCTTTTTTGTTGATTATTCTTTTGTAGGATTCATCGCTTGCAGACGTTCGTTGATTTCCTGCATCCGAAGGTCTGTTTTTGCAATGATGTCGGCACAGTCCTTTAATTCTTTAATCAATTCATCAGCTTGAGGCATATCTTTTTTATATTTCATGCCGTGTTCTAAGCTTGCCCAGAAGTCCATGGCAATGGTACGAAATTGTACTTCCACTTTTACAGGCTGTTTTCTGTCTGCAAAAAAGACGGGAATTTCCACAATCATATGGTAGCTGCGATAACCGTTTGGCTTGGGATTTTTAATATAGTCTTTAATTTTCAACACGGTCACGTCATCCTGACGGGTAAACATCTCTGCCACCTTATAAATATCGTCCACAAAGGAGCAGATGACCCGCACTCCTGCCACATCGTTTAAATTTTCGACCACGGAGGAAACAGAAATTTCTAAGTTCCTTCTCTGAATCTTTTCTAAAATGCTCTGTGGTTTTTTCACTCTGGATTTAATCATTTCAATGGGGTTTCTGTTATTGCGAAAAGATAAATCATCGTTTAAAATTTCAAACTTGGTGCGAATTTCCCGAATGGCACACTGATACATCATCAGCATATCTGAGAATTTTTTTGCGTTTTGAAAGATGGTGTCCAGTTGCTCAAAGGAGGGGGACACATCCTGCCCTAAAAAATATTTTTGTAATTCGTTTTCCATAGTTTGATCCTTAATCCAATTCTATCGAGCCGGTATAAAGCTGATAGTATTTTCCTTTTTCTTCTAATAGCTTTTCGTGACTGCCCCGTTCAATGATTCTGCCGTGGTCCAACACCATAATGACATCGGAGTTTTGAATGGTGGAAAGACGGTGTGCAATTACAAACACGGTTCTGGCTTTCATCAAAGCATCCATGCCCTTTTGCACAATGGATTCGGTACGGGTGTCAATCGAGGAGGTTGCTTCGTCTAAAATCATCACCGGCGGGTCCAACACTGCTGCTCTTGCAATGGCGATTAACTGACGCTGTCCCTGAGAGAGGCTTTCTCCGTTGTTGGTTAGGGGGGTGTCATACCCCTGGGGCAGACGGGAGATAAAGCCGTGAGCATTGGCAAGCTTTGCCGCTGCAATAATTTCGTCATCGGTTGCATCGGGCTTTCCGTAGCGGATATTTTCCTTCACGGTTCCGGTAAAGAGGTTGGTGTCCTGCAGTACCATTCCCAGGGAACGGCGCAGGTCATTTTTCTTAATTTTATTGATGTTGATACCGTCATAACGGACTTTGCCGTCTGCTAAATCGTAGAATCGGTTAATTAAATTGGTGATGGTGGTTTTTCCTGCTCCCGTTGCACCAACAAAGGCAATTTTTTCCCCGGGATTTGCATATAGAGAAACATTATGCAGCACGATTTTTTCTTCGGTGTAGCCAAAATCTACATCGTCAAATACCACTTCACCTTTTAATTCGGTGTAAGTGAGGGTGCCGTCAGAATGAGGATGCTTCCATGCCCACAGGCCGGTACGTTTATCGGCTTCGGTTAACACGCCGTTTTCGTACTTTGCGTTTACTAAGGTAACATAGCCCTGATCTTCTTCCACCTGTTCGTCCAATAGCTCAAAAATACGTTTTGCACCTGCTAATGCCATCACCACCATGTTAATCTGCTGAGAAATCTGGGAGATGGGCATATTGAAGCTTTTGCTTAGCTGTAGGAAGGTTGCAATATTTCCTAAGGTAAGATTGCCAACACCTAAGATAGCCATGCCGCCACCCAAAATAGCTAAAAGCGCATACTGCAGGTGACCTAAGTTGTTGTTGATAGGACCTAAAATATTGGCAAATTTGTTTGCGTTGGTAGCATTTTCGCAAAGCTCGTCATTTCTTTGATCAAATTCTTCTTTGGTTTTGTCTTCGTGGCAGAATACTTTAATGACCTTCTGACCGTGAATCATTTCTTCCACATAACCGTTTACATTCCCAAGAGCCTGCTGCTGTTTTCCAAAATATTTGCCGCTGTTTTTGGTAACTGCACCGGTCACTTTTAAAATCAGTGCCACAAATACCAAGGTAAACAATGTCAAATAAAAACTGGTAATCAGCATAGCACACAATACCGAAACAATGGTCACAAAAGACGAAAACATCTGAGGTAAGCTCTGAGAAATCATCTGACGGAGGGTGTCGGTATCGTTGGTGTAGTAACTCATCACGTCCCCATGAGGATGAGTATCAAAATATTTGATAGGAAGCTTCTGCATATGAGAAAACATTTCGTTTCGGATATCACGAAGCACTCCTTGAGAAACCTTTGCCATAATACGGTTGTAAATTAAGGTGGAGAAAATGCCAACCAAATAAATTACCACCATAACACCGATTGCCTGAAGTAACCCTGTGAATACCGGGTTTTCCATTTGGGTTAAGGGTGCGATGTAATTATCAATCAATATCCCCAAAAACATGGCACTGGACACATTGGCAATTGTGCTTAAAATGATTAAAACAATGACCAAAAAGAAGTAGAATTTGTAGTCTTTAAAGATATAGGAAAGCAGACGTTTGATGGTTTTCTTGTCCGGCTTTTTCTGCGGTGCAAACCGGCTGGGATCAAATTTGGGAGGTACTCTGTTTTGATTATTTTGGTTGTTTTGGTTATTTTGGTTATTTTGTGCCATCAGAAATTCCTCCTTTCGTCTGGGATTCATATACGTCACGATAAATTTCATTGGAGGCTAACAGCTCATCGTGAGTACCGATACCGGAAATTTTTCCGTCATCCATCACAATGATTTTATCTGCTTCCATAATGGAGGAAACTCGTTGCGCAATAATGATTTTGGTGGTATCGGGAATTTCTTCTAAGAATGCTTTTCGGATTAACGCATCAGTATGGGTATCTACCGCACTGGTGGAGTCATCCAAAATTAGAATTTTTGGTTTCTTGAGTAATGCTCTGGCAATACACAAACGCTGTTTTTGTCCGCCGGACACGTTGGCACCGCCCTGCTCAATATAGGTGTCATAGCCGTCGGGAAATTCACGGATAAAGCCGTCTGCCTGAGCGAGTTGGCAGGCGTGAATCATTTCTTCCTCGGTGGCAGCTTCGTTGCCCCAACGCAGGTTTTCTTTAATGGTACCGGAGAACAGCACGTTTTTCTGCAACACCATAGCCACTTCGTTTCGGAGCGTATCTAAATCATAATCTTTTACGTTTACGCCACCTACCAACAGTTCTCCGTCAGTAACATCATATAGACGGGGGATTAGCTGAACCAACGTGGTTTTGGCACTGCCCGTTCCGCCTAAAATGCCAACGGTTTCCCCGGATTGGATGACTAAGTCCACATCGGTAAGACAGAGCTTGTTTTTCTCTCCTGCATAGCTGAAGTCCACTTTTTTGAATACAATTTCACCGTTTTGAACTGTCATTACAGGGTTTTCGGGATTGGTGATGTCTGCTTTTTCATTTAAGATTTCCACCGTTCTTTCTGCTGCAGTACGGGAAATGGTAATCATGACAAAAATCATGGAAACCATCATTAAGCTTGATAAAATCTGCATCACATAGGTCATCACGCTCATCAGCTCTCCGGTGGTCATGGAATCTGCCACAATCAGATTGGCACCTACCCAGGAAATAAAGAGCATACAGCCATACATACAAAATTGCATCAACGGTGCATTCCAAGCAAGAAGCTTTTCTGCACGGATAAAGTCATCGTGAATGGAGCCGGACACCTCATTAAACTTGTCTTCCTCGTGTTTTTCTCTGACAAAAGCTTTTACCACACGAACACCGCGCAGGTTTTCCTGCACCACATTATTTAGTTTGTCGTAGGTTTTAAATACTCTTTTGAAGGTGGGGTGCGCATGGGTCATAATAAAATAAAGACCGATGCCCAATATGGGAACTGCCGCTAAGAAAATCATAGCTAAGTCCGCCTTTACGGTGAATGCCATAACAAGTGAGAAAATCAGCATCATGGGAGAACGCACCGCAATACGGATAATCATCTGATAAGCATTCTGCAGATGAGTAACATCGGTGGTCAAGCGGGTTACAATTCCGGAGGTGGAGAATTTATCAATGTTGGAAAAGGAAAAATTCTGCACATTATGAAACATATCTTTTCGTAGATTTTTAGCAAAGCCTGCGGAGGCAATCGCAGCAGACTTTCCTGCTAAAATCCCTGTCCAAAGAGATAATCCGCACAGCACAATCAATATAATTCCGACAATCACAATGTAGTTAAAATTGCCCTGTCCGTTGTTACCGTTGATTCCTAAATCTACTAATTGTGCCATTAAAAAGGGGATGAGCACTTCCAGTAACACCTCGCAGGTAACAAACACCGGTGCCAAAATGGAATGCTTTTTGTATTCTCTTACGCATCCTAACAGTTTTTTTATCATAGTTTTTTGCCCTTCTTCTTTGGAAAATTCCTGAAATCTTAAACTCTATTATACTATTATTGCCAGCATTTGTCAATGAATTCTCTGTGAACAAACTGTTCATTTTTCTTTGGTGGCAAAGAAAAACGAACCAAAAAGAAACTACCGCCAAGTATTTTCGCAATCCCGTACTTTCGTCTTCCTGCAACCGTGTTGCATTGCGAAAATAACGGCGGAATTTTTTGCTGTCATTCGGTGGGGGAATGGAGCAAGTTGTTTGAATATGATTCTTCTATTGACAAAATTCGACAAGTATGGTAGAATGTTCCCGTCACACAATTTCATATTTTATTACCCTTAGGGAAACTATACTTGTTAAAAGGTGTTTCTCTTTTTTCTGTATGCCTTAAGGGTAATGGAATTGTGTGACAACAATGAGAGATTCACTTTTTATTGTGCGTTTCTCATTGTGAAATGAGGGCGCACTTTTTTTTGAGGAAAGGATGAAATTAAAGATGGAATTTGGTATCATTTTTGGAATTTTAGGTGCCGTTGGGGCTGTTATTGGAGTTTTGATTCTATCGAAAGGAAAAGAAAACAAATGAGTGAAGTTTTTTTAGGAGCATTAATTGCAGGGTC
>JAZNNT010000006.1:0-2564 GCA_045580405.1 Clostridia bacterium
ATTCGTTATATCATTTTTATTGCCTATCTACAATGTAATACTTGACAAATCTTGCAAGATGTGGTACAATGTGTTTTGATAAAAGGCTGTGACGAAGAGGGCGCATCCTTGCGAACCCTTGAGAGAAGTGGCGGTTGGTGCGAGCCATGGGGGACAGGTTGTGTTTGTAGCTTTTGAGCCGGGAGGAAGAAAGTTTTATAAAATGAGTAGAACCTCTCCGTGATTGCTGCGTTAAGGCATAAGGGTTATAAGACCCTGAGAGTGGCGATGGAATTTTCATTGCAATTTGAGTGGTACCGCGGGTGAATTTTTGAAAAGCACTCGTCTCAAAGAATTTTACCGATACTTTGAGGCGAGTTTTTTTGCCTCAAAAAACAGGAGGAAATTTCTATTATGGCAAATTCAACAAACATCAACTTAAAAATCAAGGAGATGGCAGGCCGTATCCGTGAGCTTCGCGAAATTGAGGGACTCACAGCAGACGAAATGGCACAAAAAACAGGTGTTTCGCCGGAAGAATATTTAAAATGTGAAAACGGTGAAGCAGACTTAAACTTTGCTTTTATTTACCGTTGTGCCGATGTGTTTGGCGTCAATGTTACAGATATTATTGAAGGCGCAAGCCCCAATCTTCGTTCCTATACCATTACCCGTGCAGGTGCAGGTCAGCAGATTGCCAAGGCACACGGTATGGTGTACTACAATATGGCACACGCATTCCGTAACCGTATTGCAGAGCCCCTGTATGTTGTCAGTGCTTATGACGAAGATGCCCAGAATAAAGACATCGAACTGACTACTCATACAGGTCAGGAATGTGACATTGTTATCGAAGGAAACTTAATGGTGCAAATCGGTGAGCATAAAGAAGTTCTTGGCCCTGGCGACAGCATCTATTACAATAGTGATACCCCTCACGGTATGATTGCAGTCAATGGAAAAGACTGTAAATTCTATGCAATCGTACTTCGTGCCGAAGCGGATATTTCTGATACCACCGTTAGCGAAATCGTTCCTACCGAACAGATTATCGGCTCCATTCATCGGGATACCAAAGACAGAATCTATCATAAATATATTGACGTTGTGGAAGATGAACAGGGTACTCCCACTTCCATTACTTTCAAAAATACCGAAAAATTCAATTTTGCATTTGATTTGGTGGACGAGCTTTCCAGAAAAGAGCCGGATAAGCTTTGTATGCTCCATATTTCCAAAAACAAAACCGAACGTCGCCTGACATTCAGCGATATGCGTAAAAAATCCAACCAGTGTGCAAACTACTTTACATCTTTGGGCATCAAAAAAGGCGACAGAGTTATGCTCATTTTAAAACGTCACTATCAGTTCTGGATTGCAATGCTTGGCTTAAATAAACTGGGTGCGATTGCCATTCCTGCAGTTGATCAGCTTCACGAGCACGATTTGGAATACCGCTTCCAGTCTGCAGGAGTCAGTGCAATTGTTTGCACTGCAGACGGTGAAGTTGCAAATCATGTGGATTTGGCGGCAAAAAATTGTCCTCAGCTTCAGCATAAAATGCTGGTAGGCGGCAAAAAAGAAGGATGGAGAACCTTTAACGAAGAATACATACGCTTCAGCACACATTACGACCGTACCGAGGATGCCCCCGGCGGCGATGACACTATGCTTATGTACTTCACCTCCGGTACCTCCGGCTACCCCAAAATTGCAGCTCATAACTATAAATATCCTCTGGGACATTTCCACACGGCAAAATATTGGCACAATGTAGACCCTGACGGTTTGCATTTTACCATTTCCGATACTGGCTGGGCAAAAGCTATGTGGGGCAAGCTCTACGGTCAATGGTTGTGTGAAGCGGCAACCTTTGTTTATGATTTTGACCGTTTCGATGCAGCAGAAATTTTGCCCATGTTTGCCAAATATCATATCACCACTTTCTGTGCTCCGCCTACGATGCTGCGTATGATGATTAAGCAGGATATTTCCCAATATGATTTTTCCTCTGTGCGCCACATGACTACTGCAGGGGAAGCGTTGAACCCCGAAGTATACCGTCAGTTTGAAAAAGCAACAGGTTTACAGATTAAAGAAGGCTTCGGTCAGACCGAAAGTACCATGATTATCGGTAATTTGGTTGGCAAACCTCACAAAATCGGTGCGATGGGTAAACCTGCTCCAATTTATAAGGTAGAGCTGCATAATGCCGACGGTGAACAGGTAAAAACCAGTGAATCCGGCGAAATTGTTATCAATGTGAAAGACGGTGCGCCCTGTGGCTTATTTACCGGCTATTACGGTGATGAAGAAAAAACCAAAGAAGTATGGCACGACGGCTACTATCACACCGGAGACGTTGCCTGGTGCGACGAAGACGGCTACTATTGGTATGTGGGTCGTGTGGATGATGTTATCAAATCCTCTGGTTACAGAATCGGACCTTTCGAAATTGAAAGTGTTATTATGGAATTGCCCTATGTATTGGAATGTGGCGTTTCTGCAGTGCCCGACGAAGTAAGAGGACAGATTGTAAAAGCAAGCATCGTTCTTGTAAATGGTAAAGAGGGCACTGATGAACT
>JAZNNT010000007.1:0-2575 GCA_045580405.1 Clostridia bacterium
AAATTTTAACCAGAATCACCGAAGGTAACGGAACCATGCAGGACTTAGAAGAGTTAGAAGAACTGGGCAAAACCGTTCAGGCAAACTCTCTGTGTGCATTGGGTCAGACCGCAGCAAACCCCATCATTTCTACCTTAACTCACTTTAAAGATGAATATTTAGCACATATCAACGATAGAAAATGTCCCGCAAAAGTATGTAAAAACCTCATTCAGTATGCGATTGTTCAGGATAACTGCGTAGGTTGCGGAATGTGTGCAAAAGCTTGTCCCGCAGGCTGCATTCAGCAGACTGACTACATTGCACCCGGTAAGAAGTTAAAATCTTATCAGATTGACGCTTCCAAGTGTGTAAAATGTGGTGCTTGTCTGGCAACCTGTAGACCGAAAGCAATTATTCAGAAGTAAGGAGGAAAAACGAAATGGCTAAAGTAAATATTAAAATTGAAGGCGTTTCCTATCAGGTGGAAGAAGGCTTAACCATTTTGGAAGCTGCAAAAGCTTGCGGTTACGAAATTCCTTCTTTGTGTGCATTTAATCATGGCGAATGCTCCAACGGTTCCTGCCGTGTTTGTCTGGTAGAAGTTGCCGGCGCAAGAGGCTTGGTTGCTTCCTGTGTATATCCCGTAAACGAAGGTATGGATATCCGTATTTCCACTCCCAAGGCATCTGAAGCACGTCGTGCATCTGTGGAACTACTGTTATCCAACCACAATCAGAACTGTCAGCAGTGTGATAAAAACGGTCAGTGCGAACTGCTACACGTTGCTTATATCACCGGCGCAAGAGAAGGCCGTTACCAGGGTGTGAAAACTCCCGTAACTGTTGACGAAATCACCCCCTCCATCGTGAGAGATACTTCCAAATGTATTCTGTGCGGACGTTGTGTGCAGAGATGTCAGAATGCTCATGGACTGGGTATCTTAGGCTTTGAAAACCGTGGTTTCAAAACCATTGTTGGACCTGCTGAAAACCGTTCTATGGCAAACTCCCCCTGTATCCTTTGCGGACAGTGTGTCAGCGTTTGTCCTACCGGTGCTCTGATGGAAAAATCCGAAATCGCAAAAGTAGACGAAGCTATGAAATCCGGCAAACACGTGGTTGTGCAGACTGCTCCTGCAGTTCGTGCAGCATTAGGTGAAGAATTCGGTATGCCCGTTGGCACTGCTGTTACCGGTAAAATGGTTGCTGCCCTAAAACGTTTAGGCTTCGATAAAGTTTATGACACCAACTTCGCTGCTGACTTAACCATTATGGAAGAAGGCACCGAGTTACTCGGCAGAATCAAAAACGGCGGTGTTCTGCCGATGATTACCTCCTGCTCTCCCGGATGGATTAACTATGCTGAATACAACTACGGCGACTTACTGCCTCATCTGTCCAGCTGTAAATCTCCCCATCAGATGCAGGGTGCAATCATTAAGTCTTACTATGCCCAAAAGAACGGCATCGACCCGAAAGACATTTTTGTGGTTTCCATTATGCCCTGTACTGCAAAGAAAGACGAAAAAGAAAGAGACCAGATGCAGCATGACGGCATCAAAGATGTTGATGCAGTATTAACCACCAGAGAATTGGCTCGTATGATTAAGCGTGCAGGTATCTTATTCACCCGTCTGCCCGACGAAGAATTTGACCAGGATCTGATGGGTGACTACACCGGCGCAGGCGTTATCTTCGGTGTAACCGGTGGTGTTATGGAAGCGGCTCTTCGTACCGTATACTTTGTATTAACCGGTAAAGAACACGAAGCAATCAAATTTGAAGCTGTTCGTGGCTTTGACGGCATCCGTGAAGCATCCTTAGACATCAACGGCACCGTTGTAAACGTGGCAATCGCTCACGGTATGAAAAATGCAAAAGTTCTCTTAGATGATATCCGTGCAGGTAAATCCAAATATCATTTCATCGAAATCATGGGTTGCCCCGGCGGTTGTATCGCAGGCGGCGGTCAGCCGATTGTTCGTTCCTGCTTCCTGCCTAACGAAGCTGACGACATTCAGGATACCTACAAAGAAAAGAGAGCAAAAGCCCTCTATTCCGAAGACGAAAGACTTACCTTGCGTCAGTCTCATAACAATCCGCAGATTAAACAGCTTTACGATGAATTCTTAGGCGAACCTAATTCTCATAAAGCACATGAGTTGTTGCATACAACATATTCTTCTCGTGTAGGCTTTAACGATTAGACGACTTGATAAAACGCGCAGAATCAATGAACCTCACCACTCGCCGTACACTCCGTACGCCTTCGGGTAACCCCTATGGGTTCGGTTTCTTAATTCTGCATCGTTTTCTCTGCGTCTCACGTTGTAAAAAATCAAAATAAAAAAGGAGTATCAGGTTTTCTGATGCTCCTTTTTGGTATCACTCCATCGCTCGACGTACCGTTATGCTGTACGCAGTACTACGCCTTCGGGTAACCCCTGCGGGCGAAATTGACAAATTCTCGAAGCTTTTCTCTTCGCTTTGTAAATAGGCGTAGACAAAATGATAAATCCATCAAAAAAGGGAATAGGAGAAATCCTATTCCCTTTCGTTATACAATAAAAACCGCAAGGATTTTTTTAAAATCA
>JAZNNT010000008.1:0-10585 GCA_045580405.1 Clostridia bacterium
AAAACGTAGCAAAAGAACCTCATATTGTAGACGTGGCAAACTTTTTAAATTCAATGGGTGCTAAAATTAAAGGCGCCGGCACAGACACGATTAAAATTGTGGGTGTAAAAGAATTAAAAGGTTCTACCTATTCTATTATCCCCGACCAGATTGAAGCAGGTACATACATGGCAATGGCGGCGGCTACCAAAGGTGATGTCATCATCAAAAATGTTATTCCCCGCCACCTGGAATGTATGACAGCAAAGCTCAATGAAATCGGAATTGGTGTAGAAGAAGGAGATGACTGGGTCAGAGTATTCTATAAAAAACGTCCCAAAAAGACCATGGTAAAAACGCTGCCTTATCCCGGATTCCCCACAGATATGCAGCCTTTGATTGCCACCTTACTATGTGTGTCCGAAGGGACCAGCACCGTGACTGAAACCATTTGGGATTCCCGGTTTAAATATACTGAGGAACTAAAAAAAATGGGTGCTGATATCAAAGTCAGCGGTAATATGGCAATGATTACCGGTGTGGACGAGCTTTTGCCTGCTCCTTTAAAAGCAACCGATCTCCGTGCAGGCGCCGCTATGGTAATTGCAGGGCTGATGGCACGGGGTACCACCGAAATTTATGACATTTTCCACGTTGAACGTGGGTATGAAAACATTGTTGAAAAAATCAAAGGAATGGGCGGTCAAATCGAAAAAGTTACCATTGAAGACTAAGACCGATATCAAAAAAGCATGGAACAGTTAAAGTTTTGCCCGTTATTCTCAGGAAGTAACGGAAATTCTATTTTCATCTCGTATCAGGGCACCCGCATCCTTGTGGACTGCGGGTGCAGTTTTAAGCGCATTCGGGAAAGTCTGGAAGCTATCGGCGAAGATATCACCACCCTGGATGCAGTTTTTTTAACCCACAGTCATACAGACCACACATCAGCACTCCCCATGATCATGAAGCATCTTGGGGTAAAGGTATGCGGTACAAAAGGAACACTTATTGAAGTGTATCCCAAAATCTGCGACTATTCTGACCGTATCTTTCAGATTGATCGTCATCAGAGTGTGGGGGTTTTAGATATGCAAATCGAATCATTTCCGGTGCCTCACGATGCATGTCACACGGTAGGATACAATGTATTTGCAGGCAACAAAGCCATCACTGTTATGACTGATGTGGGCCATCTGGCAGAAAATCTATATGCCGACGTCAAAGGAAAAGAGTTAGTTTTCTTAGAATCCAATCATGATTTAAATGCTTTGGAAAACTGCTCCTACCCTTTTCATTTAAAACAGAGAATCCGTGGCAATGAGGGACATTTATCCAACGAAAACGCCGGTAAATTTGCAACCCATCTGGTAAACGGCGGCACCCAAAAAATCATCCTCGGTCATTTAAGCGGCGAAGCAAACACTTCAGAATTAGCTTACCAAACAGTAAAGGATGTGCTTACGCAGAATCAAATCAAGGTGGATAACGACGTAGCACTCTCCGTATCTCATCGGGGATGTTTAGGTGAGGTGGTGCTGTTATGATGAAAACCGCAATTATCACCGTTGGCAAAATCAAGGAAGAGGCAACCCGCCTTCTCATTGCAGAATATGAAAAAAGGCTGAAAAAATATACCGATTTTATCCACATTGAGGTTCCGGATTTACCTTTAAGTGACCGTCCGGGTGAAAAGGAAATCGAAGGAGTCTTAAAAAAAGAAGGCGCTCAGATTCTAAAAAATATCCCGAAAAATATGGTACCTGTTGCAATGGCAATCAACGGTAAGCAGTATTCCTCCGAGGAATTTGCTTCTCTGATTGAACAAAAGGCAACCCAAGGCGGAATGTGTTTTGTCATCGGAAGCTCTCACGGACTCCATCCCGATGTGTTAAACGCCTGCCAAATGAAGATTTCCATGTCAAAAATGACATTCCCGCACAACCTTGCCCGCCTGTTTTTAACCGAGCAGATTTACCGTGGCTTTAAAATTTTAAACAACGAAAGCTACCATAAGTGAACATTGATGAATCTTTGCAAATTTATTAATTCCGCACTGTTTCAACGCATTTCAAGCCGTAAAAAAACATACAAAAAAGACCGTTTTCATAAACGGTCTTTTTCTTTTTTGCTCTTCAATTAGATAGCACGGATAACTCTACCGGATTTTAAGCATTTGGAGCAAACGGTAATTCTTTTCGGAGCACCGTCAACAATTGCTCTTACTTTTTTGATGTTGGGTTTCCAGGTTCTGTTGGATCTTCTGTGAGAGTGAGAAACCTGAATACCAAAAGTGGTAGCTTTGTTGCAAATTTCACATTTTGCCATAGTCGATTGCACCTCCAAACAAATTAGATATAATATATATATCAGCCATTTTTTACACGATTTTAAAATGATGGTGCCGGTGAAGGGACTTGAACCCCCACGGTTTCCCTCACGATTTTGAGTCGCGCGCGTCTGCCATTCCGCCACACCGGCGCATAAACACATAAGCTGACTTGTAATAATATACCACAAACGAATTGATTTGTCAAGAGATTTTAAGAATTTTTTCGTTTTTTCTTTCAGTAAACGACAAGTTTGTTCTGATTCTATTTCGCTAAAATTCGTTTCAGCAAATTTGCACCTTGCCAAACAAAAAAGCATGGATTTAAACCATGCCTTTTGCGATCTTTGTTCTTTTCATTTCAGTGCAGAAAAAGGGCATAGAATCAAGCAATCAAGCCCGAAGGGGCTACCCGAAGGCGTACATAGGTACGCCGAGAGGCTTGATTGGTTGATAGCAAAAGGCATTACAATTAAAATTTGTGCTAACAAATTTTCACCTTGCAAAACAAAAAAGCATGGATTAAACCATGCCTTTTGCGGTCTATGTTCTTTTTCAAGCTGATAGATTACATGCCGGAGGTTGCGATGGAGTCCACCACATCCATACCTTCCAGCACTCTGCCGAATGCAGCATAGTCGCCGTCCAGATAAAGTGCATCAGCATGCATAATAAAGAACTGGCTTCCTGCAGAGTTGGGGTCACTTGCTCTTGCCATAGAAAGAACGCCTCTTTCGTGGCTTAAGTCATTTTTCACACCATTGGAGGCAAATTCACCTTTAATGCTGTAGCCGGGGCCGCCGGTACCGGTCCCTAAGGGACATCCGCCCTGAATAACAAAGCCGGGAATGTTTCTGTGGAAAGTTAAACCGTTGTAGAAGCCTTTTTCGATCAAGGATACAAAGTTTTCCACGGTAATAGGTGCGATGTCGGGATATAATTCTGCACGGATAATACCGCCGGATGCCATTTCAATGGTCACGATGGGTTTTAATGCATCGGTTTTATCGACAGTAACGGTTTTCATGGTTACAATTGCTTTCATGGGATCAATTTCTCCTTCCGGGTTGGTGGTGATGGGTTCTTCAGTGGGTTTTACAGGCTCATTTGGGGTTTCCTGCGGAGTCTCGGTTGCAATAGGCGGTTCGTCCGATGTGGTAAAAGTGTGAGTTTGATTGTTGGAACAGCCTGTTAACACAAGCATCAGAGCCAACAGTAAAAGACAAAGTTTTCTCAAAGTTCTTGCTCCTTTATTTGTTCAATTTATTACTTATTTCCCGGTGCTTCCGAAGCCTCCGGTACGGTCTCCCTGAGCGTTATCGTTATCTGCTTTTAAGAATTTTGTGAAAATACCCTGACCGATTTTATCTCCTTTTTTGATGGTGATGGCAAAAGGCATAAAATTATAAAAAGCAAACATGATGTGCCCGTCATTATCGGGATTGGAATAATAATCACTATCAATAATGCCAACAGAATTTGCTAAAATCAAGCCTTTTTTACCGGGATTGGAGGAGCGGTTATAAATGGATAACACCTCATCCTCACCCATATATGCTTTAATTCCTGTTTTCACCATGGTAGGTTTAACAGGTTCCTTGGATACCACTTTTTCTAAAAGCTGACCATAGTACGACGGAATTACCGTGTCCTCAATGGCAAAAAAATCGTATCCTGCACTGTTTTTGGTGGAACGTTCAGGAAGCTTAATATCCTGATCCAAAAAATCCTTCGCTACTTCAAAACCTCTTTGTTTCATCGGGATTTTTCCTTTCTTGCAATAGATGTTGTAACACTTTATCTATTATACCACATTTTTCCGAAAAATCAACTGATTTTTCAAAAAAACGTTCTTTTTGTCGAACGATTTTTTGATGCCACGACAAATTTCAACGGACTTTTTTTCTTCCCTGTGCTACAATAAGAAAAACCAAATGAATAAACGAGGAATAATTATGGAAATTCTCTTTGAAGAACAAAACGACACCCTAATGATTCTCCTGCGAGGCGAATTGGATCACCATAACAGTTTAACCGGAAGAGAAAAGCTCACCTTAAGACTCTCTCAAAAAAATTACCGTCGGTTAATATTTAATCTGGAAGGCCTTACCTTCATGGACAGCTCCGGCATCAGTTTCATTGCCAACGGCTATAAGTTGGCATCAGTTTTTGGCACAGAAATCTATGTCTATACCACCAACCAACGGTATCTGCGATTACTTAGCATGGCAAATATGAAAGAACTGTGCACCATTCTCCCCCACGGAAAGGAGCTTTGCAAGCTATGGAAATTCTAAACGAAATGCGACTGATGTTTTTATCAAAATCAGAAAATGAAAGCTTCGCCCGTGTAGCAGCATCTGCATTTATTTCGTCCTTGGATCCAACTGTTTCGGAGCTTGTGGAGATAAAAACTGCCGTATCGGAGGCAGTTTCCAATGCAGTCATTCACGGATACGATAAAACTGTTGGAGTAATTACTCTGGAAATGCGAATATTTTCTGACTGCACCGTAGAGGTGAGTGTAACCGATTCAGGAAAAGGAATCCCTGATATTGAAAAAGCAAGAGAACCTTTATACACCACCAAAATTGAAGAAGAACGCTCCGGGATGGGATTCACTGTGATGGAATCCTTTATGGATTTTTTGGAAGTGGAATCGGAACCGGGAAAAGGTACGAAGGTTTTTATGAGAAAACGACTGCATCCCAATCATACATAACAAATTACAATCATTTTGGGAAGATGAGGTGTATAGGTTGTTTGATCAGAACAACGAGCTGATAAAACTGGCAAAAACCGGTGATGCCAATGCAATGGAACAGCTTTTTTCATTAAATATGGGATTGGTAAAAAAAATAGCACTCCGTTTTTTAAATCGCGGAATTGAGCCTGATGACGCCATTCAGATTGGTTGCATCGGATTGCAAAAAGCGATTGAAAAATTTGATTTCTCTTACGACGTGCAATTTTCCACCTATGCGGTGCCAATGATTATGGGAGAAATCAAGCGTTTTTTAAGAGACGACGGTGCTGTAAAGGTATCCCGCTATATTAAAGAAAATGCTTACAAAATTAACCGTTATCTGGAAGATTATCAAAACAAGTTCTTTAAAGATCCCCAAATTACCGAAATATCCGAAGCAACCGGGATTGCAGAAGAAGATGTGGTCACCGCACTCTCCTATTCCCCCACCTGTGAATCTCTCTATGCTCCTATGGGAGACGACGGTTCTGTGATGCTTTTAGATAAAATCCCCGGGGAAGAGCATCAGGAAGAAAAAATCGTGGAATATATGGCGTTGCACGAGTTATTAAAAAAATTACCCCAGCGGGAACAGACAGTCATCCGGCTTCGCTATTTTCAAGATAAAACACAAAATGAAGTGGCAAAATATTTAAATATTTCGCAGGTACAGGTTTCCAGAATCGAAAAGAAAATTATTGAGGGGCTAAGAAAGAAGCTTTCCTGCTCATAAAAGAAGAAAACAAGCGGGACGATTGGAGCATCTTCCTCTACATTTCCAACATACAAAAAAGACGAAATTCAAAGGATTAAAAAATTTGAATTTCGTCTTTTCTATTATCTTATTATTTCAGGTGCAGAAAAAGGGCATAGAATTTGCAAACTGAACCGAAGGGTTACCCGAAGGCGTACATCGGTACGCCGAAAGGTGAAGTTTGCAGATAGCAAAAGGCATTTTAAATCAAAATTTGTGCCAACAAATTTTCACCTTAAACAAAAAGGCATAGGAAATAAATCCTATGCCTTTTGCGCTCTATGTTCTTTTTCAAGCCGTAGCCTATTTTACAACGATATTAACGAGTTTGCCCGGAACTACGATAGTTTTCACCACTGTTTTGCCGTCAATCAAAGCTTTTACTGCGTCAGTTTCCATTACGTTTTTTTCAATTTCGTCTTTAGAAAGATTTGCCGCAATCACCAATTTATCTTTGATTTTTCCGTTTATCTGGATTACAATTTCACATTCGTTATCCACGGTTTTTGCTTCATCATATTTGGGCCAGGAGGTCTGGTTTAGCATACCTTCAAAACCTAAGAGTTCCCACATTTCTTCCGTTAAGTGAGGAGCGAAGGGATTGAGCAGAACGATAAAGATTTTTAATTCTTCCTTGGTTAATCCGCGGTTATCATAAATGGCATTTAATAAGCTCATCAGGCTTGCAATACCGGTATTGAATTTTAAGGATTCAATATCGTTGGACACTTTTTTGATGGTCTTATGAATTTCTTTTTCCAGTTTACCGGTGGAGGTTTCCTGCACCATATCTAAAAGAGCGTGTACTCTTTCTAAGAATCTCACACAACCCTTGATGCCCTGCTGACTCCAGGGAGCCGCTTTTTCAAAGTCACCGATGAACATTTCATATAAACGCATGGTATCGGCACCGTAATCTCTTACGATATCGTCGGGATTTACCACATTGCCTCTGGATTTGGACATTTTTTCGCCGTTTTCCCCTAAAATCATACCGTGAGAGGTACGCTTTGCATAGGGTTCCTTGGTGGGTACTACGCCGATGTCGTATAAGAATTTATGCCAGAAACGAGAATACAACAAGTGCAGAGTGGTATGCTCCATACCGCCATTGTACCAATCCACGGGTCCCCAGTATTCCAAAGCTTCTTTGGAAGCCAAGGCATTGTCATTATGGGGATCCATATAACGCAGGAAATACCAGGAAGAACCTGCCCACTGAGGCATGGTGTCGGTTTCTCTTTTTGCGGGACCGCCGCAGCAGGGACAGGTGGTGTTTACCCAATCGGTCATATTTGCTAAGGGGCTTTCCCCGTTATCGGTGGGTTCGTAGCTGTCCACTTCCGGCAGTAACAGGGGCAGTTCACTTTCGGGAAGTGCTACTGCTCCGCATTTTTCACAGTGTACAATCGGAATAGGTTCGCCCCAGTAACGCTGACGGGAAAATACCCAGTCACGGAGTTTATAGTTTACTTTGGATTCCCCCAAACCTTCTTTATCTAAGTACTCAATAATTGCTTTTTTTGCTTCTTGAACGCTTAAGCCGTTTAAGAAACCGGAGTTCACCATGGTGCCTTCTTCCACATCGGTATAAGCCGCATTCTGCACATCACCGCCTGCAACAACCTCAATGATGGGAAGATTAAATGCTTTGGCAAAATCCCAGTCTCTTTCGTCGTGTGCAGGTACCGCCATAATAGCACCGGTGCCGTAAGACATCAATACATAGTCAGACACAAAAATCGGAATTTCTTTCTGATTCACCGGATTGATGGCACGGATACCTTTTAATTCCACACCGGTTTTATCTTTCGCAAGTTCTGTTCTTTCAAAGTCGGATTTTTTGGTAGCTTCCACCTGATATGCTTTGATCTCATCTAAGTTTTCCAACTTATCCGCCCATTTTTCAATATTGGGATGTTCGGGGGAAATTACCATGTAAGTAGCACCGAATAAGGTGTCGGGACGGGTGGTATACACTCTCAATTTTTCTCCTGCAGTAGTGGTGAAGTCCACTTCTGCACCGGTGGAACGACCAATCCAGTTTTTCTGCTGTGCTTTCACACGGTCGATGTAGTCCACTTCGTCTAAGTCGTCAATCAAGCGCTGCGCATACTCGGTGATTTTTAACATCCACTGGGATTTTACTTTACGAACCACTTCGCTGCCGCAACGTTCACAAGCACCCTGAACTACTTCTTCGTTTGCTAAAACAACCTTACAGGAGGTGCACCAGTTCACAGCCATTTCTTTTTTGTATGCTAAACCTTTTTTAAACAGCTGCAGGAAAATCCACTGGGTCCATTTGTAGTAGTTGGGGTCGGTGGTATCAATTTCACGGGACCAGTCAAAAGAAAAGCCCAAAGATTTTAACTGGCGTTTGAAGTTTGCAATATTGTTTTTGGTAACGGTTTTCGGATGAATTTTATTTTTAATCGCAAAGTTTTCGGTAGGCAGACCAAATGCGTCCCATCCCATGGGATAAAGCACATTGTAGCCATCCAGTCTCTTTTTGCGGGCAACAATATCCAACGCGGTGTAGGAACGAGGATGACCCACGTGAAGCCCCTGACCGGAAGGGTACGGAAACTCTACTAATGCCATAAATTTAGGCTTGGTAAAATCGTCAGTTGCTTTAAAGGTCTGGTTATCGTCCCAGATTTTTTGCCATTTTTGCTCGATTTCGGTAAAATTATACATGGTTTACGCCTCCTCTTTCCAAGTAATCTGTTCGGCATCCTGCCACAGACGTTCTAAGCTATAAAACATTCTGGAATCTTTCTGGAAAATGTTTACGTTTACATCATTATAATCCATCAGCACCCATTCTGCAGACACATAACCTTCAATATGAAGGGGTGCTTCAATGGGTTTCATTTTTTCCTCCACTTCACCGGCTAAAGCCTTAATGTGAGTGTTGGAAGTACCCGATGCAATCACAAAATACTCCCACACGGAGGAGCTTTCTGCCACCTTTAACACGGTAACATCCTCTGCCTTTTTATCGTCTAAAATTTTCGCCAAAAAAATTGCTTTTTCCAATGCTTCCATCATTAGCATCCTTTCTGCTCCCGGTCTAACAGGTCATTTCTGACCTCAAGTAACACCGGTGATATTTTTAAATGGTCTTCCACCAAAGATAAAATGGTAGTATCAATTCCTTTGATAATTGCTTCATCCAGATTTCGGAAGGTTGCCTCACGAAGCTCTTCTACTCCCGAAAAATCTCGGCAAGGTTCAATGTAATCTGCCATATAGATGAGCTTATCGAAGGTAGTCATATCCCGATGCCCCATGGTGTGATATCGGATGGCGGATAATAGCTTTTTATCCTTAATTCCATACTGCTTTTTCACAAACCCCGCACCTGCAGGTGCATGGAGCATTTTGGGATAGGCAACTTCGTCGGGATGAAGGTCTATTTTTTTGCAAAGTTCCAGCTGTTTATCAAGGGGCATCCGTTTGGCAATGTCGTGCAGTAATCCTGCAAAATAAGCCCGCTTGGGATCCTCCCCGTAACGGATTGCCATGCGGTACGCCGTCACGGCAACACCAAGGCTATGCAAGAACCGTTTTTCTTCAATATAGTTTTTTAAATCTTCTATAAAGGAATCATATTTCCCTACTGCCGTGCAATCGTATAGCCCTTTTCGGATAATATACTGATACACCAAAAACGGCAATTTGGAAAACAGATAAGTTCCCTGCCCTATCTCTTCACGGATTTTGGTGGAAGAAACATCCCAACTAAGAGGAAGAAAGATGGGCGTTACCCCAAATTCTTCGATAATGATTTTTGTTGCTTCTTCCTGCTTTTCATAGCCAACCCGTCCGAAAAATACCAAATGGGCAAGCTTACAAATAATTTCCGGATGACGCCATTTTGGAAAATAATCCAAATTGTCCATCCCCATAAGGAAATAAATTTCATCGTCCGGATGCAGAGCTTGAAAGTCCTGCAGGGTTTCATAGGTGTAAGAATGGGTTTCTTTTTTGATTTCATAATCCGAAACCTTTACCCCTTGCACATTTTGGAAGGCAATTTTCACCATTTCCAAACGGTGAATAGCATCGGTTCTGTCCTCTTTATGAGGCGGATTTCCGTTTGGCATCACATAAAGCAGGTCTAATCCCAGCTCATTAAAAGCTGTTTCACAAAGGGCAACGTGTCCGATATGAACAGGGTCAAAGGTTCCGCCAAATATCCCGATTTTCATACGATCACCCGCTTATTTCAATTCAATTTTCACTTTTTCCGGATTGGAGGAACGGCGATAAATCACCACTTTGGAGCCAACAGCGGAAACAGCTTCACAGCCTAATTCTTCACATAATTCTGCCATTGCTTCCTTGGTGGTATAAAACGAATTTTTCAGCACGGAGATTTTTACTAATTCCTTTGCTTCCAGAGCTTCTTCCATCTGTGCTAAAAATTCAGCGGAGATTCCGTTTTTTCCAATCTGATAGAGTGCCGGCAAATCATTTGCCAGACTTCTTAACTGCGCTCTTTGTTTGGTTGTAATCATACTGTTTGATTCCTTCTTCTAAAATCGTTTTAATATGGGTTAAATAAGTAATATCGTCTTTACTAAATTCCGTTTGCAAAAACAAATCCTCCCGTTTGGCTAAGGTCGCCATCAGACTTTGTTCCCTACGGTATTTCTGGATATTTTTATGGTGTCCCGACAGCAACACGTCAGGTACTTTGCCGTACTTGGTTTCAGCAGGACGGGTATACTGGGGATATTCCAGCAGGTCTCCCTGATGGGGTTCCTGT
>JAZNNT010000009.1:0-11756 GCA_045580405.1 Clostridia bacterium
ACCGCTTGGCCTCCGACTTATGTAACCTTCAGCAAAAACCAAACATCACTAAGAGGCGGTGCCATTTACTTTGGTTCTAAGTCGGCATCTTATATGGAAGATGTGATTTTCACCGAAAACAGAGCACTTGCCGATAATGGAACCGCATATGGTGGCGGTGCCATCTATTCAACCGGCTCTACCTTTGAAATAAATGGAGCAAAGTTTATTAAAAATGTATCAGACTACATTGGTGGTGCAATAGAACTCCGTGCCGGTTCTGGTGTAATATTAAACGACATTACCGCAGAAGAAAATACTTCCGGAGCAAACGGGGGTTTCTTGTATGCAAATAATTCGTCGTTAAAAATCTATAACTCATATATAAAAGGAAACGCAGCAGGAACGCAGGGTGGCGGCATCGACATGCAGTCTTCAGCATCCGGCGAAATTCATAAAACAGATTTTATAGCTAACAAAGCAACCAACGGCAACGGTGGGGCACTGGTTATTTATACAAACGGCAAAAACGTAACACTCAATGAAGTTTTATTTGAAAACAACTCATCTTCTAATTATGGTGGTGCGATTTATGCATCAAATAAGACTTTGGCCGATATGTATAACATAACTGCAGCGGGAAATAACGCATTATCCGGCGGGTTTATGTATCAAACAACAACAGGCACAACAATTAACTTAATCGGATTAACAGTAGATGGAAATACTGCAACAGACGGTCCCATCATTTTTGGTAACTCAACCGGTGCAGTGTTAAATCTAAACAAGGCAAACTATGTTGATAAAGATGCAACCGGTGAGCTTGATGATGCATACTGGAAGAGTGCAATATACAATAAGCTTACAGTAAACGATTTGTCGGGCGAAATTCCAAAGCCTGAAGACTACGGCAATGAAACAACTGACGGAATGGATGAAATCATTGATGTCAGAACCATCGAAGAGCTGGAAGCAGCACTTGCCGGTGATGTCAAGAACATCAAGGTTACCAGTAATATCGTAGTTGACAGAACTTTGTATGTCGTAGGCGAAAAAGTGCTTTTCACAACTACAAAGAAAACGATTAAGAGAAGTCCTGATTTTAAGGGCGATATGTTCTTGGTAGGGGAAGACAAAGACGGCAATTACCCGCTTATAAAGGGGATAGAAACAGTCTTTACTCTCGGAAACCCTCAATCAGAAACAGAAAACTTACTGATTATCGACGGTAATAGAGATAATATGAGTGGTGATGTAACAGGCTCCGCTATATTTGTAGTCGGAGGTGCAACATTAAACATTTATAATAACGTATCGATTATCAATCACTATAAAAACGGAAACACAAGAGGTTTTGATAGTAAATATGATCTTGGATCACCCGAAAAAATAGGCGGTGCAGCTATTATTAACGTAGATGGCACAGTTTATATGCATGGTGGTTTGATTCAAAACAATATGTCTGATGGCACCGAAACAGGAATCAACGGTGGTGCTATTCATAACAGAAGTAATTTCACAATCTATGACGGCACATTCCAGCATAACGAAGGAACGCTGGGCGCGGTTGTTTATAATCTCAAACGACTTGATGTAATAGGAGGGCAGTTTATCGAAAACCATTCGCTTCGGAATGGTGGCGCTATTTATGTGGCGAGCTCACAGTATGCACATCTTTATGTGGGTAAAACTGAAGATGAAGGCGTAAGTGATAGAGTGTTATTTAAGAATAACACTTCTGATTCGGCAGGCGCGGCAATATATAACTCGATAATGGGTGCTGTTATCATCAATGGCGGCGTTACCTTTGAAAGTAATGTGGCTGATGTTTCAGGTGGTGCTATTGCAACCTATGGCACACTCACTATAAATAATTCTACATTTATCAGCAATCGTGCAAAAACACGAGGCGGTGCAATTTACCTTTCAAATTCCAACGACGTTTATACCACAAGAATCGTAAATGTTACAAACTCTTTGTTCCAAGAAAACGAATCTTCTGTTGGTGGTGCAGTTGCGGTTTATGCTTCAAACAACACACTTTCCGAAGGCGGTATTGTTGAATTTAATAACTGTGATTTTATCAAAAACAAAGCCATTAACCTTACGGACAATCCTGAAGCAAGCAGCATATTCGGCGGTGCTATTTACAATGCAAGAAAGGGCTCTGTTACAGTTGAAGACTCTACCTTCAGCGAAAACACAGCACAAAATGAAGGCGGCGCTATTTATTCTGCCGGAGAAAGCAAAACAATTGTAACCGGTTCTGACTTCATAAAGAACTTAGTTACGGACGAAAAAGGCCGTGGCGGCGTGCTTTCCGTTCACAGTGCTTCCGTTGAATTTGACGATGCAACATTTACCCAAAACAGTGCTCTATCAAATGGCGGTGCGCTTTATGTTTCATATACCACGTCAAGCACCGTGAATTCAAGCGTAAAGGTATCGAATTCAGCATTTAATAACAATACAGCAGGTGGTCATGGTGCTGCAGTTTATGGGACAGAGCATGAAGTGGAAGAAGATAAGCTTGTATTGACGTTGAATAACACAACGTTTCATAATAACGAAGCAAAA
This sequence comes from Clostridia bacterium, assembly GCA_045580405.1. Classification (GTDB taxonomy): domain Bacteria; phylum Bacillota; class Clostridia; order UMGS1840; family UMGS1840; genus SIG452. The sequence continues at coordinate 2,557 of JAZNNT010000009.1, forward strand.
GCAAACGGCGGTGCAGTTTACTTAACCGCTAAGGTTGATGCAAAGATGAGTGATGTTGAATTTATCGGCAATAAAGCGGTTTCTGAAACAAGCAAGAACTATGGTGGTGCCATTTACATGATGTCCGGCTCAACTCTTGACATTGATGGGGCATCCTTTGTTGAAAATCAGTCTTCATACTGCGGTGGCGGTATAGCACTTCATTCATCGTCAGCAATTACACTTAATAATATTGAAGCAGATGGCAATATGTCAGACAGCAGTGCCGGTTTCTTATATGGAAATAATGCAAAAATTATCATTTATGATTCCAGCATGAAACATAGTAGTGCAGGTATAAACGGCGGCGCAATGGCACTTTATAATGCAACTACAGTTGCAGCCTACGGTGTGACGTTTGAAGGAAACACTGCACAAACTACGGGTGGCGCAATTTACTCATACCAAAACCTCACTGAAGTATTGCTTCACAGCTGCACATTTCAGGATAATGAAGCAAAAGCAAATGGCGGTGCTATTTACTTGAGCAACGAGGGTATTCTTAATCTGTATCATACCGAAGCAATCGGTAACAAGGCAGATAAAGGCGGTTTCTTCTACGAAACTACCACCGGTTCTGAAGCTACCATAAGAAATCTTATAGTAGAAGGCAACAGCGCAACAACTGATGGTGATATCATTTTCGGTAATTCTTATGGTGCAACACTATACATTGATAAGTTCAGTTATGAAGACAGATTAAGTGATATTGCAGGCGACGATGCATATTGGGATGACGCAATTAAAAATATGCTTACGGTTGTTGATATCTCCGGTACAGATGAAGAAATACCGGAAAGACTTTATTATGTAGCCAACGATGATAGCGAAGAAGATGAGGAAGAAAGAAAGCTTGTTCCTGTTTCAGAGGTTCTGGCTCTTGGTCTAAACTCCTCTGATTCCACGATTAGCTCTACATATGAAAAGCTTGAACGACTTGATAATTCTTCAAACTTTATGAGCGACAATGTCACAGTGTTTGAAGACATAAACGGAGAAGATGTTACGGTTGATACCTTTGTTTACCATTCTAATCATGCAGAAGGAAATGGAAACTTTGGTCTGGGCATGCTTATATATCAGGCAATTTTATATAAAGATGCTCATCCGGAAGAGGATGTAAAGATTTCTATTGCAGAATTCAGATTTGAAATGGAAACTGCTATCTGTATCAACAGAAACAGCCGTTACTTTGGCTATATGAGAAATCTTGTTGGTGTAAACCAGGATAAATATGGTTTTGTTCGTATCTCATACCTTTTAGTGACTGCGGCCAAAATGGGGATTGAGGTAACTGTTATGGGTCAGATTCCGGGGTATCCTCATAGTGCCGTTGATCCGGACTTTATAGGATACTTTGAGGACCACTTGAAAGATCCTTGTGATCCGGTTTATGTTGACGAAGGCAAAAAAGTTGGCGACTACATGAAATTTGTTCCATGTGATTGGACCTCATATGATGACAAGGCTGGTTCAGATATGATGCACCTAAAAATGGCAACAGCATCTCACTACCTTGATATGGATGGCATTGAACGTAAAAATGCTGTATTCTCATCATCTTCTAATCTTGATGGTATCAATGCTACCGGAACAAACGGCAACAATAAAATGCAGACCGCAACAATTGTAACAAATCACGAGGCATTATATAGAGTAGCAACTAACTACATCAACTTAATTACAGAAAATTGCGGTCAGGAGGATGTTTATCTTTTCCGCAGCATATTAGCAGAGAGAACAGCTGAGCAGTTTGACCTTATTTTAGCAGGAAAAGAAAATGAAATTCCTGCTGATGAGCAGATTGTTTACCTTGGAACAGCTAATGACGACGTTTTTGAACTTTACTTTACTCCATTTGGCGGCGAACCAAACGCATGGACGGAAAAGTATAATCCCTACTGTAAATACATTAGGAAATTAGCTAATTCTGAAGATTACATTATTTTAACATGGAACAATGCAAACTACCTTAGCTCGGGTCTTGTTAAGAAGCTGGAAGATATGATTATCGATGCGTTCCATAGCAACAAAAACCCCAATAACAAGATTTATTTAAATCTGGCGGAATTTGACACGGCAGCTTTTGAAGACTTGGAAGTGGGCGTGGATATAGGACTCAAGACCTTTAATAAAAAAGAATTCGGCGCTCTTCACACGAAAGATCTTCAGGTTTCTTATGTGGAAAATGGCGAGAGAAGCTATGTTACTCTTTTCAATTCACTCAATATGCATTCCGGTGCTATTAGTTACCAGGCAAACTTTATGCTTGTCATAAAAGAAAGTAATGCAGATGAAGGCAGCGTATTCTTCGCACTTGCTGATAATACTACAAAGGGAATTGTTGAACACACCTATGGCGAAGAAAAAACATATATTCCGAAAACTGATGAGGACGGATATATTTATAAGGAATGTGAGTTCTGTGATGAAACCAAAGTTTTTGAAACCATCCATCGCCCAAGCAATTGGATTGTAGTAAAGGAAGCAACAGCATCTGATAACGGTATTTCATATATCCAATGCACCGGCTGCGGTGAGCTTCTTTCAGCAAAAGAAACGGATGCCAACGGTGCGGAAATTGCGGTAGTGGATTACATTAAATCAGATGGCGGACTTAAGTTTTCGTCTGCTGATGATGTATATACGATAGAGGAAACATTTGCATCTAATCCTAAAACATTTGAAGTAAGCTTCAACTTGCCAAAAAGCGTAAGTGAACGTGGCGGTGTTCTTGTTGGTAACTACAATAATAGTTCGGAAGAGCAAATCAATATCGAAATTTATACCAATGGTAAGCCGAGATTGTACTATAAGACAAACAATAAGTCATTTACCTATCTGTTTTCAACAGATGTGCGTTCAGATTCTATTACCCATCTTGCGATTACCGTTGACGGACTCACAGCAACACTATATGTAAATGGTGCTTTTAAAGAAACGGTAACGCTCAGTACAACGCTGGCAAATGCTTGCTCCGGCTATAGGATTGGTGCTGACCGCAGAACGAACGATCCCCAGTATTTTAAGGGAACTGTTTATTCTGTAGCAATGTTCGACGATGTAAGAACTGCAGAAGAAATAGGCATTGATAGGATCCTTGTACCGAGTAATTCTGATGGACTTCTGTTCGCAAAGCATTTTATTGATTCCAGTGATGAATTAGGCAAAATATATACTAATAATGTACTTTATGATGGCACGACTTGGTCAAGTGATTTAGTTTTATTATTAGATGGAATCGTAAGAGGCGAAGTGTATTTGGCGGTTTGCGAAGGCGAACAATTGCAGAACATTACTTCATATGATGCAACAACACTGGTTCCGGTCAGCATTGCGTGTGAGGAAGGTCAGACAGTTAAAATCTTTTGGTGGGATTCCAATTTCAAGCCAAAGAGCGGTATGGTAGAATTAGAAGTAAAATAGGCTTCTGATTTCAGATATCAGAGCAGAGAAAACGAATTCTCCGGCTGACTTTCATGCGAAAAATCCGAGAGGAATTGGTGAACAAAGCAGACCTCATTGTGTCTCAAACACAGGGTTCGCTGAAAACCTAACGAACTTTTCGTTCGTGATACTAAAAAAAGGAGTTGATCAAATCAACTCCTTTTTTTAGTTATTTTTTCGTTGTTTTTTGGTTATTTCTTTGTTTGTATTATTGATTCAACAAATCTTCGTAGGTCTGTTTATAAATCTTCGCAGAGTTTTCCCAACTGAAGTCGGTTTGCATTGCGTTTTTACGGAGTGCTCTCCAATGATTTTTATCATGATATAGGGAGAGTGCTCTCATAATGGCATCATACATATCCCAGGCATTATAGGATTGGAAGGTGATTCCGTTACCTTCTTTGGTTTCGGGATTGTAGGGAGTAACGCTGTCTTTTAAACCGCCCACGGTATGCACAATCGGAATGGTACCGTAGCGCATGGAAATCATCTGTGCCAGTCCACAGGGTTCTGCGTGGGAGGGCATTAAGAACAAATCTGCTGCCGAATAAATTTTGGAAGCAAGTTCTCCGGAGAATTTAATGATACCACGCACTTTTTCGTGGCATACCATTTCCCAGTCTCTAAAGCACTGTTCATATTCGGGATAGCCTGTTCCCAAAACAACCAGCTGAATGTCATGCTTGGTTAACTCACTCATAACTTCACGAACCAAATCCAGACCTTTCTGAGGCGTTAAACGGGTAACCATACCGATTAAGGGTTTCTTTGCATCCACTTGTAGACCTAACTCTTTTTGCAGAGCGGTTTTATTTAAGGATTTCATGCGGATGGAAGAATAGTCATAATGATAGGGAAGAGCCGGGTCTGTTTTGGGATTGAATACTTCGGTATCAATTCCGTTGATAATGCCTTTTAATTTATACTGACGGGGAATTAAAATGTTATGCAGCTTGTGGGAGAAGTAGGGATCCAAAATTTCTTTGGCATAGGTTTCGGACACAGTGGTTACCAGGTTTGCCGATTCAATCCCTGCTTTTAACACGTTTAAGCAACCGTCATACATCATAATGCTGCGATAGGACACGTCTAAACCGAACACATTGCCCATAATCAACGGATCATACTGTCCCTGAAATTCAATGTTGTGAATGGAAAGCACCGTTTTTATGAACATATATTCGGGAATGTTCCTGTAAAAAGCATTCAGATACAACGGCACCATTGCGGTGTGCCAGTCGTTGGCGTTGATGATATCGGGATAGAAGTCCACATGTGGCAATGCTTCCAAAACGGCTTTGGAGAAAAACGCAAACCGTTCTGCATCATCAAATTCTCCGTACACATTATCCCGTTTAAAGAACTGTTCATTATCAATAAAATAATAAATCACTTTGCCGATTTTTGCTGTGAAAATGCCGCAATAACACATTCTCCAACCCAGCGGAATCCCAATTTCGGTAATAAATTCCAACCGGTCTATAAATTTGTCTTTAATTTTGGAATAAAGAGGTAAAATGACTCTGGCATCCACATCAAGCTCACAAAGAGCCTTGGGTAGACCACCCATTACGTCACCTAAGCCGCCAACCTTAATAAAAGGGGTGGCTTCTGCTGCTGCATATAAAATTTTCATAAGTGTTTGCTACCTTTCGGGAAATTAGATTTTGGTGTTTTTGGCAATGATGAAGGGGAAGGACTCGGAGCCTGTTAAAACCACACCTTCATTTAATGTCATATTCTTGTCTGCAATGACATTAGTAATCTGACAGTTTTCCGAGATTTCGGCATCCTGCATAATGATGGAGTTCTTCACAACTGCATCTTTTTTGATATGCACGCCACGGAAAATTACGCAGTTTTCCACGGTGCCGTCAATTTTACAACCGTCTGCAATCAGGCTGTTTTTCACTTGGGAGTGAGAGCCGTACATCGTAGGCACGCTGTCTTTGATTTTGGTTAGCACATTGGTGCCGGACTGGAAAATTTCACGGCGGATTTCAGGATTTAATAAATCCATATTTGCCTGATAATAATCATTGATATTGCGAAGCACCTTGCAATAACCTTTTTGTTCCATAGCAAAAATACGGTAGGTGGAGTAGTGCTTGGTGATGAAATCACGGTTAAATTCTTCCCAGCCGTAGGTGATGCCGGTATCAATTAAATTCAGAAGGAAGCTCTTTTTCATCACATATACTTTTAACACAAAGTTATCCTGCTCGCCATTGGCAATACCGTGGTATAAAGAGCCGGTTACCTGACCGCTTTCGTTGACGGTAATACCGGTGCTTCCTTCATAAACATCACGTTTTTTGTATATGCAAACCACATCGGCATTGGTGTCTTTATGAAATTGTATCATGGCTTTGAAATCAATGTTGCAAACGATGTTGGTATCCGCTAAAATTGCATAATCGGGCAAATTGTGGCGAATGTAGGTTTTAATGCTGTTTAAGGCTTCAAATTTGTTTTTGGAGGAGCCGTTTCCCATATTGTTGGCAAAGGGAGTCAGAATTTTTAAGCCGCCGTTTTTACGGTCCAAATCCCAATCCTTACCGCTGCCCAGATGGTCTACTAATGAACTGTAGTTATTACGGGTGATTACTCCCACATTGGGAACATGAGCTTTTACCAGAGAGGAAAGCACAAAATCCACCAGACGGTATCTTCCGCCAAAGGGGACAGATGCTAAGTTGCGGTTTTTGGTCAGCTCACCGATTCTGTCATAATGAAAGGTATCTGAAAATAATATGCTGAAAGCATTCATAATGTATATCCTTCTTTCTTGTGTGTTTCTATGTTCAATCTACACGATCTGTTTGGGCAGGACTACCTGACCGGATTTAATCACTGCACCCTGACCGATTACTGCGATGCCCCATTCGCCTTCTTTGCAGTCTCTGGGGTCAGCACCAATGATGGCACCGTCTTCGATGATTGCATCGTCTGCAATGATTGCATACTGAATTTTGGCATTCTTTCCAATTTTTACATTGGGCATAATTACCGAGTATTCCAGGTTGGTACCTTCGCCCACAGTGGTGTTGGCGAAGATGACACTCTGAGACACATTGCCGTAGATTTCGCAAGCAGAAGAAATAATAGAGTCTGCCACAGTTGCTTTTTCGTCAATATAATGAGGCGTGGTAGCATTGTGACGGCTGTAAATTCTCCATAAGGGATCACTTAAATTTAAGGGGAGCTTGGGATTTAACAGGTCCATATTTGCTTCCCACAGAGAATCAATGGTTCCAACATCTTTCCAATAGCCTTCAAAGGGATATGCAAACAGCTTGCATTTGTCATTTAACATGGCAGGAATCACGTCTTTGCCAAAGTCATTGGAGGATGTGGGATTTTCTTCGTCTTTTATCAGATATTCTTTTAATTTTTTATAGTTAAAAATGTAAATCCCCATAGAAGCATTGGTAGATTTCGGCTTTGCCGGCTTTTCTTCAAATTCATATACCGACAAATCCGGATTGGTATTTAAGATACCGAATCTGGTTGCTTCTTCCATGGTTACATTCAACACTGCGATGGTAAGGTCTGCTTCTTTTTCCTTATGGAACTGAAGCATTTTTGCATAATCCATTTTATAGATGTGGTCACCAGATAAAATGAGCACATATTCCGGGTCAAACTGGTCCATGAAATGCAAATTTTGGTAAATGGCATTTGCGGTTCCCTTATACCATTCTCCGGTTGCTCCCGCCAGATAAGGAGGAAGAATGTGCACACCGCCATACATTCTGTCTAAGTCCCAGGGTTGCCCGTTTCCGATATAGGTGTTTAATTCCAGGGGTTGATACTGAGTTAATACCCCCACGGTATCCACGCCGGAATTGACACAGTTGGAGATGGGAAAGTCAATAATCTTATATTTCCCTCCGAAAGGAACTGCCGGTTTTGCACGTTCTTTTGTCAGAACATACAAACGGTTGCCGGCACCGCCTGCAAGTAACATTGCGACCATTTCTTTTTTTGCAATCATAAGAATTATCCTTTCTTGTTTGCTCTGTTGCATTTTATATGCAAAATTTAAGTTGCTGATTTCATGGAAGCCAAACTGCCTCTCTGATAGTTATGCACCGTTCGTTTCTTTTATGCTTTTTTGGTGCGTTTTGGCGTTGCTTTTTTATAAAAGCAGAGTGCTGAGAATGGGGGAATGGTCAGCTCAACATGTTGTTTCTGACCGTGCATTCCGCCCGATTTTGCAGTAAGCTTCTGAGGTGGTGTTCCGCTTCCGCCGAATTCCTCCCGGTCGGTGGAGAATACCTCCAGGTAGTTTCCGCGATTGGGGACTCCTAATTTATAGTTTTCATAGCGGTTGGATGAAAAGTTGAAGACACTTAACAGCTTATTTCCTTTTTGGTCCATTCGCCAAAAGGCATACACATTGTTATAGCAGTCATCTGCACTTGCCCAGTGGAAGCCTTCCCAGCTGTCATCCCTTTCCCAAAGGGTAGGTTCCTTTTTATAAAAATGATTTAATGCTTTGATAAACTCGTGATGCTTTTGGTGTTCCGGATACTCGAGCAATTCCCAGGAAAGCTCTTTGCTTTCGTTCCATTCGCCCTGCTGCGCAATGTCTGCACCCATAAAGGTAAGCTTTTTGCCCGGATGGGCGAACATATAGGTGAGATAGGTTCGTAGGTTTGCGAATTTATCGTGTAAGTAACCCGGCATTTTATTTAAGAGGGAACATTTTTCGTGAACCACTTCGTCATGAGATAGGGGAAGCACAAAATTTTCCGAAAATGCATAGGTTAGCGAGAAGGTCATGTTGTTATGAACCCCTTTTCTAAAGAAGGGGTCGGTTGACATATAGCGGAGGGAATCGTTCATCCAGCCCATGTTCCATTTGTAATTGAAACCAAGACCGCCATCCTCCACAGGATAGGTAATCATGGGCCAGGCAGTGGATTCTTCAGCAATCATCATAATGCCCGGGAAATCGGAAAATACACGGGTATTTAATTTTTTGAAAAATTCCACGGCTTCCAAGTTACCGTTGCCGCCGTATTTATTTTGCTCCCATTCGCCGTCCTGTTTGCCGTAATCTAAGTAGAGCATAGATGCCACCGCATCTACTCTGAGACCGTCAATATGGTATTTGTCCAGCCAAAAGCAGGCATTGGAAATGAGAAAAGACACAACTTCGTTTTTTCCGTAGTCAAAAATACGGGTACCCCAATCCTTATGTTCTCTCTTATACGGGCTTTCATATTCGTAACAGAAGCTGCCGTCAAATTCATATAGACCCTGGGCATCTTTGGGGAAGTGAGCCGGTACCCAGTCTAAAATCACGCCCAAACCGTTTTGATGGCACCGGTCAATAAAATGCATAAATTCACAAGGCTCACCGTAGCGGGAGGTGGGCGCATAATAACCGGTTACCTGATAGCCCCAGGATTTATCGTAGGGATACTCACTCATGGGCATCAGCTCAATGTGGGTATAGCCCATTTCCTTGGCGTAGGGGATTAGCTCTTCTGCCATTTTTTTATAAGAAAAGTTATTGCCGTCTGCATAGCGTTTCCAGGAGCCAAAATGCACTTCATAAATATTCATGGGTTTTTGGTAGGGCGCCTGTCGGTTAGCTATCCACTTTTTATCGTGCCAACGGTATTTGGATAAATCATATATTTTGGAGGCATCCCCGGGACGGGTTTCGGTATGGTATCCGTAGGGGTCAGCTTTTAGAATGG
>JAZNNT010000010.1:0-11681 GCA_045580405.1 Clostridia bacterium
GCTGCAACCCGTGGCGAAAATATCACCGTGGTATTTATCAATAACTGTATCTACGGTATGACCGGTGGTCAGATGGCTCCTACCTCCTTGGTCGGCCAGGTTACCCAGACCACTCCCTACGGCAGAAAAACCGAAACTCAGGGTTGGCCCATCAACGGCTGTGAATTGGTTTCCCAGCTGGAAGGCACTGCACTGGCACAGAGAGTTGCCGTAAACAATGTAAAAAATATTCGCGAAGCAAAAGCAGCAATCAAAAAAGCATTCACCTATCAGACTGAGAAAAAAGGCTTCACCTTTGTGGAAGTGCTGTCCACTTGCCCCACCAACTGGGGACTTTCTCCTTCTGAATCCTTAAAATGGATGGAAGAAAATATGATGCCTCAGTATCCCTTAGGCGTGTATAAAGATAAAGGTGCGAAAGGAGACGAATAGTATGCAGAAAGAATTTATTATTTCCGGTTTTGGCGGACAGGGCATTCTGTTTATCGGAAAACTCCTTGCTTACACCGGTATGAAAAATAACTACCAGGTATCCTGGCTCCCGTCCTACGGACCGGAAATGCGTGGCGGTACCGCAAGCTGTAATGTCATTATCTCCGATGATGCCATCGGTTCTCCCTTAGTAACCGAAGCAACCGAAGTTATCGCTATGAACGGTCCCTCCTTTGTGAAGTTTGAAAAGAGCGTGGCAAAAGGCGGCACCTTATACTATGATAGCTCACTGGTTCAGCCTACTCCCACCCGTGATGACATTAGCTATGTGGGCGTGGAAGCAACCAAATTAGCCACCGAAATGGGCATGGGCAAATTGGCTAACATGTTCTTGATTGGAAAAGTATTAAAAGAATCCAAAGTGTTTGAATTAGATGTGGTTTTTGAAGCGTTAAAAGGTCTGGTTCCTGCAAAGAAACCTGAGCTTTATGACTTAAACAAAAAAGCCATCGAAGCAGGCGCAAACTTATAATTCTTTTCATTTTTAGAAATACTGTATTCAGCGGAGGGAATAACCTTCCGCTGAATTTGTAACAAGCGAGGTTACAGCATGAAATTTGTTTCAGAAAATTTAGATGTCAATGAGCAGGGGCACCTCACCATCGGTGGGGTAGATGTGATGACGCTCAAAGAAAAATACGGCACCCCTCTTTACGTGATGGACGAGGATATGATTCGCTCGCATCTTCGTACCTACCGTGATGCTTTGGATACCTATTACGGCGGCAACGGACTTTGCCAGTTTGCCTCCAAAGCCTTTTGCACCAAATATATGTGCAAACTTGTGGCAGAAGAAGGATTGGGACTTGACGTGGTATCGGGCGGTGAACTTTATACTGCATTATCTGCCGGTTTTCCTGCGGATAAACTCTGCTTTCACGGCAATAATAAAACCAAGGATGAGCTGACTTTTGCGATCGGTCATGATGTTGGCACCATTGTGGTTGACAATATTTTTGAGTTAGAGCAAATTGAAAATATTGCAAAAGATATGGGAAAAGTGCAGAATGTTTTATTCAGAATTAAGCCCGGTGTGGATGCTCATACCCACGATTTTATTATGACCGGTCAAATTGACTCCAAATTCGGTTTTGCTTTGGAAACAGGCGAAGCATTGTCTGCGGTGGAAGCAGTAAAAAACAAAGCACACATCTGCTATAAAGGACTTCATTGCCATATCGGTTCTCAGATTTTTGATGTAGAACCTTTCCGGGAAACCGTTAAGGTGATGATGAAGTTCATTAAAGAAATTAAGGACAAGCTTTATCTTACCACCGAAGAGCTGGATTTAGGCGGTGGATTCGGTATCCGCTATGTGGAATCGGACGATCCTATTTCCTACGATTTATATATCAAAGCTGTTTCTGAAGAAGTAAAAGCGCAAGCAGAATTTTTTGGCATCGCTGTTCCAAAAATTTTAATGGAACCGGGCAGATCTATTGTGGCACCTGCAGGCATTACTGTGTACGAAGTGGGATGTGTGAAGGAAATTCCCGATATTCGCACCTATGTGTCAGTAGACGGTGGCATGGCAGATAATCCCCGCTATATCATGTACGGAGCAGAATATTCCGCAGTATTGGCAAATAAGGCAGGGGAAAGCGCTGACGAAACCTATACTGTGGCAGGAAAGTGCTGTGAATCAGGAGACATATTAATTGAAAAGGCAAAGCTTCCCAAGGTGGAAGTGGGCGATACCCTCTGTGTACTTGCAACAGGAGCATATAACTACTCTATGGCATCCAACTATAATCGGATTCCCAGACCTGCAGTGGTAATGGTATCCGGTGGAGAAGATAAACTGATTGTAAAACGCGAAACCTACGAAGATTTAGTAAAAAATGACTTATAAATTTTAATAAAAGAGGTGTTTATATGGAACTTATAAACTTTCAGGAAGACGTTATGGAACAGACTCTCCCCGTGTTGGTAGATTTTTTTGCTACCTGGTGCGGACCTTGTAAAATGTTGGCACCTGTGTTGGAAGAACTGGAGGCAGAATACGGTGACAAGTTAAAAATCGTGAAAGTGGATATTGATAAACATATCGAACTGGCACGGCAATACCGTGTGGCAACCGTTCCTACCATGATGGTATTTGAACATGGGGAATTAAAGGATTCTCTCATTGGGTACCGTCCCAAGGAAGAATTGGTGGATTTATTAGGATTATAAAAAAATAGCAGGCGGTTTTTTATAGAAACCGCCTGCTATTTTTTATGAAAGCAATTCATCTGCAGTTGTTCCAAATACTTCGGCAAGCACTTTCAACTCTATATCGGTTACAAACCGCTCTCCGCTTTCTATGCGTTGAATTGCATTTTTATCCACGTCAATTCCCTTTAATTGCAGTTTTTCAGCTAATATGCGCTGTGACATTTTTGGTACATATTTTTTTCTTAACTGATATATTTTTTCGCCACATAAATTGTTTTTTCCGCTTTTTGTTTTGTTTTTAAACATAATACCCTCCATTTTGACATTTAGTGCTTGACAAAAATATCTTACCATGGTATAATGACATAAATGACATTTACTAAATGTCAAAAAATACAAGGAGAAAAAATATGTTTGAAAACATTGGTGGGAAGATCAAAAATTTAGCTACAGTTATTACCATTATTGGTTTTATCATCTGCGGTATCAGTGGTTTATTGTTGATGATCAATTTGAATGTTTTGGTGGGATTGTTATCCGGTGGACTCGGTTGTTTGATGTGTTGGATTAGTTCATTTTTGCTTTATGCCGTTGGCGATATGGCTGAGAATCTTCAGGAAATTAATCATAATATGGCAGTAATGTGTGCCAAAATGACTCGTTCTCCCGTACAGAATCAAAATCGTCCGACGGTTCAGTCAACCCAACCCAACCCCATTAATCGTGGTGGTCCCTGGGTATGTAAGCAATGCCATCAACAGAATGAAAGAACAGCTGCATTTTGTAAGAATTGCGGAGCCTATAAATAAAAAAAACGAGTTGTCTAAGCGGACAACTCGTTTTTTTATTAAAAGGATAAATTCGGAATCAGCGTTGCAATATAATAAATAACGGGCGCAAAGACGATGGCGGGTAAAAAATCTGCTACTTTGATTTTGGTAATACCCATCAGGTTGGTTCCAATCATCATAATGAGAATGGAACCCACACAAGTCATTTCGTTGATGGCGCCTGCGGTCATAGCAGGAGCAAGAAGTCCGGCTAACAGAACCAACCCGCCTTGAATCAAAAATACCGAAGCCGATGCCAACATTACTCCAAAGCCCAGGCTTGCAGCCAGCATCATGGAAGACACAAAGTCCAGGGTTGCTTTGGTAAACAGAATGGAATTATCTCCTGTCAGTCCTGCTTGAAGGGAGCCGGTTACCGTCATAGAACCAACGCAGAATAAAAGGGTAGCCGAGACCAGTCCTTCGGCTACAGAAGCTTTTTGATTTTCTTTTTTTAGCTTCACTTCCACATTGCTTGCCAGACGGTTAATAGCACCGTCAATATTGAGAAGCGTACCGATTAGGGTTCCTAATACCACTGATGCAATCACAACCAGCACATTCTGACCACATAAGCTTCCAGATATCCCGATATAAAGGGTACAGGCACCCAGTCCAATCATTGTGGCAGAGCTTATCCGTTCGGGGATTCCTTTTTGAAACAGTAATCCAATACCGGATCCCAGCAGCACCGTTATCACATTGACAAGTACACCTAACATTTTTATTTCCTCCGAGACTTGCTTTTTCCTTTTACATAGTATATAATAAATCTAACCATTAGTCAAGCAGATGATTTTGATATTTGTTATCGAAAAAACAAATCCCGGAGGCGTTTTACATGGAATTACGGAACTTAATCACCTTTATTCATGTTGCAGAGCTTGGAAGCTTTACCAAAGCAGCAGAACAGCTGGGGTATTCCCAGTCCACCATTTCTTTTCAGATCAAGCAGCTGGAGGAAGAGCTTGGCTGCCTGCTGTTTGAAAGAATCAATCACACCATTACCTTAACCAAGCGTGGACATGAGCTGGTCACCTATGCCCATCAGATTCGGGCATTAACCGAAGAATTTAAAGAAAGCCTGGAAGATGAAACCGAGTGCCACGATCACATTCATATTGTAACACCTGATTCTGTGTGTGATGATATGATTAGCCGTAACTACATAGATTTTCATCGAAAATATCCCGGTATTTCCGTAAAATTTACCACAGCAGATACGGCGGTGATGTTTGATATGCTGGACCATAATGAAGCTGACCTCATTATTACGTTAGACAGTCACTCATATCATAAAGATTATGTAATTGCAAAAGAAGAGCCTCTTTCCATGCATTTTGTGGCAAATCCAAAATCAAAGTTTGCAGGTGTCAAGAATTTATCGGTTGGTGATATTATCAAGGAACCTTTTGTATTAACGGAATATGGACAAGGCTACCGTAGAGTTTTTGATAAGGAGCTTGCAAAAAAATCGCTGGAAATCAGCCCGATTCTGGAAATCGGAAGAACGGATATGATCACCTCACTGGTTGCGCAGGGAGACATTCTTTCCTTTCTGCCCGATTTTGTTACAGAAGAACTGGTTCGCACGGGTGATTTATGCTATCTGGATGTGTGCGATCTAAATATCGAAATATGGAAACAGCTGATTTATCATAAAAATAAGTGGATGTCAAAAGGGCTAAAGACCTTGATTAACTATATTATTACAAACGATTTTTCCAATTAGATTCCTTTATCAGAAAAAAACACCGGATTTCCCGGTGTTTTTTTCTATCATTTTTCCTTTGGAGAGAAAATGAGCGAAAAAATCAGACCAAAGAAAATGGCGGCGGAAATTCCGGCAGCGCAGGCAGTCATTCCTCCTGAAATCACACCTAAGAAGCCCTTTTCCGAAATTCCTTTCATGACGCCCTTTGCCAGAGCATTACCAAATCCTGTTAGGGGAACGGTTGCTCCGGCACCAAAGGTTTCTACCAAAGGTTGATAGATACCTAAAAAGGTGAGGATTACCCCTGCCACCACATAGCCAACTAAAATCCTTGCAGGAGTCAGCTTGGTAAAGTCGATGAGAAGCTGGGCGATGACACATAAAAAACCGCCAAATATAAATGCTAAAATATAACCGGTAATCATCTTTTAACCTACTCCTTTTCCAGTTGTACCAAATGGGCAATTCCGGGGATGGATTCTCCTTGTAAGGAACTGGTGGGAGACATCAATGCTCCCGTTGCCATAAATAAGATTTTTCGCCACTTCCCTTGGTTTAGTTGTTTTAACAGATAGGAATTTAACACAGAGGCGCTGCAGCCACATCCGGAACCTCCTGCGTGGGCATCCTGCTCCTGAGAGAAAATTAAATCTCCGCAATCCTCTAAGTTTTGAGCGGAATAGCCATTCTGGAACAACAGCTCCCGCAGCAGATCTTTGCCAATACTTCCCAAGTCACCTGTCACAATTAAGTCATAATTCCAGGGCGTGGTGTCAGTATCCTGAAAAAAGGAACAGAGCGTATCGCAGGCTGCAGGTGCCATCGCCGCTCCCATGTTGTTTAAGTCTTTGATACCTGCATCTATAACCTTTCCCACACAAGCATGGGTAATATGAACGCCGTTTGTTTTTTGCGAGAGAACAGTTGCCCCTGATCCCGTTACTGTCCATTGAGAGGACTGGGGTCTTTGACCACCATATTCCAACGGGAAACGAAATTGCCGCTCTGCCGAACAAAAATGACTGGAGGTAGCACAAAGCACATGTTTTGCAAATCCTCCGTCTACGCTCATTGCTCCCATAATCAGGCTTTCTGCCATGGTGGAGCATGCGCCATAGAGTCCTAAAAAGGGAATCCCCAGTGTGCGAAGTGTGTAGTTGGTGGCGATACATTGGTTTAATAAGTCCCCGCCAAAACAAAGGGATATCTCGTCTGTTGAAACCCCAGCCATTTCCAACGCACCTTTTGTGGACAGCTCAATCAGTTTACTTTCTGCCTTTTCCCAGCTTTCTTCCCCGAAATGCCCTTCACCAATGGTTAAATCAAACCATTTCCCCAAAGGCCCCTCCCATTCTTTTTTGCCTACCACTGAATAAAATCCCGTAATCGTAGGTTTACTCGAAAATAAAAGGGTAGAATTTCCAATTCGTTTTGCCATATCACATACCGCCTTTTATGAAAAAGTAAATCAGTCCGCCAAGGATGGAGGAGGAGATTCCGTACACAATCACGGGTCCTGCAATTACAAACATTTTAGCACCAAGCCCCAGCACATATCCTTCGGTTTTAAATTCCATGGCAGGGGAAATCATAGCATTGGCAAAGCCGGTGATGGGGACCAATGTTCCGGCTCCTGCCCGTTTGGCCAGTTTGTCAAACAATCCAAGCCCTGTGAATAAGCCGCTTAGGAAGATTAATGAAATCGAGGCAATACATCCTGCATCTTCTTGGGGAATACCCATATTTTTGGCAATATTCATAATCACTTGCCCCAATACACAAATGGCACCACCCACAAAAAATGCCCAAAGGATATTTTTAAGCCAAGGACTTTTTCCCAGCCCGGAAACCATTTTTTGATATTCATTTTGATTGATTTTTTTCATTTTTTCACTTTCTTCCCGTCGATTGTTTTTTCATATCTATAGTTTTTTGAAAAAGGCAAATAGATATTCTGTCACATTTTTCTAAAAAAACAATAAAATGGTAATAACTGAAAAAGCCGAAAAAAAGGAGGATTATTTATGAGATGGATGCGACGGGGTTTTCGCCGAGGTACATATTTAAAGCCAAGAGAAGAGAAAAACGGGAACAATGCCAATAAAAAAACTCTTCCCAAAACCTGGGAAGAGTTTTATGAACATGTTCTGCCGTTGCTTCGTCCTAATTTTCGTGGAAATTTGACGGAGCTTTCGGGCATATACCAGCATTTTTCCAAAACGGAGCAAAAAAATCTGACCGATAAACTTGCAGGTCAGATTCTGTTTGCACATTCGGATGTGGTGAGGGATATTCTCAAACGGTTATCCGCACTGTCCTTGGATTTATCCCAACAAACGGAGGTGGCATATCGCCGTCTTCGTTTGGTGGACCGTTTTTTTTAATCACTTTTATCCCCTTTAATCTGCCATCATCACTTTTTTATAGTAGGTAAGGGTTTTGGGATGAAAATCGCTTTGTGCCAAAAAGTATTTTTCGCAAATCTTAGCAAATTCCTCTCGTGCTTCGGGGGATAAATCAAATGCCAAAAAACTTTTGATGTCTGCATCTAAGATATAGTTAATGGCAGAAAAGGTGGACATCGAAATCTTCAAGATATTTCGTTCTTCACCGAGACAACAGTCTTTACATAGAATACCGCCGTTTAACACATCGAAATAGCAGAATTTTTCGTTTTCCAATTCGTTCCCACATTCCATACATTCAAAGGCATGGGGAGTAAAGCCTTCGATGTCGGCAACTTTCATTTCGTAAGCACCTTTGATGAGTGCGGCATCTTTTTTACCTTGGTTTAAGGCGAATAAAGTGTTTAGTGTTAAACGAAGAAGCGGTTCATTGGGTTGGTTATCCATGGCAATGTTTCCTAAAACATCCAAAATATAAAACCCTAATGCTAAATTGGTAAGACTGTTTTTAATATCCAAAAAGGAATGAATCATGGTAGCTTCCCGAAGATTTAAGGATTCACCCTTTTGGGAAAAGGTAAATTCTGAATATAAAAAGGGCTTTGCTCCTGATAGTTCTTTGCGTTTTAGGCTTTTGATGCCGGAAGCTTTGGCATGAAGCAGACCGTAGGAATCTGTCATCACGGTGAGCATTTTGTCTGCCTCGTTAAAATCGGTTTCCTTAACGATTAAGCCTTTTGCAGTAATAAAATCCATAGCGGTTCCTTACTTTTCTTTCTTTTTGAAAGAAATTTTATTTTCAGTGTGATTCCAAAGACGTTTTAAATTTTCGTGATGACGGATATACATAGAAACGGTCAGAACCACCAACAGCACCAATTTCAGCGGATTGGGATCAAAAATTGCAAAGAAAATGATGGAGGAGGTGCTTCCTGCCAGTGAACCGACAGAAACATAACCGGTAATGGCAATCATTCCAACACCAACCAAAAGAACGTAAAGCCCTAAGAGAGGATTTAAGCAGAAGCAGGCACCCAGAGAGGTAGCAACGCCTTTTCCGCCTTTAAAGCCGAAAAATACAGGGAAATTGTGACCTACCACAGCGGTTGCCGCCGCAATATAAGAGTAGGAGACATTTTTTGTAATCAAAAAAACCAGCCAGTAGGCAATCACTGCTTTAAAGGTGTCTAAGAGCAGCACAAAAATAGCAGGCACTTTTCCCAAGGTACGCAAGGTGTTGGTGGTTCCTGCGTTTTTACTGCCGTGTTCACGAACATCAACCTTGTAAAACAGTTTTCCGATGATGATGGAGAAGTTTAAGCTCCCCAGCAAATAGCCTAAAACGGCATATAAGATATAATACACAAATTCCGGCATGGTAGTTCCTCCTTATTAGAGTTTTTTCTTTTCGTTTCGTTCACGGATATAGAACTTGATGGGAGTACCCGTAAAATCAAATGCATTTCTTAGCTGGTTTTCCAGGTACCGTTCATAAGAAAAGTGCATCAGACGCGTATCATTTACAAAAATAACAAACTGAGGGGGATTTGCAGCAGATTGTACCGCATATAAAATTTTTAATCGTCTGCCCTTATCTGTGGGCGGCTGAACCCGTGCGGTGGCATCGGCAATTAAATCGTTTAACATCCCGGTGGTCACTCGACGGTTTCTGTTTTCATTCACGGTTTTTAACATGGGGAAGATGGTGTCAATTCTCTGTCCGGTTTTTGCAGAAATAAACAGGGCAGGAGCGTACATCATATAGGAGAAGCCCTCTTTGATTTCAAGCTTCATTCTGTCCATGGTTTTATCGTCTTTTTCAATGATATCCCATTTGTTTACCACAAAGATGGAAGCCTTTCCTTCGTTGTGGGCATAGCCGGCAATTTTGGTGTCTTGCTCGGTAACTCCTTCGGTGCCGTCTAACATAATGAGGCAAATGTCTGCTCTTTCAATGGCTGCGTAGGAACGAAGCACAGAGTATTTTTCCACTGCTTCGCTGACCTTACTTTTTCTGCGGATGCCGGCAGTGTCAATAAACAGATATTTCTGACCGTCTTTTTCCACATAAGTGTCAATGGCATCACGGGTAGTGCCTGGCACATTGCTCACAATCAGACGTTCTTCCCCAAGCAGACGGTTAATTAAAGAGGATTTTCCTGCGTTGGGTTTCCCGATGACCGCAATTTTTAGCACATCGTCGTCCTCTTCGGTTGTATCTTCTTTGGGGAATCCTGCTGCCACTTCATCCAGCAAATCACCGATGCCCATTCCCTGAATGGCGGAAATGGCAACGGGGTCTCCCAACCCCAAGTTATAGAATTCATAAAATTCCATAGGGGGGTCTCCGGGGGTGTCACATTTGTTACAAGCCAACACAATGGGTTTGCCCGAGCGCATCAGCATAGCGGCAACCTCACGGTCGGTAGCGGTAACACCGGCACGAACATCGGTTAAGAAAATGAGAACATCTGCAGTTTCAATTGCCGCTTCCGCCTGACGCTTCATCATCGAGGTGATTTCATCTGCAGAGTCGGGTTCAATCCCACCGGTATCGATGAGCAAAAAGCTTTTGGAAAGCCATTCTGCTTCGGAGATGATTCTGTCACGGGTAACGCCGGGAGTGTCCTCCACGATGGAGATTCTTTTTCCCGTGATACGGTTAAATAACTGGGATTTTCCCACATTGGGGCGTCCCACAATTGCAACAATGGGTTTTGCCATAGCTTGTTACCTCCTTTTTGGGGTGTTACAGGCACAGAGCATCCAAAAAGCTCTTGCCGTCGTTTTCGTTTAAAATAACTTCACAGCCAAGTGCGGCTTCAATGTCTGAAATGGTCTTATCGTCTAAGGTCAGGTCGCCCTCTGCTCTTAAAATGGAGGAGGGGAGTACCAAATATTCCATTGGTTTGGTTTGTAACTGTTTAATAATATCGGTAGCGGTGAGTAGCCCTGCCACGGTGATTTTTTCGCCGAAGAATTTGTTTTTGATGGCAATTACTTCGGTTTTGGTGCCGAATTTTTCATCAAAGCGCCTTACCAATTTGGATAATGTGGGATATGCTGCTTCGGACACTGCTACCGTTTTTTTGCGGACAGGCTTTGGTTTTCGGTTGGCAAAGGACAGGTTAAATTCCTTCACAAAAGAAGATAACAATCCAACGCCGTTTTCAATTTGCGGAAAATCATCGTAATATGCTGCAGGGGGAAGATTGATTTCGCCTTTCACGAAAAACTCATCAGCAGGATACACAAAACGGGTACCGATTTCCCGATAGGCACGGTTGGAAATGTTGTGAATTTGCCGGATAATTGTTTGGCAATCCTCTTTGGTAAACGGCTCAATCTCGGTTAACCCGTCACGGAATTTGGTTAAGCCGATTGGCACAACAGACACACTGTTTACTTCGGCTTCGTACAGGTCGGTTAAGGATTTGGTTAATTCCTCACCATCATTCCATCCCTTACACAGTACAATCTGAGCGTTGACGGTGATACCGTTTTCCACAAGATAGGTGATTTTTTTCAGAATTCCGCCTGCATTTTTGTTATGAAGCATCTTTATCCGAAGTGCATCGTTGGTGGTATGCACCGAAATATTCACGGGAGAAAGTCGCATTCTCACAATATTTTCGATTTCCTCATCTTTCATATTGGTTAAGGTGACATAATTGCCCGTCAAAAAAGACAGACGGGAATCGTCATCCTTAAAATACAAAGGCTTTCTCATCCCTTTGGGAAGTTGGTCAATAAAGCAGAAAATACATTTATTCCGACAGCTTTTGGGATTTTCAATAAAGGGCCTTTCATTGATAATACCTAAATCTTCATAGTGATTTTCCACGGTGACTTTTTTTTGCTCCTGATTTCTTACAAAGGAGATTTCCAATCGTTCATTACAGATTAAAAAACCATACAGCAAACCGTCGGTCACTTCTTCGCCGTTGATATGGGGAATGACTGTGCTGCTGAATTCGTGGTTATCGATTGTTTCCATATAAACATAGACTACATACCAATAATCTTTTTTAAAGGTATCGTTGGCGGTCATATCTTTTTCCCATTCCCAGCCCTCGTCATATT
>JAZNNT010000011.1:0-4604 GCA_045580405.1 Clostridia bacterium
AAATAAGGTGACTTCATAGGGTGGCTCGCCGACACCGTCTGATTCTTTTTGCACATATACTATTATACTGTTTTTTTCAATTTTGTCAATACGGCAGAGCAATTCTTTTTGATTTTTTACAAGAACGAGCTGCTCTCCTTCCTGCAGTTTTATCACATTTTTGATGTGATGAACAGAGTCGTCGGTTAGTGTGATGGTGTTATTTGTGACGGGCTCGTCGGTAAAGAAACGGTTCATAGGGTAAAAAACTCCTTTCGGGGAGAATATAGGGATTGATAAAAGGCGCATAATGAATGAAGCTCACCACTCGGCGTACACTCGGTACGGCGAGCGGTGAAGGTTACGCATTCGGCACATGTTAGCAAGTCTGAAACATGGGCTTATTGGGGTTTTTGAGGCGAAAATCTTCCTGCAGCTTTTCTAAGAAAATATCAGGATTTTTGAAATTCTGTTCCACATACCACTCATAGAATAAGCGAAATAAATGGGGATGGGACAAGGGCGGCTTTTTTGCTAAAGCCTGTCCTAAGGATAAAAACACATCATAGGGGTGGGAATCATTTGCTTCCCACAGATACTCTAAACTGCTTGGGAAAAATCCTTTGTTGGAAAAGGTTTCCAAAGCCTCCTCCGCCGTTTTTAATTCCATGATATCAAGGGGAGTTAACCACTTGGTGGAAATCACCTGATAGGGCGGATGGGGGGAATATTTCATTTCGTATTCTTCGGCTTCATATCCGATTTTGGTACCGTGAAGCACTTTTAAAAATCCAAGCTGAAGCATGTGGGGACGAAGTTTATAAACTTCGTTGAATCCACGAATAAAGGAGGCCTTATCTTCGTAGGGAAGTCCTGCAATTAAGTCCAGATGCAGATGGATGTTTCCCATGGCAAGAATTCGTTGGATGTTGGAAAATGCCGCATCGCAGTCGTTTTTTCGGCGAATGGCAGTTAACGTATCGGGATTTAAGGACTGTAGTCCCGCCTCAAACTGGATGCGTCCCTTCGGAGAACCTTCTAACAGGAGAAAATCCTTTTCGGAAAAAAGCTCAGGCTTGATTTCAAAATGAAAACCCGTGTTACCACCCTCTTCGATGACAAATCGGAAGATTTCATAAGCATCGGGATTTACATTAAAGGTGCGGTCAATAAATTTTATTTTCGTTGCGCCTGCGTTTATCAGCACACGGAGTTCCTCTTTCACTTTAGCTAAGGGTTTGAAGCGAAGATTTTTCTCCAAAGAGGAAATGCAATAGCTGCAGTGGTAGGGGCATCCCCGGGATGCCTCATAGTACACGGTTTTTCCCTTCTGCAACGGTGTTTTGTAGGGAAATGGCAGATTGGGGAAAGTGTCGGCGGTTTCGTTTCCCGTTAAGTATGTATAAACCTGAGCCTCGCCTTCGCCAACAATTACCTTATCGGCAAAGGGAAAATCTGTTTCAAAAGCATTGCGGTAGCCTGCTTCGGGACCGCCCAAAAAGATTTTAAGATTTGGCAGAGCCAGTTTTAAATCGGCTCCCAATCGACAGACTCTTTCCACATTCCAAAGATACACAGAAAACCCGATGATATCGGGTTTTTGTGCTAATATACCATAAAATACAGATTCGTAGGGGTCGTTTACCGAATATTCTGCCACAAAGTTTTCAACGCCCTTTTCGGTTAAGTATGCACCGATAGAATAGACCGCTAAGGCAGTGTGAGAATATTTGGCATTTAAACCCACCAAAAGTATTTTCATAAAAAATCCTCGGTTTCGGTTATTTCAAGGTTTCTAAAAAAGCAGTCATTTGCTTCACGGCTTCTTTTTTAATTTGGAAGCTGCCGTTTGGCAGCTTTTTCATGTTGAGTGCCAGGGTTGCCACTTTTTCGCAGCCTGAGGAGAGCAGATAGGAGTTTGCAGCGGAAACGGTATCCTTGCAAACTGCCACGGGAAGTCCTGCCACATCCAGGGTAGACACAAAGTCACCCTCTTTTTTCACAAAGCAAAATTCTCGGGGTAAATTCTCTGCACAGGTCACAAAATAGGCTTCGTCACAGGGGAAATGAATACCCAAAGCGTGAGCACCTTTTTGTTTTTCCCGTAAAAATGCCACGGAAATTTTTGCCGTGCCGTGTTTAATGTAGTCGGTAAAGATTTGTTTTAAAAAATAGGGAATCTGATTGGTAATGTAAGAATCCCCCAGGGTTTCGCAGGTGGGTTTGATATAAAGCACATCCCCTGCCTGGGTCAGCTTTTCGGTTGCTTTTGCATCCCCTGTGAAAAAATCCACAGTCTTTTCTTTGACATCCAAAATCCCCTGCCGTCCGCCGGGGGACAGCACCCGCTCATTGGAGAGGGTTTCAGCAATGTCAAACAAGGGAGAAATTCCCACTTTTCCGTTTGGCAGAATTTTATTCGCCAAAAAGGCATTTTCCGATGCGGAGAATGCAACCACAATTTTTTTATCTGCCTTTTTCACAGCAATCATATTGGAAAACCCGTCAAAGCAGGTATCATCCGTATAGATGATGATTTCCTTTCCGATTTGTTCAAAATAGGGTTTTTCCAGACCGTATACGGGATGTTTCATAGCGGTACTCCTTAGTTATTCAGTAAATCTTCCCCTGCTAAATACACGTCACCTGCGCCAACGGTCACAAAAATGTCGCCGTCTTTTAGGTTTGCCTTCAATGCGATGACTGCATCGGACAGAGCAGGCATGTAATGAGAGCCGGGGATGGCGTCGCATAAGTCACGGGAACTGATTTCCCCTGTGTCTTTTTCTCTTGCGGCGTAAATATCGGCAATGTAGAGACAGTCTACATCCTTTAGCACGCGGATAAAATCGTCTTTTAAAGTTTTAGTGCGGGTGTAGGTGTGGGGCTGAAAGAGCATCACCAACCGCTTGGGATTCTTCTGGCGGATGGAGGAAATGGTGGTTTCGATTTCGGTGGGATGATGAGCATAGTCATCATACACGGGAACAGTTTGGTATTGCCCCTTATATTCCATTCTCCGTTTGGCACCGCCAAATTCTTGTAATGCTTCCAGCACAGGCTCTTTGGGGATGCCAAGCTCACGGCACAGGGCAAACACTGCCAGGGAGTTGGACACATTATGCGCTCCCGCCACGGTTAATACCACATGAGCTAACAGTTCATCATGATAGGACACATCATACTCGGTGCGATCGGGATAAAAGACCACATTTTTTGCGATATAGTCTCCCGATTCCATACCGTAGAATACCGCTTTGGTATTTGAAAAATTCAAAAGACGGACGTTTTCATCGTCACCGTTTGCGATAACGATATGTTCGGTTTTATCGGTAAACTTCTGGAAGGCACTGCGGATATGAGCAATATCACGGTAGTAATCCAGATGGTCTTCTTCAATGTTTAAAAGAATGGTGGCAGACGGGAAAAATTCTAAAAAGCTTTCCACATACTCGCAGGCTTCACAAACAAAATAGTCTTTGGTGCCAAGCAGCAGATTGCCGTTGATTTGCGGAAAATCACCGCCCACGGTGACGGTGGGCTGCTTGTTTGCCTTCATTAAGCAGAGCGCCATCATGGAGGTGGTGGTGGTTTTACCGTGAGTTCCGCACACATTGATGCGTTCACGATACCCTTTCATCACCAATCCTAAAAGGGTGCTTCTTTCCATCACGGGGATGCCAAGCTCCAGAGCTCTTACCACTTCGGGAGCATCCATAGGCACTGCCGCTGTTCTGACTAAAAGGCCGATATCGGAGGTAATGTTTTCTGCCTTCTGTCCGATAAACACAGAGATGCCCGCTTTCACCAGGCGGTCTGTAATTTTGGAGGCAGAACGGTCAGAGCCGGACACTTTGTAACCGTTTTCCTTTAAAATCAAGGCAAGAGCATTCATGCTGACTCCGCCGATGCCTGAGAAAAATATCTGATTCGTTTTTAAATTTCCTAACATAATTTCCTTCCATCCTGGGGGAAAGTGCCAAAAAAAGCACGAAAAAATCCTCCAAAGATACTCCCTTCCTTTTTTTAGGAAAATCACTCTTTTTATTATATACGATTTTTCCTAATTTTTCAAGTAATTTTCAAGTAAAAATAAGAAAATTTATTGGGGAATCCACGATTCTTAGTTTAAACTATGAGGGGAAGGGAGAAAAGGTTACATTCTTCTTTCAAATTGACAAAAAGAAAAATGTGTGATAGAATGATTCCATCAAAGATGAAACCGTCGATAGCAATCTCTTTTGAGATTTTCGATATGTTGTTCACACAACAATCGTAGGGAAGCACCTGTGTGTGCTTCCGGGTGAAAAACATGAACGATTGGGCTTCAGAGATTAACACGAAAGGGGTGTTTTTATGGCAAACATTTCCTATAGACAATATGAAAACGAGCTGATTTCTCTTCGTCGGGAATTTCATAAAATTCCCGAGCTTTGCTATAACGAAGTGAAAACTGCAGACAAAATTGAAGATTTTTTGGTAAACTGCGGGATTACCACGGTGCAGCGAATGTTCCACACAGGTGTGGTCTGCGTGATTGGAGACGAAAGAAAACCTTGTGTTGCCCTTCGGATGGATACGGATGCTCTACCCGTTACCGAGGAAACGGGGGCAGACTATCAGTC
>JAZNNT010000012.1:0-3765 GCA_045580405.1 Clostridia bacterium
GAAAATATTGAAATTCACTTTTGAATGTGCTATGATAATAACTGATGATAAAATATTTGTAAGAAAAGGGGTACAAGCATATGAAAAAAATTTATGAAGGTAAAACAAAAGATGTTTACAGCTTAGAAAATGGCAATGTTCTCTTAAAGTTTAAAGACGATTGCACCGGTAAAGACGGTGTGTTTGACCCCGGCGAAAACTCTGTTGGCTTAACCATTGAAGGCATCGGCAGAGAAAATTTAAGAACCTCTATTTACTATTTTGACTTATTAAAAAAAGCAGGCATCAAAACCCACTATGTTTCTGCAAATGTGGAAGATGCTACCATGGAGGTGCTTCCCGGTAAAGTATTCGGTCACGGTTTGGAAGTTATCTGCAGACTGGTTGCAACCGGTAGCTTTATCCGTCGTTACGGCGAATATATCGAAGACGGCACTCCCTTAGAAGGCGGTTATGTGGAATGCACCTTCAAAAATGACGAAAAGGGCGATCCGCTGGTAACCGGTGAAGGTCTGGCAGCTTTAGGCGTTATGAGTCCCAAAATGTTTGAAGATATGAAAGAACAGACCTTAAAAATTACCAAAATTGTGGCTGATGACTTAAAAACCATCGGTCTGGACCTGTGGGATATCAAATTTGAATTTGGTTACAACAACGATGAAGTTATTTTGATTGACGAAATTGCTTCCGGCAATATGAGAGTTTATAAAGACGGCAAAATCGTGGAACCTGTTGAATTAACAAAGTTAATTTTAAACAGATAAGATTGGCTCAAAAAAGACGAAATTCTTTCATCAGAATTTCGTCTTTTTTTATTCGTTTTTTAATGATTCGTGAATGGCTTCGACTACTTCTGCTCGGAAGGAATGATTTTCATTACGGGGGCATCTTAAGACAAGGCACTCATTACAAGGCTTTTTTCTGAAATGATTGATACAACAACCCAAATAATCACATTCATCGCAACAACATTCATTTCCGTTTTCGCCGTTGCCGGGGCAATCCTTACCACCATTTCCCGGAATCAGCTCAATTCCTGTAGGTTTATCAATAATCATCTGTGTTTCCTCCTAAATAAAAAATGCGCAGCCGAAGCTACGCACTAAAAATGTAGTACTTCGGTCTGTTGCAACACAGTTCATATCTCAAACGAGGGAATG
The DNA here is from genome assembly GCA_045580405.1 of Clostridia bacterium. Classification (GTDB taxonomy): domain Bacteria; phylum Bacillota; class Clostridia; order UMGS1840; family UMGS1840; genus SIG452. The sequence goes on from JAZNNT010000012.1 coordinate 1,161, forward strand.
AAAACCAAAGCATACATTTTTAACAAAAGTATGCCTCGTTTGAGAAAATATTAAACTGTGTTGCAAGTTTATTGTATCATAAATATTTTAAAATTACAAGTATTTTTTTAGAAGAAAAAATTGTAGGAGAGAAGCTCTGTTCTGATAGGCTTCCCCTCGAGGAGAAGCTGTCACGAAGTGACTGATGAGGTGTTCTATAACATTCTTCGCATCTTGCCACCTCATCCACCGCAAGCGGTCCCCCTTCTCCTCGAGGAGAAGGCTTTCGCCCGTACCAAACAAAAAGACGAAATTCTTTGTTTTTTGCTAAAGAATTTCGTCTTTTATCATTTTGACCTAAAATTAGGCGATGAGAAATGGATGTAGAATTTGAAAACCGAACCCGCAGGGGTTATCCGAAGGCGTACATAGGTACGCCGAGTGATGAGGTTTTCGGATTATACGCCATTTATCGAGCCGTTTAATAGTTATCACGGTATTTTTTGCGGAAGTAACTATACCCAAAATATCCTAACAACACCAGCACAATTCCGCCGGATGCCACATAAATCCAAGGTTCCACGGCGTTTTCAATCTTTAATGTTTCCCAAAGACCGTTTTGCAATGCCAGAGTTTCGGGATCCAAACTTTCATAGTATGTGGTTTTTAAGCCTGACTCATCGGAGGGATAAAGAATGTCAATCGCATTTTCGTTCCACTCAATCATGCCGTCGATGTAGTCCTGGTTTTCTCTGACTAACACATTGGGCGACGAATAGGCAATGTATTCCGCATTGGCAATGGCAATGTCTTCGGAGAGCATAAAGTTGATATAAAGTTCTGCCAATTCCTGATTTTTGGCACATTTGGGAACACACATGGCATCCACAAACACATTGGTGCCCTCTTCGGGATAGTAGAAGCCTAAGCTGTCGTTATCGTCATACATGGTGAGGTAGTCTCCTGCATAGTAGGGTGCCACCGCTGCGGAGCCGTTTTTCATTTTGTTGAAAATTTCGTCCATGACATAGCTCTGCACCAAAGGCTTCTGAAGTTTCAGCTTTTCCACAGCAGAATGCCATACTGCAGGATCGGTGGAGTTCACATCGTCACCTGCCCAGTAAATTGCAGTGCCGAAAGCATCACGAGGGTTGTTAAACTGCAGGATTTTGCCACGGTATTTCTCATTCCAGAGTAAGTCCCAGCTACCTAAATCTTCTTCGTCGACCATGGTATCGTTATAGATAATTCCCACCATGCCGTAGGTATAGGGAACGGAATACAGATTGTCGGGATCGTAAAACAAGTTTTTAAATTCGGGAGCAATGTTGGAAAAATTGGGAATATTCTCAAAATTTAAGGGAGAGAGCATATCCTCTTCAATCATTTTCTCAATCATATACTCGGAGGGAATCACCACATCGTAGGTGGTGGAACCGCTTTTTAACTTGTTATACATATCCTCATTGCTGGCGTAGGTGGTGTAGTTTACACGAACCTCCATCCCCAGCTCATCACGGCAGTAGGTTTCAAATTCTTCGTTGACGTCTAAGGTGCCTTCCGAACCGTCAGAAATGTATTCTCCCCAGTTATACACATTTAACGTAAGGGTTTTATTTTCGGTGTTACAACCGGATAAGGGCAGAATAAAAAGACACAAAAGAAGAGACAACACGATTCCTAAAAAATTTCTCATTTAATAGACAACCTTCTTTCTGTGCTTTTTTCTTTAGAAAACAGATTGGACAGAATCAGAAGGGTGGTAACTGCCACAATCATAATGGTGGAAAGTGCGTAGATATCGGGTTTAACCTCTTTTTTCGTCATAGAGTAAATCAGCAGGGGCAAGGTCTGAAAATCGTTGCCGGTGGTGAAATAGCTGATGACGAAATCGTCTAGAGATAGGGTAAATGCCAAAATGAAGCCGGAGATTACGCCGGGCATAATGTTGGGCAATTCCACCCGGAAGAAAGACTGCAAGGGCGTGCAACCCAAATCCTGAGCTGCCTCGGGCAAGGATTTCGGCATGGAAAGCAGTTTGGGGCGAACGGACAAAATCACATAGGGCAAACAGAAGGTGACATGAGCAATCAGCAAGGTGAAAAAGCTCAGTTTTTCGTCACTGCCCTGCATGGTGCCGATAAATACAAATAAGAGCATCATAGAAATCCCGGTTACGATATCGGGATTCATCATAGGAATATTGGTAATGGAAATTACAGAGTTTTTCCAGAAATTTTTGCGGAATTTGGTCAGTCCCACAGCCGCTGCAGTTCCGATCACAGTGGAAATCACAGCTGCACTGACTGCCAACACCAAGGTGTTTTGCAAAGCGGTAAAGGTTTCGGGACTTTTAAAAAGCTCGGAATACCAATAGAAAGAAAACCCTGTCATGGCTCCGGTGTTGGAGGTGGAATTAAAGGAAAACATCATCAACACCAGGATGGGGATATACAGTATGATAAAGATCAGAGCTGTGTAAATGCGGGATAAAGCTTTCATACTTTTTTTACCTTTCTATGTAATGATACGTTAAAAAAAGATGTCTGTTTACGAAGCCTCCTCCGTTAAATGAGGCTGATGGAAACAGGATATATTTTTTTGCTTTCTGCGACTGCCGTGTACC
>JAZNNT010000013.1:0-19655 GCA_045580405.1 Clostridia bacterium
CCGATAAATACTTCGTCCTGCTCACTGCCAAAGCAGATGGGACCGAGCTTTTCGCTCATACCGTGTTTGGTAATCATTTCACGGGCAATTTTGGTTGCACGCTGAATATCGTTGGAAGCACCGGTGGAAATATCGTCCAACACCAGTTTTTCTGCCACACGGCCACCCAATAATACCACAATTTCTTCCATCATGCCCACTTTGGAAGCATACATTTTGTCCTCGCTGGGCAGAGACAGCGTGTAACCGCCTGCACGGCCTCTGGGAATAATGGAAATCTGATGTACCGGGTCCTGATTGGGCAGTAATTTAGTTACGATAGCATGACCTGCTTCATGATAAGCGGTCAGTTTCTTTTCTTTCTCACTTGCTTTTTTGGATTTCTTTTCCGGTCCTGCAATGACCTTAATCATTGCTTCGGAAACATCCTGCATATCGATTTGAGTTTTCTGCTGACGTGCTGCCAACAACGCGCTTTCGTTCAGCAGATTTTCTAAATCAGCACCGGTGAAGCCTGCGGTGGTCTTTGCAATCACCGCTAAGTCCACATCATTTGCTAATGGTTTCTTTCTCGCGTGAACTCTTAGGATTTCTTCCCTTCCCTTCACATCGGGATAGTTCACTACCAGCTGACGGTCAAATCTGCCGGGACGAAGCAATGCCGGGTCTAAAATGTCAGGACGGTTGGTTGCAGCAATGATGATAATATTCTGATTTTCGGTAAAGCCGTCCATTTCCACCAACAACTGGTTTAAGGTTTGTTCACGTTCGTCGTGTCCGCCGCCTAAGCCTGCACCTCTGTGACGGGCAACAGCATCAATTTCGTCAATAAAAATGATACAGGGTGCCGCTTTCTTCGCATTTTCAAATAAATCTCTCACACGAGATGCACCCACACCCACAAACATTTCCACAAAGTCGGAACCGCTGATGGAGAAAAAGGGAACGCCTGCTTCCCCGGCACAAGCCTTAGCAAGCAGAGTTTTACCGGTACCCGGAGGTCCGACCAACAGTAACCCCTTAGGGATTCTGGCACCGATTGCATGATATTTCTGGGGATTTTTCAGAAAGTCCACTACTTCCTTTAATTCTTCTTTTTCTTCGTCAGCTCCTGCCACATCCATAAAGGTTACTGTGGTTTTGGAGGGATCTGTCATTTTAGCCTTGCTCTTTCCGAATGACATAGCTCCTCCGCCGCCGTTTGCCTGACGAAGAAAGAACACCCAGAATAAAATGGCAATTACAATCAGCCCCAAAGGGGAAATCAACGCAAACCACCAAGGCGCCGACTGAGGCTGAATCACCTTATAGGTCAGTTTATTACCTTCGGTGGCAGTCATAGATTTGGTAATTTCAACACCAACATCCTGATTCAAAGTATCAAGACTGGGAATCACCACTTCAAATCGTTTTTCGTATCCCTTGACATTGCGAATCCCTTCAATACGGTTTTCCCCAAGATAATAATCCATGGAGCGGATTTCTCCTGCTTTAAAGGAATTTACAAAATCAGAATAGTTAATCGTGTCGATTGTAGGTCCTGCAGTCAACACCGAAAGAACTACCATAAACACCACAAACAATAAGGCGTAGAAGCCTATATTTTTCACATGTTTTTTCATCAAAAACCTCCTGTATTGTTATGTCAAAACCGAATCCGGTTGTATGCGCTTATAAGTAAACCGATTCGTCCAGCACTCCCACAAAGGGCAGATTGCGGTAACGTTCGGCAAAATCAAGACCGTAACCAACTACAAATTCATCGGGAATCGTAAAGCCTAAGTAGTCAATGGGAATTTCCACCTTACGGCGATCAGGTTTGCTGAGCAGAGAACAGAGCTTCACGGAAGCTGCCCCTCTCTCGTGGAACATTTCCATAACCTTCGACATGGTAAAGCCGGTGTCGATAATATCCTCTACAAACAAGACGTGTTTTAAGGCAACCGTTGTGCCAACATCCTTCACAATTTTCACTTCACCGGAAGACATGCTGCTGTCCTGATAGCTGGAAACAGCCATAAATTCAATTTCAACGGGCAGATTAATTTCTCTGATCAAATCTGCATAAAACACGCAAGAACCCTTTAAAATACCAATCACCAGTAAGCTCTTGGCGTCTTTGTAATCTTTTGTGATCTGTTTTCCCAGTTCTTCAATTCTTGCCTTAATTTCTTCTTTTGAAAACAAGATTTTTTTAATATCTTTTTCTTGACACATCATAATTTTGTTCCTTTATTCTTATTTTATGATAACATAGTACTGTTCCGATTCAGGACAATCGGTTACCTCTTCGTAAAAGTGACCTACCACCACCCGCACGGCATCATTCACACAAATCAGCGGAATTTGGTCTCGTTCGTGGAGCGGGATTTTTTTATCAATGAAAAAATCGGATAATTTTTTATGTATGTTTAAGTTTCCAAAATAAAGCTTGTCTCCGTCGCACCGTGTGCGAAGGCAAATCTGTTCCCCTTGCTTGACCCGAACAGGGTAACAAAACAAGCCCTTTGGATTTTCTGTTTTGGATAAACAAATGCAGCAGTTGGATTTCCACAACGCAACAGGACATTCCGGCTGTAAAAAAACCGGTTCCGGCAACGGTACCTCTGCCTGCTTTAGTATCAGAGAATCCCCTGAATACAACGCAATAATGCCGCCGGGAAGTGAAATCTGTTTCCCTTTGGTCTTATCCCGACAAAGCTTCAAAACACGTTCCAGCTGTTCATAAGAAACAATTTCTCCCTGAGGGCAAATTGTATAATAAGCCCGTCTGAGTACCCGCTTGATAAGCACCTCATCTGCACAAAAAAGCTTCGCAACCTCAAGGATAACGGTGCTGTTTTCTTCAATTGCAGTCTGCTGGTAGAGTCGATCTGTCAGTTTTTCCAAAAAGTTCTGTTCCTGATATAACACATCAGCACTATGATACACCGTATTTGTGAAATTTGTGTTAAACTGTTCCCGAATTGCGGGAATTAATTCCAATCTGATTTTATTGCGGGTATAATCCGTGGTAAAATTGGTTTCATCAGTTACAAAATTCTGCTCCAAAGATTCTAAATAGGTGTAAATTTCTTCTTTGGTAACGCACAAAAGAGGCCGAATCACCTTTTCTCTGCAAGGTGCAATTCCCAGCGGAATGCTCCCCTTCAACAAATTCATAAGAACTGTTTCGGCATTATCATCTTTCGTATGGGCAACAGCAATTTTTTCGGTGTTCTGAGCTTTAAAAAAAGCATATCGCACCTGTCTGCCTGCATCCTCCACCGAAAGGCGATGTTCTTTAGCTTTTTTCTTTACATCCGATTCTAAAACCGAAATCGGAACTGCAAACTTTTCACACAGAGCTTTACAAAACTCCATATCCCGTCCTGCTGCTCCCTCACGGATTCCGTGATTGATATGGGCACAGGACAGCTTCAGATTGTACTCTTCCCGAAGTGCCAAAAGCACCCGCAAAAGTGCAACCGAATCGGCTCCTCCGGATAATCCGATCAGCACCGAATCGCCGTTTGATAACATCTGTTCTCTTTGGATAAAATCACGGATACGGTTTAAAAATTCTGTTTGCGAAACATTCTTAGGGATCATGACGCATCTCCAGATCATAGAAACTGGTGTACTTACCAAGCCATGTCATTTCAAAGGAACCGGTTTCCCCTGCTCGGTGTTTTGCGATAATACATTCACCAATGTTGTGCTTTTCAGTGGTTTCCGGTTTATAGTATTCCTCACGGAATAAAAACATAACAATATCGGCATCCTGCTCAATAGCACCGGATTCTCTTAAGTCGGAAAGCATGGGGCGGTTAACTGCACGGATTACAGGTCCACGGGAAAGCTGAGAAACTGCAATAACGGGAACCTCCAGCTCCTTTGCTAAAATTTTTAAGCTTCGGCTGATTTCTGCAATTTCTACCTGACGGCTTTCCGAACGACGTCCGTTCATCAGCTGCAGATAATCGATAACAATCAGTCCTAAACCTTTTTCCAGCTTCAATCGTTTTGCCTTGGCACGAAGCTCGGTAACCGTGATGGACGCAGTATCATCAATGTAAATAGGCGCACGTGACAACGGTTCCATGACGTCCAGAAACTTATTCATATCCTCAGGTGTAATCTCCCCGGATCGGATTTTATCGGATTCAATCCGTGCTTCGGAAGAAATAATACGGTTGACTAATTCTTCCTTAGACATTTCCAAAGAAAAAATCAAAACAGGAATATTCTGCCCAATGGCAACATTCTGTGCAATGTTGATAGCGAAAGAGGTTTTCCCCATTGCCGGACGGGCAGCAATTAACACCAGGGTGGATGGCTGCAAGCCGGAAAGTCTGCGGTCCAATTCGGAAAAACCGGTGGGAATCCCGGAGATTTCTCCGTGATGCTCCAGCATTTCTGCCAGCTTATTATAATTCTGATATAAAACCTGTTTGATATGGACAGCACCGCCCATATCCCGCTCCGAAGCCAGTTCGAAAATCTTCTGAACAGCCAGCTCGGTAACTTCCTGAGCGCCTTTGGATTCATATCCTGCAGTTTTAATATCCTGACACAGGGCAATCAGTTTCCGAAGGTGAGACTGATCTGCCACAATTTTCGCATAGTGCTTCACATTCTCAGTGGTAGGAACGGAATTGACCATATCTAAAATGTATTCCTTACCGCCGATTTGTTCATAAATTCCGAGACGGACCAACTCATCATATAAAGTGACAACATCTACCGGAACATTCAGGTTAAATAAGTTGGAGATTGCCTGATAAATTGCCTTGTGTTTTTCCAGGTAAAAATCGTCTGCCGAAATTAATTCCATAACCTCCAGCAAACATTCCTTATCAATAATGACAGACCCTAATACTGCAGCTTCCGCTTCCAGGCTATAGGGCAAATCTCTTACCATATCCATAATTTACAGTCCTTTAATTTCAACTTTTACCTTTGCACTGACATCTTCAAACAGTTTCACCACAATGTCATAAGTGCCAAGCATTTTGATGGCATCTTTTAATACCACTTTTTTCTTTTCCACTTCAATGCCGGACTGTTCCTGAATCGCTTTCACAATATCAATGGAGGTCACAGCACCAAAAAGTTTTCCGTTATCTCCGGATTTTGCAGAAATACAAAAAGTCATTGCTTCCAGACGTTCTTTTAACTTTTCGGAATTATCATGGTTTACGGCACGTTTATGCGCCACAGAGTCTTTCTGATTTTTTAAGGTGGTTAGGTTTGCCTGAGTTGCTTCCACCGCTAAGTTTTTCGGAAATAAAAAGTTTCTTGCGTATCCGTCGGAGCTGTTAATGATATCTCCTTTTTTGCCGCTTCCTTTTACATCCTGCAATAAAATTACTTTCATATCAAAGATTTCCTTTCTGTTTATTTTAGGCTTCTTCCAGTTCATCCAATGCTTCTTTTATCAGCATAATGGATTTATCCACGGTAAGCTCTTTACTCTGGCAGCCTGCCACCGTCTGGTGACCGCCGCCGCCTAATTTTTCCATAATGACCTGCACATTGATTTTTCCGTTAGAACGGGCACTGATAATGGTGTCGTCCCCACGGCGGAAAATTACAAAGGCAGCTTCTATTGCCTTGATGCCGATTAAATCGTCTGCCGCCTGTGCAATAAAGATGCTGTTTTCCTCATCACCGTAATACTTGGCAATGGCAATAGAATCTTTATAAATTTCGGCAGATTTCACAATGTCGGACACTTTTACATAGTTATCAAAATCTGATTTCACCAAATCTCTTGCCGCAACGGGATCCATACCCAATTTTCTTAAATAAGATGCTGCCTCAAAGGTTCTGGCACCGGTCTTTAATGCGAAGTTTTGCGTATCCAATAAAATTCCGGCATAAAGACTTTCTGATTCAATTCTTTTTAATTTCACCTTATCGTCCAAATACTGAAGCATTTCCACCACCAGTTCACAGGTGGATGATGCATAAGGTTCATGGAAAGTAAGGTTGGCGTCATAGATAAAGTCTGCACCTTTTCTGTGATGGTCAATTAAGAAAACCTTCACATTCTCCTGCAGTAATTCCGGTGCTGCCACTAAGTTTGGTCTGTGAGTATCCACCACAACCACCAAGGTGTTGGAGGTAATCATCATTTCTGCCTGAGATGCTGTGATGAAGGTGTTTTCAAAGTCTTTATCCTGGCGTGTTCTGGATAGCACGGCTTCGGTATTCACATTGGAATCCTCTAAAATAATATGGGAGGGTTTATCGTAAGCAGATGCCACTCTTGCCAATGCCAATGCGGAACCCAAAGAATCCATATCCGCATTTTTATGTCCCATCACAATTACCTTATCCGCCTGCTCTACCATTTCACGGAAGGAAAGCGCAATAATACGGGAACGAACCTTAGTCCGTTTTTCTATTTCACGGTTCTGACCGCCAAAATAGGTGAAATCATTCCCTACTTTAATAACCGCCTGGTCACCGCCACGTCCCAATGCCATATCCAACGCTACACGGGAGAAGTTCTCCGTTTCTCCCAAACTTTCACCCACGCCAATCCCAATACTTAAGGTTACGGGCAGACCGCCGAAGGTTTCAATGTTTTTAACGTCTTTTAGCACAGACATTTTCGTTTCTAAAAGAGCACTGAAATGCTTTCTCTCCATTACAAAGGTAAAACGGTCACGGTCCATTTTACTTAAAATTCCCTGATAGGCACCTACAAATTCAGAAATAATTCGTTCCGCCTGGGAAGCAATCATGGTACGCTCCGCATCAGAAATCTGCTTGGTGATTTCATCTAAGTTGTCAATATAGATATGACCTTTCACAATCATATCGTCACGGTATTTTTTTTGTAGCTGCACCAAATCGGTAATTTCCACAAAATAACAAACATAAATTCGTTCTTCTAAAACTTTGGTTTCATCTGTTACCACGGAATATACCGTAAATACTTTGTCTTCCGCCACAAATTCTGAAATACCGGTAGCATGATTCAACAAAAAGCCGGGGAATAATTCTCCCAAAGACCGACCAATATAATCATCTGTCGGCAAAAGTGCTCCGAATGAATCATTGCACCACACCAGCTCTCCGTTTGCCCTCATAACTCCCATGGGAAACGGTGATTTCAGTACTGAGTTATGACTTGCCGACCCTACTTCAAAGGATAAACTTTCAATATAGTCGCGGAATTTTTTACTGGAATTGTTTCCTGTGAAAACGAACACCAAAAACAATATCAATGTTGATCCTAACTGAATCATTCCCAGATTCGGCTCATAAGCAAACATCGAAAAGGAGAACACCAGCAAAAATGCAAAAACAATAAACACTTTGGGGATGGAATACAGCTTCTTAAAAACCCGGATATTCTCTTTCTTCTGCTTTTTATTCGACTGTTTGTTGCGTTGTTTACTCATAACTTTAATCTCCATCGTTTTCTTTGGAACAATGTTATCTTTTTATTATAACTTTCTTTCTTTTATTTGTCAATTGCTTTCCATCTTCAAAGAAGAAATGATGGCATTGGATACAAAAAAACCCTGTTCGGTCAAACAAATACCCTCTTTTGTGATAATTAAGTAACCACTGTTTTGGTACTGTTCAAGCAGACTCCTGTTTTCTTTCCAAAAAGATGCAGGCAGCTTTTCTGTCCTCACGCCAAGATCGGTGCGAAGTGCAAGCATCAATTCTTCAAACTGTGCTTCTTGCTCTGAAATCTTTTCATATGTTCTTACAACATGTTCCTTCAATACAAAATCAATATACTCCGAAACACTTGCAGGATTAAAAAAGCGTCTTTCGTCAAAAAAACTGTGTGCTGCTGCTCCAATGCCGATATAGGGAGCACGGGTCCAGTATTTTAAATTGTGTCGGCAAGGCTCATTTCCCTGCTTTGTGAAATTTGAAATTTCATAATGACGGTAACAGGATAACCGCTCACATACCAAACGGTACTGCTCATACACCTCGTCATCCCGGGGAAACTGATACTCCATCTGATACAGAGCAGAATCCTCACTTAAGGTTAATGCATAGGCAGAAATATGTTCGCAGTCCAAATTTTTTAGAAAAGCCAATGTTCTCTCTAAAGATTGGAAAGAAGAATCGGGCAATCCATACATAATATCTGCGTTAATATTGGAAAATCCCATCTTACGAAGCAGCTGATAAGATCCTAAAAATTCTTCCGCAGTATGGATTCTGCCAAGTTTTTTTAGCTCATCATTATTGGCTGACTGAAGCCCCATACTGATGCGGTTCATTCCGGCATCCCGATAAATTCCGAGCTTTTCCTCATCAAAAGTTCTGGGGTTTAATTCAATGGTGATTTCCGTATTAGGTGCAAAAGAGAAAATCTCTCTCGCTTTTTCTAAAAGATGTGCTAAATTGTGAGCATCGGCAACCGAAGGTGTGCCACCTCCGAAAAAAACCGAATCCACCGAAATGTTTTTGCCACGGTATTCTTCCAGTTCTTTTTCCATTGCATCAAAATACGCTTTCTGAGACGAGGTATCCGTCACCGAGTAAAAATCGCAATATGCACATTTTTTGATGCAGAAGGGAATGTGAAAATAAAGCCCTGTCATCACAGCTTCAGCACAGACATAAACGCCTCCTGGGGCACCTCCACAGTACCAAACTGGCGCATACGTTTTTTCCCTTCCTTCTGTTTTTCCAGAAGCTTTTTCTTACGGGTAATGTCACCGCCGTAACATTTTGCAAGCACATCTTTTCGCATTGCTTTTACGGTTTCACGGGCGATGACCTTGTTGCCGATGGCTGCCTGAATGGGAATTTCAAACAGCTGCCGCGGAATTACCTCTTTTAATTTTTCAGCGATTCGTCTGCCTCTGGCATAGGCTTTGTCGGTATGCACAATAAAGGACAATGCATCCACAATTTCGCCGTTTAAGAGAATGTCTAATTTCACCAGTTTGGATTCTTTGTAGCTTGCCAGCTCATAGTCCAAAGAGGCATATCCCTTGGTACGGGATTTCAAATCGTCAAAGAAATCGTAAATAATTTCGTTTAAGGGCATATCGTAATGAATGGTCACACGGGACTCATCCAGATATTTCATATCAATAAACACACCCCGACGCTCCTGACATAACTCCATAATGTTGCCCACATAATCGGTGGGAGTCATAATGGATGCGGAAACGAAGGGTTCTTCCATAGAAGCAATTTCCGACGGATTGGGAAGGTTTGTGGGATTATCCAGATTGATTTTCGTGCCGTCGGTTTTGGTAATTTTATAAATTACGCTGGGTGCGGTAGTAATTAAGTCTAAGTTAAATTCCCTCTCCAAACGTTCCTGAATAATTTCCAAATGCAGAAGTCCCAGGAACCCGCAGCGGAATCCAAACCCTAACGCAATGGAGGTTTCCGGTTCAAAAACCAGTGCCGCATCGTTTAACTGCAGCTTCAAAAGGGCATCTTTCAAATCGTCATAGCGGGCACCATCCACAGGATACAATCCGCAGAACACCATCGGCTGCACAGCTTTGTAACCGGGCAGAGGCTCTGTGGCAGGATTCATTTTATCGGTAACGGTATCTCCCACCGCCGTATCTCTTAAGGTTTTGATGGAAGCGGTAACATAACCAACTTCTCCAGCGCAAAGTTCCTGGCAAGGTGTCATACCAAGTGCATTTAAATAGCCTAATTCCACCACTTCAAATTCCTTGCCGTTAGACATCATTCGCATGGTGGTATTTTGCGTAATTTTTCCGTCCATGACACGGATATAGATAATGACGCCTTTGTAGGCATCGTAATAAGAGTCAAAAATCAACGCTTTTAACGGTGCATCTTCATCCCCCATAGGAGCAGGAATATTCTTGGCAATAGCTTCCAGCACGTCTTCAATATTGGTACCGTTTTTGGCAGAAATCAGCGGTGCCTCATCTGCCGGGATGCCGATAATATCTTCAATTTCCTGCTTCACCTCATCCGGTCTGGCGCTGGGCAGGTCAATTTTGTTGATGACAGGCAGAATTTCTAAGTCACTATCCACAGCCAGATAAGCATTTGCCAAGGTTTGTGCTTCAATCCCCTGTGCTGCATCCACAATGAGGATTGCACCTTCGCAGGCTTTTAAGCTACGGGACACTTCGTAGTTAAAGTCAACATGGCCGGGAGTGTCTATCAAATTGTAGATATACTCTTCCTCGTCCTTCGCACGGTACACCAACCGAACAGCTCTCGCCTTGATGGTGATTCCGCGTTCTTTTTCTAAATCCATATTGTCTAAGAGCTGTTCCTCCATTTCCCGTGCGGAAACAACCCCGGTTTTTTCCAAGAGGCGGTCTGCCAGAGTGGATTTCCCGTGGTCAATATGGGCTATAATCGAAAAATTTCTGATATGGTTTTGTCTGTCGCTCATAAATTCACCTAAAAGGCGATATCAAATCTGCCGTTTCCCTTTCTGTTTCGGTTTCATTCAAGGATGTATATTTTTTTGCATAAATTCTCAGTCTTGTGTTCTTGCCTGTTCTCCCGAAAAAGGAAGAACAGACAAATTTTTCAATATTTTTTCAATATAGTATTATAACATAATATCCCCTGTTTGTAAATAACTTTTTTGAAAAAATAAAAAATATCGTAAAAGTTATTGACAAATGTATAATTATGTACTATAATAGGGATATTATTGATTATATATGCATATTTATGCAGCGAAGGTGAGAATATGTTAGACCAAATTAAACAAACCGACAAAACTTACTATATGAATACCTTTGGTGAACGGCTGCCCGTCTGTTTCACAGAGGGAAACGGTATGACCTTAACCGCCACAGACGGCAAGGTTTATTACGATTTCATGGCGGGAATTGCCGTAAATGCCCTGGGGCACAATCATCCAAAGCTGGTAGAAACCATTTGTAATCAGGCGAAGAAGCTGATTCACACCTCCAGCTTGTACTACATTGAATCTCAGGCAAATTTAGCAAAAGAACTTTGTGAACATTCCTGTGCCGATAAAGTATTTTTTGCCAATTCCGGTGCGGAAGCTAACGAAGGGGCCTTAAAACTTGCCAGAAAATATTTCTATAACAAAGGTCAGGAAAAACCCGAGGTGATCACCTTAGAAAATTCCTTCCACGGCAGAACACTGGCAACCCTCTCCGCTACGGGGCAGGCAAAATACCAAAAGCCCTATGCACCGCTGGTTGAAAAATTCATTCACGTTCCCGCCAACAACATTGATGCGTTCAAGGCAGCCGTTACTGACAGAACCGGTGCGGTACTTTTGGAGGTCATTCAGGGAGAAAGCGGCGTCCGTCCCTTAGAAAAGGCGTACTTAGAAGAAATCAGAAAGATTTGTACCGAAAAAGATATCGTGTTGATTTTTGACGAAGTACAAACCGGTATGGGCAGATGCGGTACCCTCTTTGCTTACGAAACCGTAGGTGTGGAACCTGATGTTTTCACCCTGGCAAAAGCATTGGCAGGGGGTGTGCCAATCGGTGCCATCCTTTGCAAGGAAAAATTTGCGGCTTTTGCCCCCGGGGATCACGGCACCACCTTTGGCGGAAATCCTTTGGCAACCGCAGCAGGTCTTTGCGTCGTAAAGGAACTAACCGAAAACGGTGTCTTAGAAAATGCCAAAAAAATGGGCGAAGTTTTCAAAGCAAAATTAGTTGCCTTAAAAGAACAGTTCCCCATCATTTCGGAGGTTCGAGGAAAAGGGTTAATGCTTGGTGTAGAATTCTTGGAGCCTGTTGCGAAAGCCTTAGCCAAGCAGTTATTTGAAGCAGGATTTTTGGTTGGAACTGTTGGCGAAACGGTGTTCCGTTTAGTACCGCCTTTAATTATCACCGAAAAAGAAATTAACCTGCTCATCGATAAACTCACCGAGTTACTGAAAAACTTATAGAAATGAGGATCAAAAAATATGAAACATTTTATCAGTATTACCGATATTACAAAACAGGAATTTGACGATATTTTAACCTTAGCCCACAAGCTGAAAAAAATGCAGAAAGCAGGTACTCCCCACCCCTATCTTTCCGGAAAAAGTCTGGGAATGATTTTTGCAAAATCTTCCACCAGAACCCGTGTTTCCTTTGAAGTGGGCATGTATCAGCTGGGCGGTCATCCCCTGTTTTTAAGCTCCAATGACATTCAGCTTGGCCGTGGCGAAACCATTTACGATACCGCAAACGTACTCTCCGGTATGTTGGACGGTATTATGATTCGTACCTTCTCTCAGGACGATGTGTATGACCTGGCAAAATACGGCTCTATTCCCGTTATCAACGCCTTAACCGATTTAGAACATCCCTGTCAGGCAATGGCAGATATGCAGACTATCTACGAAGAATTCGGCAAACTGGAAGGCTTGAAATTTGCTTATGTGGGCGACGGTAACAACATGGCACACTCTTTAGCACATGCCTGTGCAATGGCAGGAATTGACTGCTATATTGCAACTCCCGAAAAATACAAATGTGTTCCCGACCAGATTGAAAAGGCAAAAGCTTTGGCGAAAAACTGCACGATTGTGGAAACCTGCGATCCCGAAGAAGCAATGAAAGGTGCCAACATCGTGTATACAGATACCTGGGTAAGCATGGGGCAGGAAGCTGAAAAAGCAACTAAAGTAAAAGAGTTTGGTGACTATCAGGTAAACAAAAAGCTGTTCTCACTAACCGATGAAAATTCCATTTTCTTACATTGCTTACCGGCATACCGTGGCTTTGAAGTAACCGAAGACGTTATCGACGGTCCCCACTCCAGAATCTTCCAAGAAGCGGAAAACAGATTGCATGCACAAAAAGCAATTATGACCATGCTGATGGCAGACTCCTACAAGAAATAAGAAGAGGTATTAAAATGGCACAGGAAAAAGATTACTACGGATTTCATATCCGTTTGGCAACCGAAGCGGAAATCCCGGAAATTCAGGCAATTACCAAGATTTCTTTCCAAAAATATGTTAAAAATGCAGGATTGGAAGATACCGAAGCATTAAACGAAACCTATGAGGATATTCTTCGTGATTTAGATACCAAGCTGGTATTTGTGGCATTTATCAATGAAGTGCCTGCAGGCAGTGTGCGTATTAAAGTAAAAGAAGACGGCACCGCATACTTAAGCCGTTTCGGAGTTAGTCCTGAATTTCAGAATCACGGGGTTGGCAAAAGCTTAATGAGTGTGGTGGATACCGTGATGATGGAAAAAGGTGTCAAACGCTTAGAGCTTCACACCGCTGCAAAATACTTTGATTTGGTTCGCTTCTACTACGGCAGAAAATTCTATATTGAATCCATTTCCGAAGACCGTGGCTACAAACGGGCGTTGATGGTAAAAGAATACAGCAAAGTGAAGGAATAATTCTTTTGAGAACAATAGCAATAAAAAAGGAAGTATCGACGGATACTTCCTTTTTTTATGTATTATTTGTAGCCTAATTCTTTTTTGAATTCTGCTAAGTTAACGATGGAGCCTTCCACTCTGGATTTTTCTGCCGCGAAGGAAATCAAGTGATTTTCTACAGAGATTGCAATAGCACTCAGTTCTTTTTCGTCGCAAGCACCGGTGATATAAGCATATAAAGAGTTCACCAAGCCCTGGTCACCTCCACCGTGTCCGCCAACGATAGAGTTGGAAGCAGTGGCATTTTCCAAGTCGATTTTGGTTTTTTGACGGGTTCTGAAATCAAAAAATTCCAGTTGCATATCACCAATGGAACCGCTTAATTCCCCGTCAGTACCCATCACACGGATGTAACGTCCGCCTTCATTGAAGGCACTCATATTAAAGGATGCCACAGCACCGTTTTCAAATTCCAAGTTTACCACCTGACGGTCTACCACGTCGTTGTCACATTTGTATACACATTTGCCGTACTGGGTGGTGCGGAGTGCTTCAGCCACCTGTTCGTTGGTGGGAGTTTCAATCTTGGTGGCAGCATTACGGAACCAGGTGTTCTTTTCATCTTCTACATACAGTTTTACTGCATTGTAATAACAGGTATCATATACAGGACAAGTCTTGTCACAACGTTCCGGAGATCCTTCCGGTGCGTTTTCCTTGGTAAAGTATCCCAAAGAACCGAAGGAATGAACGTTTTTACAGGGAGAGCCAACCAGCCACTGGATAATATCCATATCGTGACAACATTTCTGCAAAATCATACAGGAGCTTCTTTCGGAATTGCCCCAGTTTCCTCTTACGAAGCTGTGGCTCTGATGCACATGTCCCACACATTCGGTATGATGCACGGAAACAACCTGACCGATTTTCCCTTCGTTAATCATTTCTTTTATCTTCATAAAGAAGGGTGCATAACGAAGCACATGGCAAACCAACACTTTGGTGCCTTTTGCTTTTGCTGCGTTTGCCATGTCCACACATTCCTGATAGTCTGCGGAAACGGGCTTTTCCAACAAAATATCGTAGCCCAATTCAATTGCCTTCATACAGGGAGCATAATGAAGCTGGTCCATGGTTGCAATGATGGCAACATCTGCAAATTTGGGAACTGCTAAAATATCTTCGTAACTTTCATAGCACTGTTCATCGGTTAATCCGTAGGTTTCTTTCACAAACTGTCTTAATGCCGGAACCGGATCCGCAACACCAACAACCTGGAATTTTTCAGGGTCCATTCTGCTGATATAAATTCTGCCTCTATCACCGGCACCAATCAAAATAACTTTTAATTTTTTCATAATTTGAAGATTCCCCCTTTACTTTTTTGTTTGGTTATGCTATTATCAGTATAGCACGACTTAAATCATATGTAAATATAAAAAAAGACAATCATTATGTAATTTTAGACTAAGTAAGGAGTATGTCATGCAAGGAATTACCTATCCAATCAAGGAACGAATCAAGCTGACGGGAATTTACTCATTTTTTACACTGCCTTGCAGCAATACCTACGAATTTGCCGGAGAATCCCATTCCTTTTGGGAACTAATGTATGTGATCAGCGGCAGTTTGTGTGTGTCTGCCAATGAAAAGGTATATCATTTGTCGCAAGGGCAGCTGATTTTTCATCAGCCCTTGGAATTGCACAAATTCCATGTAACCTCTCAGGAAGGCGCCAAAATCATGGTAATGTCTTATGAGGCAGAAGGAAAGCTAAGAGACTTTTTTCGGGAAAAAGTGTTTCTATTGGATCAACAACAGAAAGAGATTCTCTCCCAACTTATCAACTATGCAGAAATATATGCAGATAACAGCCAAACAAATTACTATCGGTATCTGGGTGCATTTCAGTCTGTCAACCTGTATTCTCAGAAAGTGAGCCTGTTTATTCAACAGTTGCTGTTATCTTTGGCAGAGGGAAACAGTATCACCCCTTCCCCCGAGGACGAAGATTCCGTTCTGTTTACCAAAACGGTACAATATATGAAAGAACGGATTTCACAGAATTTGTCGGTCACGAATATTGCTTCTGCTCTGCATGTCAGCATATCTGCCTTAAAACGAGTTTTCAAAAAATATGCAGGACTCGGTGTCCACAAGTATTTTTTGAAGCTGAAGTTAAAAGCTGCGATTGAACTGCTGGGCAACGGTTCCTCTGTCACATCGACTGCCGAAAAACTGGGATTCAGCAGTCAGGGCTACTTCACCAATGTGTTTAAAAGAGAATTTGGCGAATTGCCCTCCGACTATCTTCATTCTTGATGTCTAAAAAACCGATTCCTTTTTTTCGTAAGGAATCGGTTTTTCTTTCATCGATTGTTCGCCTGGGAATGCTTTTGCATTAAATCATTAAGTTTTTTTGTGTTTCTTCGGGTAATCAAGTATATCATGATCCAAATCAACAGATATCCCACTGTAAAAATTGCCGAGAATACCAAAATGGGAGTGATTCCCTGCGCCAACCAACCGTTCAACAGATAGGTGGCAAGGTAACTACAATACAACACAACGCCGTGCAACAGGATGGCAAGCATCAGAGGCAGGCGTTCTGCCTGATAAATCACATTCATTCCCCCTGCAACAAATGCGAGAGCGGACAAAGAAAAGATACCTGTGCAAACCTCATTGACCGTAAGTGCGTCAACCACTCCGTTTGCTTGTAAAATCAGATATATCACCGCTAAAACAAGGGGGCCGAATCCACAGGCAATCAGTCCCCGACGGATAAATTCCGCTACATATTTTTTCATATTCCTTCATACCTCCTTTTGATTTCACGAAAACAACGACGGGAAACATATTCCCGATATCCGCTGTAAAACACTGCATCCACACCGCCGTTGAACACTGCATAAAACCGTGCAATCCGATGTTCGTTAGCAAGGGTGGATTTGTTGATACGAATAAAATAGGAAGGCAAAATTTTCTCCAGCTCCCGCAATCGTTGTGTGATACGGTAATGGCTTCCGTCTGTATCCACGGCAATTACCTTTCTGTCCAAAACGGTAATACATTCAATTTCAGAAAGCTCCAGTTTCCGCAGTTCATCATCCCGATAACCCACGATGGTTTGAATCCTGCAACTATCAGCAACAAGTTGCTCGATCTGTTGTGTCAAAAAAGATGGCTTATGGGCGGTCACTATCACCTCTTCCTCTTTGGTTTGATCAATAATAAGTCGATATTTCATTTCCTCACCTCCTCTTGCTGTTTGCAATCTCACCATAGCATATCCAAATAGCGATATCAAGTATTTTTGTCTGTTCGGTCCTTTTTTTGCCCTCATCGGGTAAAAAACGCTCGTTGCACCCTTGGTGTTCAAGTCACGATTATATAGAAAAAGGAAATCCTCTTGGATTTCCTTTTCTGGAGCTGGTGGCGTGACGCAGCCGCTTATAAAAGCGTCTTGTCTGCTGGTCGACCCAAGCCTTCGGCTTCGGTACCCGACTGCGCACCAACTCGCTAAAAACTTGCCCCCGGCAACTTTTCTAAACGCTCGTTGCACCCTTGGTGTTCAAGTCACAATTATATAGAAAAAGGAAATCCTCTTGGATTTCCTTTTCTGGAGCTGGTGGCGTGACTTGAACACGTGACCTTCTCATTACGAGTGAGATGCTCTACCGACTGAGCTACACCAGCATATATGACAGGGCTGTACTTTTTTCATACAGCCCCGTATTTTTTTCAATGTTCGCACCATAAAATCAGGCGATGAGAAAATAGCGCAGAATCAACAAACCGAACCCATAGGGGTTATCCGAAGGCGCACCGTGTGTACGCCGAGTGATAAGGTTTGTTGGTAATAAAACGCTCTGCGGTATTTTACCGAGCCACTCCTTATTCTTCGGTGGTTTCTTCCACTACTTCCTGATTCTGCTGATTTCTGTGTTTAAATGCAACAATCAGACGTCTCTGGGGTTCCACACCTACAGAATAAGTAGTAATCATCGGATAGCTCTGCAGTGCCGAATGAATAATTCTTCTTTCATAGGCTTTCATGGGTTCCAACTCGTACTTACCGTGTGACTTGATAACGCGGTTTGCAATACTCTTTGCCAGACCGGTCAATGTTTTTTCACGCTTCATACGGTAGTCTTCCGTATCTAAACGGATTTTTTCGCCGCCTTTAACCTTTTTGTTGAATGCCAGCTGCAGCATATGCTGGATAGCATCCAAAGTATCACCGTGTTTTCCGATAATATTGCCGGCTTCGTCTCCAACTAAGTTAACGGAAATGATTCTGCCCTTCTGAGTAACTTCTGCAGTCACGGAAATGCCCATCAAACGAAACAGCTCTTTCACATATTCTTCCACAAATGCAACACCATTTTCAGTAGGAACAAAGTCGGTATCGTCTTCATAATTTACAACCGGTTTTTTGGGCTCCGGCTTCACTTCTTCACGAACAATCTTCTTTTCTGTTCTTTCAGATCTCGTTTTGGGCGCCTTTGCTTCCTTTTTGGGAGCAAAAACAGTTTCTTCCGGTTTTTTTACGTCATATCTTGCTAAAATTCTTGCAGGCTTTGCGCCAATTCCCAGAAAACCTGCGGTGGGTGTATTTAAAATTTCAAATTCAATTAAATCTCTGTCAACTGCCAGTTCCAGTACTGCTTTTTCAATTGCTTCGTCTACTGTTTTGGCTGTGGTGATAATTTCTTTCACAGATGTTGTCCAACCTTTCTATTTCTTTTTCTTCTTTTTATTTTCTTTCTTTTCCAAACGTTTTGCTTCTTCTTTTACAGTAATTTCGTTCACTTCTTTGCGAACCACATAACGGTCTAAGGTAAAGCTCTGCAGAATCTGCAGAATGTTACCAACAATCCAGTACAACCCCATTGCTGACGGCAGAATATAACAGAAATACCCTGTCATCAACGGGAAAATATACTGCATGGTTTTCGCCTGAGATGCCTGTTCCTCGGTCTGATTATTTGCCATTTTCTGAGAAATATAACTGGTTAAGAAAGTGGTTAACGCTGCAACAATGGGGAAAATCCAGTAAATCGGCTGTGCCATTGCAACTGCACCGGGAGTATTTCCTAAATTCAGGCCCAGGAAATTAAAATTCATATAAAAGCTTTCTGCCGTAAGACCGTACTGAGCTGTAACTTCTGCCAGTCTGGTACCTGCTTCTGCCATATTGTTGCTGACCCATGCAACCACGTCCAACTGAGTCATTCTGGCAATATTTTCGCCTGCCAAAGCCTGCATCGCCTGAGTGATTCCCTGAACACCGGGCTGCAAGATATAAGTAGCGGGATTCTGAATAATCCCGTAAACTGCAAATAAAATGGGCATCTGAATCAGAAGAGGTAAACAACTGCTCATGGGATTGATTTTGTTCTGCTGATACAGTTTTACCGTTTCTTCATTCAGTTTTTCCTTATCATACTGATATTTCTTCTGAAGTTCCTGCAATGCAGGCTGAATTTTCTGCATATGAGCCATGGATTTCTGCTGTTTGATCACTAAAGGCAACATACACAGACGAACCAGAACAGTGAACACAATAATAGAGAACCCAAAGTTCTGGAATAAACCGTAGATGAATTTCATCACGGTTCCCAACAACACGTAAATAAATTCAAACATTTCTAAATCCTTTCTGTCACCGGGACATTACGGATAATCTACTCCTCCCGGATTCCATGGATTGCAACGAAGGATACGCCAGCAAGCCTTCAAAAAGCCTTTCAAAAAACCATACTTTTTGACAGCCAAAATAGCATACTGGGAGCAAGTGGGATAAAATCGACAATGAGCACCAAGAAGCGGAGATATCCACTTCTGATAACCACGAACCAACAAAATAAACAGTTTACCTAACATCAAATGCACCTGCTTTATGTAACAGTTTGGAAAGCTCGTTTCCTAAGGTGAAAAAATCGGTACCTAAAATTGCAGGTCGCGCCACAATCACCAAATCGTAGCCCGGCTTCATGGTGGGGAAAAAGAGCCGCATATTCTCAAAAATCAACCGTCTTGCACGGTTTCTTTTGCAGGCTTTCCCGATTTTTTTGGTAGCAGTAATGCCGTAACGCAAATCCTTGTGATTATTGTTACGGTAATACAGCACCACATATCTGCCGGGATAAGACTGCCCTTTTTTGTAAACTCTCTGAAATTCGTAGTTTTCTGTTAAAGAAGTAGCGTGAATCAAACCGTCTCCCTCACATTTTTAGAAAAATCCAACGAACGTTGCAATCTTTTTGATGAACACACATCAAAAAAACGCTAATAAAGAAAAAATGCCGTAAGCATTTAAGCAACTGACGACATTTCTTATCTTA
>JAZNNT010000014.1:0-11516 GCA_045580405.1 Clostridia bacterium
GCTTGGCCTCCGACTTTAGGCTCTGGAAAAATTGCGGCAGGTGGGACAGTTACAGTTTTCGTCAATGGGGCGATCATCTGTTTCATATTTTTTGTTCATCAGATGCATAATGCCGCTTTTGGTGTAGATAGAAGCATGACGGGCATTTCTTGCAGGCATCACGCAATCAAAGAAGTCCACTCCTCTTGCCACTGCATTTAAGATGTTGCCGGGAGTACCAACCCCCATTAAATAACGGGGTTTGTCTTTGGGCATATAGGGGATAACCGCTTCAATAATGCGATACATTTCTTCGTGACTTTCTCCCACGGCAAGGCCACCGATGGCGTAGCCGTCACATCCCATTTGAGCAATCTGTTTCATATGCTCCACGCGGATATCGTCATAAATACCGCCCTGGTTGATGCCAAAAAGCATCTGATGGGGATTTACCGTGTCGGGCAGGGAATTAAGGCGTTCCATTTCTTTTTTGCACCGTTCCAGCCAACGTGCGGTCATTGCCGCCGATTTTTCCACATAACTATGGGTAGATGGTTTTTCCACACACTCGTCAAACGCCATGGCAATGGTGGAACCTAAATTGGATTGAATCTGCATGGATTGTTCCGGCCCCATAAAAATTCGCCGTCCGTCAATATGAGAAGCGAAGGTTACCCCTTCCTCCTGAATTTTACGAAGCTTGGCAAGGGAGAAAATCTGGAATCCGCCGCTGTCGGTTAAAATGGGACGGTCCCAATTCATAAACTTATGGAGACCACCCATTTTTTTCACCACTTCGTCACCGGGACGAAGATGTAGGTGGTAGGTATTGGAAAGCTCCACCTGGCAGCCAATTTCTTTTAAATCCAACGCAGATACTGCGCCCTTGATGGCGGCGGCAGTGCCCACATTCATAAACACAGGCGTCTGAACAGTGCCGTGAACTGTTTTAAATTCACTGCGTCTTGCTTCGCCTTCTTGTTTTAATAACTGATACATAATGAAAATAATCCTTTACACATTAAAGCGGAACAAAATAATGTCACCGTCTTTTACCACATATTCTTTACCTTCGCTACGAACCCAGCCTTTTTCTTTTGCCGCAGTCATGGAACCGGCTTCGATGAGCTCGTCATAGCCGATAACCTCCGCACGGATAAAGCCACGTTCAAAGTCGGAATGAATTTTACCTGCCGCACCCGGTGCTTTGGTACCTTTCACAATGGTCCATGCTCTGGTTTCCGGTTCGCCTGCAGTTAAGTAGGAGATTAAACCAAGGAGGGAATAACTTGCCTGAATCAGACGGTCTAACCCGGATTGTTCTAAGCCCAATTCTTCTAAGAACATTTCTTTTTCTTCGTCATCCAGCTCTGAAATTTCCGCTTCAATCTGGGCAGAAACGGGGATTACGCTGGCATTTTCTTTTTTGGCAAGCTCGGTTAAGAGTTTTAAGTACTCGTTGTTTGTACCGCCATTTTTTAAGTCCTCTTCAGATAGGTTAGCGGCGTAAATTACGGGTTTTAAGGTCAGTAGAGATAAATCTTTTAGGAGTTCTTTATCTTCTTCCGAAAGCTCCACTTCACGGGCGGTTTTGCCTTGTTCCATTTCGGATTTTAAGTATTTTAATAAATCCAGTTCTGCCTGATATTTTTTGTCACCCTTTAACATTTTGGTGGTACGGTCAATTCTTCTTTCAATGGAATCTAAGTCTGAAAAAATCAATTCCATATTGATGATTTCAATATCACGGGCAGGGTCAACCGAGCCTTCCACATGCACAATGTTGGTGTTTTCAAAGCATCTTACCACATGGATTACCGCATCCACTTCACGGATGTGGGATAAAAACTTGTTACCCAGGCCTTCACCCTTGCTGGCACCCTTTACTAACCCTGCAATATCCACAAATTCAATAATGGCGGGAACTGTCTTTTTGGAGTTATACATTTTGGTCAACACATCCAGACGGGGGTCGGGAACGGTTACAATGCCCACATTTGGTTCAATGGTACAGAAGGGATAGTTCTGTGCTTCTGCACCGGCTTTGGTGATCGCATTAAATAAGGTAGACTTGCCCACATTGGGAAGTCCCACAATTCCTAATTTCATAGTTTTAATATCCTTTTCTAAAATAATTTCAGTTGTTTAAAGCCCTTATCTTCCATTCGCATGGAGCAACCGCTTAAGGGAATGGTTCTGCCAAAATAGTATTCCGGTTCTTTGATACGGGTTTCGGATAGCAGTGCTGCTTTTTTGATTTTGGCATTTTTTAAGCGCATGGTCTGCACACCAATGGTATCACGGGTGGTTTTTAAGTTGATTAAGGAAGTGTTTATTACCAGCGCTTTATCCATATTTGAGAAGAGTGCTAAATCGGTATCCTCCTGGAGTTTAAAAATCCGAACTACGGGAGAGGCATCGGAATAAGCCTTAATCAGACGCTTTCTGTTGGTTTTGGTCTGATATGCGGACACGGGAACCTTGGCGGTTTTTCCGTTTTCAAACACAAAGAGGAAGAATCCCTTGTAATCTCCGGTGGTAAATAACTGAACCGGCACTTCGTCAGGTTCCATTTCGAGTAAAGAGGGGAGATATTCTCCAAAGTTGGAAAGCTTGGTGTCGGGGATTTCGTGGATTTTCAGCTTATAGGCGTTAAACTGATTGGTAAATACCAGAATTTCGCCTAAGTTGGTTTCATCAATTTCCATATTCACCTTGTCACCGTCTTTTAACTTGTGCTCTCCGCCTGCTTTTAAAGAGGTCAGGCGGATTTTTTTAATGTAATGCTGTTTGGTCACAAAGAGTTTTAAGTTGTAGTCTTCAATTTGGGCATTGGCTTCATAGTGATCCACATCACCTTCGGGAACAAAGGCGGTTTTTCTTTCTATGCCATATTTTTCTTTGATTTTTTCTAACTCGCCGATAATGATTTTTTTGATTTCTTCTTCGTGTTCTGCCGAGTATTTTAACTCTTTGATTTCTTTTTTCAAATCGTCCACATCGGCGATACGGTTTAAGATGTATTTTTTATTTAAGTTTCTTAATTTGATTTCCGCAATAAATTCTGCCTGAATTTCATCAATTAAAAATCCTGCCATCAAGTTGGGCACAACCATAGAATCGTCTTCAGTGCCACGGATAATGGCGATGGCTTTGTCCAAATCCAAAAGAATTTTCTTTAATCCTTCCAATAAGTGCAGCTTATCGGATTTCTTTTTGATATCGTGAAGCAAACGACGTCTGACGCAGTTAATACGGAATTTGGACCATTCGCAAATGATTCCGCCCACACCGTACACATCGGGTTCATTACCTACAATCAGATTGAAGTTACAGCCGAAGCTATCTTGCAGAGGAGTCATTTTGTAAAGCTTCAGCATCAGAGCATCCGGATCCACGCCACGTTTTAAATCAATGGCAATTTTTAACCCTTTTAAGTCAGTCTCGTCACGGACATCAGCAATTTCTTTGCTTAATTTTCCGCCCTTGATGTTTTCGACGATTTTATCAATGATCGCTTCAATGGTGGTGGTGTAGGGAATTTCCTTGATTTCAATGACGTTTTCTTTTTTGTTGTATTCGTAAGAACCACGAATTTTAAAAGAACCACGGCCGGTAGCAAGGATTTCTTTCATAGCCTCCGGTTCACAGATAATGGTTCCGCCGGTGGGAAAATCGGGTGCGGTGATAATGTCATAAATATCCGCATCCTCGTCTTTTAAGTAGGCGATAGTGGCATCGCAGACTTCTCTTAAGTTAAAGGAGCAAATATTGGATGCCATTCCGACTGCGATCCCTTGATTGGCACCGGTTAAAACGGTGGGGAAGGTTACGGGCAACAGTACCGGCTCTTTCATGGTGCCGTCATAGTTGTCCACAAAATCCACGGTATCCGAATCAATATCCCGGAACAGTTCGTTGCAGATGGGGTCTAATTTTACTTCGGTATAACGGGATGCCGCATATGCCATATCACGGGAATAGACTTTTCCAAAGTTTCCTTTGGAGTCCACCAGGGGATGAAGCAGTGCTTCATTCCCCCGGGTTAAACGAACCATAGTTTCGTAAATGGCAGCATCTCCGTGAGGATTTAACTGCATGGTTCTGCCCACAACGTTGGCGGATTTAATTTTCTGGGAATTTAAAAGTCCCATTTTATACATGGTGTATAACAGCTTTCGGTGAGAGGGCTTAAAACCGTCTATTTCCGGAATGGCACGGGAGATGATAACACTCATGGCATAGGGCATATAGTTGGTTCGTAAGGTCTCGGTAATAGGCTGTTCTCTATGATTCAAAGGGGTTCACTCCTTTTTTGATTACTGAATAAATAAAAGATAGAAACAATTGCGATAGCTAAAATAACAAAATTAACTGATATCTAAAAATTCGTAATATTCTTTGCCGTGCAGTTGAATATAATCTTTTCTGCCTTGCAGATTGTCACCCAAGAGAAGCTCAAAGGTTTCCTTGGTTTCCATCATTCCTTCGGGCATCACTTTGATTAACCGACGGGTTTCGGGATTCATGGTAGTCTGCCACATCATTTCCGGCTCGTTTTCACCCAACCCTTTGGAACGCTGCAAGGTATATTTTCCCGAAATGGATGCTAAATGGTCGGTCTTTTCTTTCTCGTCGTAGGCAAAGAAGGTACCGTGTTCTTTGGAGTTGATTTCATATAAGGGGGATTCTGCAATATATACCTTTCCTTTTTCGATGAGTGTGGGCGTTAAGATATAAAGCATAGTCAGAACTAATGTGCGAATCTGGAATCCGTCCACATCGGCATCGGTACAGATAATAATTTTGTCCCAACGGAGTTTTTCCAAATCAAAGGCGGACATGTCTTTTTGATTTTTTAATTTGATTTCCACTCCGCAGCCGAGCACTCTCATTAAGTCGGTGATGATTTCAGAATTGAAAATTTTGTCATAGCCTGCTTTTAAGCAGTTTAAGATTTTTCCTCGGATTGGCATAATTGCCTGAAACTCTGCATCACGACCTTGTTTACAGGAACCTAATGCCGAGTCACCTTCCACGATGTAGAGCTCACGGCGGGTGGCATCTTTGGTACGGCAATCCACAAATTTTTGCACACGGTTTACCACGTCAACAGACTGGGAAAGCTTCTTTTTGATGTTGATTTTTGCTTTTTCTGCCTGCTCACGGCTTCGTTTGTTGACTAAAATCTGTTCTGCGATTTTTTCGGCATCTGCTTTATTTTCGATGAAATAGATTTCCAGTTGTTCTTTTAAAAAATCCTGCATTGCTTCCTGAATGAATTTGTTGGTAATTGCTTTTTTGGTCTGGTTTTCGTAGGAAGTGATGGTGGAGAAGGAGTTGGAAACCAAAATCAAACTGTCAAACACATCGTTATAGGTGATTTTCGTTTCATTTGCTTTATATTTGTTGGTTTGCTTGATGTAGTTATCAATGGCAAATACAAAGGCATTTTTCACCGCTTTTTCGGGAGAACCGCCATGCTCTAAGAAGCTGGAGTTATGATAATATTCAATCACATTCACTTCGTTATGGAAGCAGAATGCAAAATTCATTTTCACTTTGTATTCCGGCTTGTCTTGGCGGTCACGGCCCATTCGTTCTGCAGAAACGGTACGAACCTGGGTTAATGCTTTTTCGTCGGTTAATTCGTTGGCATAGTCGGTGATACCGTCTTTATACAAGAAAGTGTATTCCTGGAATTTTCCGTTTTCCTGTTCATCTTTTAAGAGGAAGGTGATTCCGGCATTCACTACCGCCTGTTTTTTTAAGGTGTTGATGTAGTATTCTAAAGGCACATCAATGTCGGTAAATACATCTAAATCGGGGCGCCATTTGATAACGGTTCCTGTTTTCTTTTCTAAGGTGGGTTCTTTCTTTAAACCGCCCACATTTTTTCCTTTTTCAAATTCCAGAGAATACAGATATCCGTCCCGGACAACCCGCACGCTCATATATTCGGATGCATACTGGGTTGCACAGGCGCCCAGACCGTTTAAGCCCAAGCTGTATTCATAGTTTTCGCCACCCTGATTGTTGTATTTTCCGCCTGCATAGAGCTCGCAGAAAACCAACTGCCAGTTATAGGTATCTTCCTTGGAGTTATAATCCAAGGGGATTCCGCGTCCATAGTCCCTTACTTCTACCGATTGGTCGCGAAAACGGGTGATTTCAATTTTTTTTCCGTAGCCTTCTCTTGCCTCGTCAATGGAGTTAGATAATATTTCAAAAATGGAATGCTGACATCCGGTAATTCCATCAGAGCCAAAAATAACTGCAGGACGCAGACGCACACGCTCTTCATCCTTCAGCTTGGAGATACTCTCGTTACCGTAGATTTCTTCAGTTGCCACTCATTTCACCTCTTCACAAAATTTTACACTCTATTATATCATAGAAAAGAAAATAAAGCAAGTGAAAAATTAATTTTTATAAAAAGATTTTTGCCAGAAAAGAAATGGCAAAAATGTAAAATATACTTGACATTTTAGAAGTCTTGTGTTATCATGATATTGTAAAGTTAACTTTACTTTTTAGGAGGTGATTTGTTGAATAACAGAGTCAAAGAATTTCGGAAGGAAAACAAGGTCACACAAGATGATTTGGCAGGGGCTGTGGGTGTAACCCGTCAGACGATTATTTCGTTGGAAAACGGAAAATACAATGCTTCCTTGCAGCTTGCCTATAAAATTGCAAAATATTTTGGGGTAAAGATAGAAGAAGTCTTTTTGTTTGAGGAGGAATAGTAATGAATTTTAAAAAGAAACTACAGACCAGACTATATGTGGCATTTACATGTATCGTTCTTGGTTTAGTGATGATTGTCATCCCGTTTTTGGTGCCATTGCCGGATGATTTTTTGTCTTCTTTTGGGTTTGCAATGGTTGTTGTGGGTTTGGCCCGTATCAGAAATTACCATAGGATTACCAAAACGGAAGAAACTATCAGAAAGCAGGAAATCACGGAAACGGATGAGCGTAACCTTGAAATTATCAATCGGGCGAGAAGTGCCGCATTTTCCATTTACCTTTTGTTGCTCACTGCCGGTGTGATTGCACTATCGCTTTTTGGCTTATACGAAGTTGCAAAATGGATTTCTTACGCAGTTTTCCTTTTGGTTTTGATATACTGGATTTGTTATCTTGTGTATCGAAAAAAATTATAGGATTTCATGGGGTGAATCGAGTCCTGACCGAATCGTCGGGACTCTGTTTTTTTATGCGGTTTTTCCGTGCCAATATCTTGACAAAACATAGCATTTATGATAAAATCATTTAAAGTATGTCCATTTTTAGTAATTGATAGATTTTTGTTAGAAAAACGAGGATAGATTATGTGGATTTCAGACTATTGGGAAGACTTTGAATTGTTGGAAGCGGAAGATGGCTATAAGTTAGAGCGTTGGAAGGATGTAAAGCTCCTTCGCCCCGACCCGCAGGTGGTATGGAAAAACGGAACCATTTCGAAACATTCTCAGAAAATAGATGCCAAATATTTTCGCAGCCACAAGGGCGGCGGTGAATGGAAATATTATAAAAAGTTGCCCGAACATTGGGAAATTATGTATCGTGATTTACGTTTCAAGGTGCGTCCTACGGGATTTAAGCATACAGGGCTATTCCCCGAGCAGGCTGTTAACTGGGATTTTGCCCGTGACATGATTGCTTCCGCTAATCGGGAAATTAAAGTACTGAATTTATTTGCCTATACCGGAGGTGCCACCGTTGCCTGCTTAAAAGAGGGGGCAAGTGTATGCCACTTGGATGCGGCAAAATCCATCGTTACCTGGGCAAAGGAAAATGTGGAATTAAACAACCTAAATCAAAACGGCAAGGTTCGCTTTATTGTGGACGATGCATATAAATTCGTGGAACGGGAAATTAAACGGCAAAATTTCTACGATGCCATTATTATGGACCCCCCGTCCTACGGAAGAGGTCCCAACGGAGAGCTATGGAAAATTGAAGATAAAATTTTTGAGCTTGTGGAGCTTGCCTCCCGTATTTTGACCGACAAGCCGTTGTTCTTTATTATCAACAGTTACACTACCGGTCTTTCCAACACGGTGATGGAAAATATTTTAAATTTAACCGTTACCAAAAAATTTGGCGGAAAGGTAACGGCAGATGAAATCGGTTTTCGTGCCAAACATTCCGGATTGTATTTACCTTGCGGTTCCACTGCAAGATGGCAGGCAAAATAGTTTTTTGGCACTTTTGTTAGCAAAGGATTGGACGATATGGGAATCATTCATGTGGAGGATTTGACTTTTCGTTATGAAGATAGCGTAAAAACAGTTCTCGAGCATTTAAATCTTACAATTAAAAAAGGTAGCTTTACTGCACTGTTAGGGCATAACGGAAGCGGTAAATCTTCTTTGGCAAAGCTGTTTAACGGTATTTTGCTTCCCGAAGGCGGTAAGGTATATGTTGCCGGGATGGATACCCAAAATGAAGAGCTGTTACTCGAAATCAGAAAAAGCTGCGGATTGGTGTTTCAGAATCCTGACAATCAGTTGGTTGCATCCATCATCGAGGACGATGTTGCTTTCGCACCTGAAAATTTGGGTATTGCACCGGAGGAAATCAGACAACGGGTAGACGACGCTTTAAAATGCGTGGGAATGTATGAATACCGCTTATGGTCACCGCATCATTTATCGGGTGGTCAGAAACAAAGAGTTGCCATTGCGGGTATTGTTGCAATGAGACCTTCCGTGATTGTGCTGGACGAACCTACCGCAATGCTGGACCCGAAGGGCAGACGTGAAGTGGTGGAAACCATTCAGCGTTTGAATCAGGATTTTGGTATTACCGCTGTGTTGATTACGCACAATATGGATGAAGCCGCATTGGCGGACCGTATTGTAGTAATGGAGGAAGGGAAAATCCTTTTAGACGGCACTCCAAAAGAGATTTTCTCTCAGTATGATATCTTAAAACAAACAGGGCTGGATGTTCCGCAGATTACAGCGCTCTCCTATGAACTCTCCAAAGCGGGCGTTCCCATTGATTCCTGCATTCTGTCTGTAGACGAATTTGTGGAACAAATTATAAAGGCTTTGTAAAAATGGTGAATCATTGTGAAATTAAAAGTTGAAAACTTATCATATACCTATGCACCCGGTACTCCCCACGAAAAGACTGCTTTAAAAGACATTTCTTTTTCGGTGGAAAGCGGAGAATTTATTGGGTTAATCGGACATTCCGGAAGCGGTAAGTCTACTTTGGTACAGCAGTTAAACGGTTTAGAAAAACCAACTTCAGGTACCATTACTGTGGGAAATCGCGTGATTACCGGTAAAAATGCAGATACCAAAGGCCTTTGTTTTGAGGTTGGCTTGGTATTCCAGTATCCGGAGCAACAGCTGTTTGCGGAAACCGTTTATCAGGATATTTCGTTTGGTCCCGGTAATATGGGCTTGTCCAAAGAAGAAATTGACTTTCGGGTTCGCACTGCTATGCATCTGGTAGGATTGCCGAATTCCATGCTGGAGAAGTCACCCTTTTCCATTTCCGGCGGACAAAAACGCCGTGTGGCAATTGCCGGGGTACTTGCTATGGAACCGGGCATTCTGATTTTAGATGAACCGACTGCAGGTCTTGATCCCAAAGGCAGAGACGAAATTTTAGACAGCATCCGTAAAATCCATAAGCATATGGGGATGACTGTGATTTTAGTTTCTCATAGCATGGAAGATGTTGCCAAATACTGTGACAGACTTTTTGTGTTAAATGAAGGGGAACTGATGTTAAAAGGTACCTTAGCAGAAGTATTCTCTCATGCAGATATGCTAAAAAAAATCGGACTTTCGGTACCGCAGGTGACCGAAATGGCATTAAAACTCCGTGACAAGGGCATCCAGCTTCCTGAAAATATTTTTACCGTGCAGGATGCGTTTTCTGAAATTATGAAATTACGAGGATAATTATGTTAAAAGATATTACCATCGGGCAATATTACCCTTCAGAATCGGTGGTTCATAAATTAGACCCCCGCTTAAAAATATTACTCACCTTAGCCTACATTGTTGCCATTTTTTTTATTGGTAATTTCTGGGGTTTTTTGGCGCTGGGTATTGGTTGCGTGCTATTAGCTAAGGCTTCTAAAATTCCCGTGAAATATTTGCTCAAAAGTTTAAAACCGCTTTTCATTCTAATGGCAATAACCGCCCTTTTGAATCTGTTTATGACAGACGGAAAAGTACTGTGGCAGTGGGGCTTTTTGCGAATCACTGAAGAAGGTGCAGTGATGGCGATATTTATGCTTTTTCGGGTATCTTTTTTAGTGCTTGGCACCTCCTTTCTCACCTATACCACTACGCCGATTACATTAACGGCAGGGATAGAAAGTTTATTAAAACCGCTAAAGAAAATTAAAGTGCCGGCACATGAAATTGCAATGATGATGTCTATTGCACTTCGGTTTATTCCCACCTTGATTGAAGAAACCGACAAGATTATGGCGGCACAGAAGGCGAGAGGCGCAGCGTTATCCGAGGGCAATATTTTAACCCGTGCAAAAGCTTTGATTCCCATTTTAATTCCCTTATTTATTTCTGCATTCCGCCGTGCGGACGAACTGGCGGTTGCAATGGAATCCCGCTGTTACCACGGCGGCGATAATCGTACCAAAATGAATGCGTTGCATTATGGTAAAAAAGATACTTTTGCATGCTTCATTTTTGTGACTGCCTTTGCAGGGATTTTGTGTCTGAATCTCTTGGGAGGTCTTTTATGAGGAATTTACTTTTTCAGATTTCTTATGATGGCACCAATTACCACGGATTTCAGTGTCAGGACGGACAGATTACCATCCAGAGTGAACTGGAACGTGTGCTGAATGTTTTAACCGGGGAAAGCCTTCGTATCGTAGGATGCGGAAGAACCGATGCCGGTGTGCATGCGATCCGTTATTACTTTAATGTAAAAACCCAGTCTCCCATTCCTTGTGACAGATTTGTTCTGGCAATGAACTCTTTGCTGCCGGACGATATTACCGTGAGAAGTTGCAGAGAAGTGCCCGAAGATTTTCATGCCCGCTTTTCTCCGAAATATAAAACCTATGTATACAGGATTTTAAACAAGCGCAATCCCGAAGCACTTCGGTATCACCGCAGTTATTTTTATCCCATTCCGCTTGACATCCAAAAAATGCAGGATGCCTGCAATGTTATCATCGGGGAAAAGGATTTCCGGTGCTTTATGGCGTCCGGAGGACAGGTGAAAACCACTGTCCGAAATGTGATGGAATTGACTGTTACCCCCGTTGATGATGAAATTGAGATTCGTGTCAGCGCAAACGGCTTTTTGTATAATATGGTACGCATTATTGTGGGCACGCTGATTCAGATTGGTATCGGCAAAATGAGAAAAGAAGAACTCGAGACCATTATTACCGAAAAAAACCGTACCGATGCCGGAATGACTGTTCCGCCGCACGGATTGTACTTATATGATGTGTATTACGACTTAGATGGAAAGGACCCGGTCTAAATGAGAAAAAAAACGACCACGATCGAAGAACAAAGAGAAGCC
>JAZNNT010000015.1:0-6751 GCA_045580405.1 Clostridia bacterium
CCGTCTAAAGCAGTAAAGGTAATATCAGCGGATAAATCGGAGGTGCTCAGTTTATTCACACCTTTGATCATATACAAATATTTTACAGTACCGCTGCCGGATAAAGTTGCGGTAGAACCGGTTTCGTTGATTAAAGTAACAGCTCTGTCGGATGCCACACGGTAGATACCTGCGTTTTCGGCAGTGTAGGTAATGGTGCCAACCGGTGCATAGGTGGGAACCGGAGGCGGAGTGGGCTCAGGCAGTTCCACAGCAATGGTTTTTAAGCTTGCTAAGTTCACCTGGGGACCCCATACTGTGTGGTCTTTGATTGCGGTTTCTGCAGTTTGAGACAGACGCAAAGAACCAATGGTTGCAGTATTGGAACCGGTATTGGTAATGGTGATTTGGTTTGCACCTTCTCTGACATACAAAAATTCCATATCCTGCTGAGCGGAACCATCTGCCCAACAAGTACTCTGCCAACCGGCAGCATCTTTGGTAATTTCTGCATAGAAGCCGGTATCAGAAGTCAGTTCAAAGGTATGCTGATAGCTATCCTGAACATTGATATAAGGATAAACAATCCCTGCACCGGATGCACTCACGGTTGCAGTTAAGGTAGCGGATTCGCCGGCACCAAGATACAGTGTACCGTTCGTTGCCTGTGTGTGACTTTCCGCATAGCAAACAGATTGGGTAACAATCTGATCCATATATGCTAAACCATTGCCTTCTAAATTTGTGAAGGTTAGGGTTGCATCAGTGTTGGTGGTTTCAATTTTGTTTACACCTGCAATTAAGTAGATGTATTTGGTTTCGCCTGCCGCTAAGGTTACAGTGGAACCGGTTTCGTTCGTCAAAGTAACCGCTTTGTCACTGGTTACCTGATGAACACCTGCATAAAGCGCAGTGTAGGTAACATATTCGGCAGCGGGAGTCGGTTCGGGAGTAGGCGTCGGATCGGGTTCTGCCACATAAGCAACAACCTTCAAAGATGCCATATTCATCTGGTCTTTCCAGTAATCTGCTTCTGCTAAAACGCCGGTCGTACAAATTTTAACAGCGTATAAAGTAACAGAGTTATCACCAATATTTTCGATGGTAATTTCCTGCGCGCCGTCTCTTACATAGAGCATTTCAGGATCCTTACGATCTGCATCTGCCCATGCAGAAGAGCTATAGTTAGCAGCAAGATAAATGTCTGCGTAATAGCCGGTATCAGTGGTTACTCTTACAGTGTTACCTGCACCGGAGGCAGGAGCAATGTAGGGATATACAAGACCTGCAGAGATTACATTCGGCGTGTAGGTTGCAGTATATTTTGCACCGGGTGCCAAAGTCACATTGGCAAAGCCGGAAATCACATCGCCGGTATCACCGGGAAGAATAGGTTCTTCGGTCATGGTAACTTCGCTGATGTAATCTAAACCGTTGCCTTCTAATTCGGTTACGGTTAAGGTGATCGTATCATCAGTGGTTTCGATGATATTTTCGCCCGCAATCAGGTAGAAGTAATCGGTAGCACCTGCAGCTAAGGTAACGGTGTGACCGGTTTCATTGGTCAGCGTTACCGCTTTGTCGCTTTTTACCTGATACACACCTGCATAAGGAGCAGTGTAAGTAATGGTCGGAATTACTTCCGGAGTGGGGTCGGGAGTGAGGCTATAGGGAACAACCTTTAAGGATGCCATATTCATCTGGTCTTTCCAGTAAGCTGCTTCCGCTAAAACACCGGTAGTACGAATGCCAACGGAATAGAAGGTCACGTTGGAAGAACCGATATTTTCAATGGTGATTTCCTGTGCGCCGTTTCTTACGTAGAGCATTTCAGGATCCTGACGGGCTGCATCACCCCATGCAGAAGAGCTATAGTTGTAATCCAGATAAATGTCTGCATAGTAACCGGTATCGGTGGTTACTCTAACAGTGTTACCTGCGCCAACGGCAGGAGCAATGTAGGGATATACCAAACCTGCACTGATTACATTCGGAGTGTAGGTTGCAGTATATTTTGCACCGGGCGCCAAAGTCACATTGGCAAAGCCGGTAATGGTATCGCCGGTATCACCGGGAAGAATCGGCTCATTGGTCATAGTAACCTGGCTGATGTAATCAAGACCGTTTCCGTCTAATGCGGTAAAGGTCAGGTTTGCGGATGCGCTGCTTTTGGTAAGATTGTTGTTACCCTGAATCAGGTAGAAGTAATCACTAACACCTGCTTGTAAGGTAACGGTATGCCCAGTTTCGTTCGTCAAGGTAACTGCTCTATCAGAAGTTACCTGATACACGCCGGCATAAGGCGCATCGGTGGGAGATACAGTTTCCCCTGCTGCATAAGCGGCAGTTGCCGGTAAAACAGTGACCAGCATACTTGCCACCATTGTGAAAACTAAAAGGAATGAAAGTAATTTTTTGCATGCTTGCATTTTTGTCGGAACCCTCCTTAAGATGTAAAAAACATTGTAGATTGCGCGGGGTTTTATGTTTTTATTTCCGGAATATGCCAAGAAATTGGCATATTCCATTTTTTTTTGCAATTATTCGTCTGCAGGCTTATCCACACCGCGCATGGTACGCCAAGTGGGATAATAGTCGATAGCAGCAACTCTGGACTTATCTTCTACGCCTGCTTCTGCCATAACACGCTCTGCGGTTTGGCTCCAGGTACGAACATTGATATTGTTGGAGCCGTAACTCACACCTGCGGTATCCAACGGGAAGGTGGCAAAGTATTTGGGGTCACCGCCGTCGGTATGGTTATATGCTGCATAGTTGTCATTTAAATTTACATTTTTTCTTGCAAAGAGCCAAAAGTCACCGGAATCATTGGCATTTTGGAACACATTGTCGCAAATCTGAATGTATCCGGAGCCTTCGTCAAGATATAAGCCACCACGACGGAAGTCATCGGGGTCTACAAAATAGTTATCCATAATGTGGGTATTTAGCTGATCGCACAAGGTGTAAATCTGAGCGCCATCGTCCAACACCTGCAAGCAATCCTGGATTTTATTATATGCCACCGTGTGATTACCGCATTGGGTGGAAGCATTGTAGCCCCATCCCCAGCCTACGGCAATTCCGGTGTAGCCCAGATTTCTGATGTCGTTGTGGTGAATGTTTACGCCGTTTGCATAATACACGGCAACTGCATTCAGCCCCAAAAATTCCTGGGTGCAACGGCGGAAAATGTTGTCTCCAATTTCAATGTTAGAGCAACGCTCCACCTTGCCATCGTAGGTCTTATTGTGCAGATAGTTCCCTACCGATATGCCTCCACCGGAAATATCGTGGAAATCACTGTGAATCACTTTGGAGTTGGACACGCCTTCGGTAAAATAGATGCCGCTGGAGCCAAGACAAGCAAATTCACAACCGTTAAACACTACGGAATCTGCATAAGAAACCAAAACCTGCGCATGCATCAGCTCTTGAGAATAATAGGTTTCGGTGCCGATGCGAAGCTCGTCTGACTGGTTAAATGCCGCACCGTAGAGAGTGGCATCGTCCCAGGCGCCGTGTTGGAAGGAAATATTTTGAAATTCCAAATTTTCCACTTTGGAAGAGGAGCTGACACCTCCAATGGTGAGCAATCCATCCGTTACGGCACAATAGGTTTGGGCAGTGGTCATATCTTCGTTGGCATAGGGATAGTAATACATTTTACGATTGGTTTTATCAAAATAAAACTCACCGGGCTGATCCATCAGCGCCATTGCATTTTCTAAATAGAATGCTCTGATATGGCCATTGAGGTCAATAGGCATAATGGTTTGCGTATGATTATTAAGCAAATATGCGTTAAAATACGGATATTTGGTATTGATATATGCATAGTTGGAATCATAGGTAACGCTGTCTACCGGGAAACGATGGTTTGCCCATGCAAGATTGAACACAATCTGCATGCGAGACTCCCCTGCCAATTCTCTGGAAATGTTAGGACGTTCGCTGAGGCTGACTTTAATACCGTCTGCCTTATGGGAACTGTTTTTTGGAGAGGAAGGGGTAATAGGATCTCCCCAATACCACTGATCACTTCGTGCCATGGTTGCCTGATAACCGTTCACATACAAGGCTCTGGTTTCACGGGTGGTAGTAGTAGCTACCCAATATTCTTCGCCGGGAACCTTGCTCCATTTACCGGTTAAAGGTTCGCCACCGGATAGAACAGGACGATTGTCCGGGTCGTCTCCTCGGATAATCACCTTGTAGCCGTTCTTCCCGCTCATGGTGGGGTCAATCGTAATAGTGGTATTGCTGCGGTAAACACCGGGAGCCACATGAATGACAATATCTCCGGTCATAGCAGCATTTACGGATTTCACCTTGGTAAGTGCCTGTGCCACAGTGGCAAGAGGTGTTTCCGGAGATAATCCGTCATTGGTGGATTTTCCGTCGGGTGCCACATAGAAATCCATATAGGCACCGCTGGCAGTGTAGGGCGTAATCTCTTCCATATCGGAAAGTGCCAGAATTTTAAGCGTGCTGCCTGCTTCCACATCTGCCAGGCTAAAAGAAACAGTGGTGGAGGTGCTGCTCGCCGTTTGAGGGATTTGCGCCAGCTTTTCGCCCTTGTAAATTGCACAAATCAGCGTGATGTTGCTGGGAATATCCGAGCAATTCACGGTAACGGTGGAACGTCCTTCCGGAAGGGTGGCAACCAACTGGTTAGAAGCATCTTTAATTCTGACCGTGGGGATTGCCGCTTCTTCTTCCAAAGCTGCCTCATAAAGAGCAATCAGCTCTGCAGGCGTATCATAATCCTTACCAACCATGCTCCAAAATGCCATAGGCGGATATGCCAGGCCTTCGGTGTCGGCTTCCACATCAATATAGACGTAATCGCCGGAGGTTAACAGGGCTTCATAAATGCCTTGGGAGGTGGCAATATCTTTGATTCCGTAAAGAATCTGATATTCTTTGGAATAGGTGTCTTCTAAAGTGAAGGAGTCAAAATAGAATGTATCGCAATAGAAAGTAAATTTCAGTGTATGCGTTCCCTTGGATAAAGGGAAGGTCGCCACACATTCTTCCTGATAGGAATAGGTGGCGGAGCGGTCACTTTGGAAGTGCATATTTTCATAGAAATAGTTGATTCCGTCGATGGATATATCAAAGGAAACATCCTTCCAGGCAGCACCTCTCATATATAAATTGAAAACTGTGTCTTCTTCTACGTTAATGGTGTAACTACCGTTTGATTCCGAACCCACCTTGGCAACTGAAGTGCCGGCATAGGTGGTTTTGGAAAGACTGCCGGCGGCGTAATTTTCAGCCTGGTACACCGTTCTCATCGCTCTGTCGGAAACATCGGGGTTTACCGAGGGAGGGGTGGGAGTCGGTTCGGCAGTGGGAACAGGTGAAGGCACGGTTGCCCCTTCTGTTACCTTTAAATTTCCCAAATTAATTTGGGAACCCCATGTTGCATGATTTTTCACGCTGTCGGAACCGTCTGTCATAGACATACGAAGGGATGCAACGGTAGCGGTGTTACTTCCGGTATTCTGAATGGTGATGGTGTTGGTTCCTTCTCTTAAATAGAGGAATTCCATATCCATCTGTGCAGAACCGTCTGCCCAGCAGGTGGTCTGCCAACCGGTAGTAGTGTTTTTCACAAGTTCGGCATAGAAGCCGGTATCGGAGGTCACAACAAAGCTATGCACCTTATTGTCACACACCCCTAAATACGGATACACAATGCCTGCACCAGCGGCAGAAACCTCTGCCTGTAAGGTAACAGATGCACCGGCACCCAAGGAAATATACTGACCAATGTCATTGGTTTCAGTGGAGTAGGTTCCCTCTCCCCCTACCAGATAATTGTGAATACCCACGTTGAGTCGATCTCCAAAGGAGGTATGTTCGGTGGTATAGGGGATATAGGAGGTAGTAATTTCGGAAAGATAGCTCATTCCGTAATTACTTAACTTGGAAAAGGTTACGGTAGCGGATGGATTGGAGGTGGTAATCTCATTGTCACCCTGAATCAGATAAAGATATCCGATGTCATCCGCCGCTAAGGTTAGCGTGCTTCCCGTTTCACTCGTTAAGGTCACTGCTTGATCGGCGGTTACCCGATAGATTCCTGCATTCTCCGCAGTGTATCCCATGGTTCCAGCCGGTGCATAGGTAGGTTTTGGGGTTGCAGTCGGAGTAGGTGCAACAGTAGGAGTCGGAGTGGGTGTGGTGCCGCTTTCGGTAAACGGAATCACAACTAACTCTGCCATTTTCATCTGCGCATCCCAATCAGCATTTCCAATCAACTCGCCGCCGCTATGCACACGAATGGCATGAATCACAGATTGGGTGTCGCTGATGTTTTCAATGGTGATGGTGTTTTCTCCATCTCTCACATACATTAGAGCCGGGTCTGTTTTTTCGCTGTCTTCCCAAGCATAAGAAGTAACAGGGTACCCTGCGGGTTTATATATAGTAGTCTGATAGCCGGTGTCTGTGGTTATCTTTAACACATATTCGTTGGGATCGTTAAATGCAAGATAGGGATACACAATCCCATTCATTCCCTTGGAGGGGATATAGGTGAACGTGTAGGATTCACCGGGATCAAGATGGGGTTCATCCTTGGTAGCAAATGTAACTACCACATCTTCCTGCCCAACTGGAATGGGCTCGTCGGTCACAGAGACTTGATCAAGATAATCCAACCCGTTGCCTTGCAAAGCAATAAAGGTCAGGTTTGCGGATGCGCTGCTTTTGGTAAGATTGTTGTTACCCTGAATCAGGTAGAAGTAATCACTAACACCTG
>JAZNNT010000016.1:0-1862 GCA_045580405.1 Clostridia bacterium
ATTTAAAAAAACTATTGACAAATGATTTTTTTAGGAGTATAATGCAGACAAATTTGAATATCACAAAAACGACTGTGACGAGGACGGTCGGATTGAAGAACCTGGAGAGAGTTGCCGGTTGGTGCGAGGCAATGGGGACGCATTCCAATGACTTATCACCTCTGAGTCGGAGGACCGAACGTAATACTACAAGTAGATTCCTTCCGTATTGCTGCGTTAAGGCAAAGGACTTGATAGAGCCCGGTAAGTGACGGATTTTTCCGTAATTTGAGTGGTACCGCGGGTTATTAAAACTCGTCTCAAAATGTTTTTGAGGCGAGTTTTTTGTTTTATTCAAATTCGTAACACAAATCGTTCACGAAAATGAAAGGAGACAGAACAATGGACTACAATTTGAAAGAGGTCGCAGGAAGAATTAAAGACCTTCGTGAAGCAAAGGGCTACACCCCCGAAGAATTAGCAAAGCTGACCGGTGTTTCCACTGAAGATTATCTGGTGCTGGAACAGGGCGAAACCGATTTTTCCTTCACATTTATTTACAAATGTGCCAAGGCCTGCGGAGTTGAGGTAGTAGACTTATTAGAAGGTACCTCCACTACCCTGACCTCCTTTGCCATCACCAGAAAAGGCGAAGGATTAAAAATTATCAAAAAGCAAGGTGTTGTGTATAACAACTTAGCACCGAAATTCAAAGAAAAGCTGGCAGAACCTTTTTTGGTAAAATTCCCTTATCTTGCTGAGGAACAAAACGCTCCCATCAAGTTAAATTCTCATAACGGACAGGAATTTGACGTTATCGTGAAAGGTTCGTTAAAAGTGCAGGTTGGAAATCACATTGACGTGCTGCACGAAGGCGACTCTATTTTCTATAACAGTATCATTCCGCACGGAATGATTGCTGCATCTGAAGGCGGTTGTGAATTTCACGCTGTGGTTTTAAATCCTCAGGATGGACATTTTTCCGAAGAATACCCTGAAGCACCCTTCATTGCAGCAAAAGCAGCAA
Source organism: Clostridia bacterium (assembly GCA_045580405.1). Classification (GTDB taxonomy): domain Bacteria; phylum Bacillota; class Clostridia; order UMGS1840; family UMGS1840; genus SIG452. Next base: position 1,007 of record JAZNNT010000016.1, read on the forward strand.
AAGCAAAAGAAGCAGGAAAAAGAACCGTTGCAGATGATTTTATTGAATCCTCTTATGACGAAAACGGTGTGTTTAACGGCATCACCTTCAAAAACGAAGATAAATTCAATTTCGCCTTTGACTGTGTGGATGCAATTGCAAAAAAAGACCCTGACAAGCTGGCAATGATGTGGGTTGCAAACGATAAAACTGACAGACGTTTTACCTTTAGCGATATGAAGAAGTATTCTGCAAAAACCGCAAACTATTTTGAATCGCTGGGCATCAAAAAAGGCGACACCGTCATGCTGGTACTAAAACGTCACTATCAATTCTGGTTCTGTATGCTGGCACTGCATAAAATCGGTGCAATCGCAATTCCCGCAACCAATCAGCTTGTTGAACACGATTTTGATTACAGATATAAAGCAGCAAAAGTGAAAGCAATCGTTTGCACAGCAGACGGTGATGTATCCGCAGAAGCTGAAAAAGCCGCTGCAAATTACCCCGGTATGGTAAAAGTGTTAGTCGGCGGCTGTAAAGAAGGCTGGCATGATTTTAATGTGGAAATGGAACGTTTCAGCACACATTATTTCAGAACGGAAAGCACTCCCTGCGGAAACGATCCGATGCTGATGCTCTTTACCTCCGGTACCACAGGCTATCCCAGAATTGCAACCCATTCCTATAAATATGCTTTAGGTCACTACCCTACTGCCAAACATTGGCACAATGTAAATCCGGACGGTCTGCATTTCACCATTTCCGATACCGGCTGGGGAAAAGCACTATGGGGTAAGCTTTTCGGACAATGGCTCTGCGAAGCGGCACTATACACCTACGATTTTGACCGTTTCCACTCAGAAGACATCTTACG
>JAZNNT010000017.1:0-3502 GCA_045580405.1 Clostridia bacterium
TGATTTCTGGAAGGAGTTCTTTCCCGGCCCTCTGTATGAATACACCAATCGGGATGTGCCCGATATAATTCACTGTTGGGAGATACCATTTCCGGCTCGAACCAAAGGCCAAACTTCATTCCCATATCAGTAATTTTGTTCGCAAGACCGTCAATACCGTCCGGCAGTTTGTTGCAATCAACAACCCAGTCTCCCAATGAACTATCATCACTGTTTCGTTTTCCAAACCAACCGTCATCCAAGACCATCAGTTCAACCCCAACAGATTTCGCTTTTCTCGCAATATTTAGAATTTTTTCTTCGTTAAAATCAAAATAAGTTGCTTCCCAGTTATTGATAAGAACAGGACGTTCCAAATCTCTGTATTTTCCCCTCACCAAACGGGTTCTGTATAATTTGTGATAGGTTCTTGACATTTTGCCAAAACCTTCATCTGAATAAGTCAGAACCACCTCAGGTGCCTGAAATGTTTCACCGCTATGTAACGCCCAATGGAACCCAAAGGGATTGATTCCTACATTGATACGTGCCACATCAAATTCATTGGTTTCTACCTGCTCGATGTGGTTTCCGCTATACACGAAACTGAATCCGTAAACTTCGCCTTGCGTTTCAGTTGCATAAGGTCTGGCAAGAGCTACAAACGGGCTGTGGTTATGACTGCTGGATACTCGTTTGCTGTCAACCTGAATAGTTCCGTTGGGTAAAGACTTTTTCTGAATATTCCGTTCCCCTGCCCAGGCACCTTCCAAATGCACAAAATCATATTCTTTATCAAAAAGATATGCTGTACTGCTTAACACACTCTTTAAATTGATTTTTTCTTTCCCGTTGTTTTTAATTCTGACACTTTTAGTGATAGCATCCAGGGTATTAAAAACAGTATAAGACAGCACTACTTCCAGACCGGTCAGTTTGTCGCAAAGGGTAATTTCTAATGTATCTGCTTCTGAGTCATCCTCTACATAAGTAGCAGGAAGTCCTTCCAAGACTTTTTTTCCTTTGCAAATTGCATAGTCAACATATTCCAGTTTAGTAACAGCACTGCCGTTTTCGTATTCTGCATGAAAAGCAGGCGTTCTGTAATCTGCACTACCGTAGCATGGATATTCCATAGGCAGAAAATTGGTACACATATGATGTTCCGATACATCCACAGGAGTCGCTGGAAAATCTCCGAAAACAGGAAGATGCTCCAACACGCTCGGAACCTTATCAATCCGTTTTCCATAGTATAGATGAAGCAGATATTTTTCTGCAATTATCCCCATAACATAGCTGGTAGCGGGAGTATGTAAATAAAAAACTTTTTCCTTATTATCGTAAAAGATGCTCATAATTTTCTCCTATTAATCAGTTTTTTTATAGATAGGAAATGCTGCACACACAAAAAGTTACATGAAAATGAGAAATAAAAATATATAAAATTAAAAAGAAAGGTCGCAATTTAACATAAGGTCAAAACTATCAAATTACTATATTTAAAAAAGGAAATGTCGTATGTGCAGCATATACCGACTAAAAATTAATCGCCGAAGCAGGTTCCGATGGCTTTTGCTGCTTGTACCAGTTCACCATTCGGGTCTACAGCTTTGTTGGCACCGATGACATCTTCCAAAGAAGCGTAAGTCATCTGATTATCTTTTAAAGCAACCATATTGCCAAATTTACCTGCCATAGCAAGTTCTACTGCGGCAACGCCATAACGAGTGGAAAGAATTCTGTCTGCAGAAGACGGGGTACCGCCTCTCTGAATATGTCCTAAGATGGTAGCACGGGCTTCCAGACCGACCATCTGTTCCAGATCTTCTGCTACTTTCTGTGCAATACCGCCTAAACGAACCGGGTCGGGACTGTTTTCGATTACCTTCTGAATTACCACTTCACCGGTTACGGATTTTGCACCTTCTGCAACGGCAACAACGGAGAATTCTTTTCCCTGTGCAATACGGTTTTTGATGTGATCTGCCACTTTATTGATATCATAAGGGATTTCGGGGATTAAGATAACATCTGCACCACCTGCAATCCCTGCAGATAATCCTAAGAACCCTGCATATCTTCCCATAATTTCCACGGTGATAATTCTGTGGTGGGATTCTGCTGTGGTATGGATTCTATCCAATGCCTCTGCCGCAACGCCAACCGCAGTATCAAAACCAAAAGTAGTATCGGTAGAAGATAAATCGTTATCAATGGTTTTTGGTACGCCAATCACGGGAACGCCCAGTCTTGCAAAATCACGACCGCTGGTTAAGGTACCGTCACCGCCGATGATAATCATAGCGTCAATATTGTTTTTCTTAATGTTTTCCACGCCAACGTGGGAAACATTTTTCTTTACCATATTGCCGTTTTCATCGGGTACTAAGTAATCGAACAGGTTGTCCTTATTGGAACTGTATAAAATGGTTCCACCTCTATGTAAGATACCAGAGGTGTTTTCTAAGGTTAATTCCACGGTTTCGTTGTTGTATAAGCCCTTGTAGCCATTTTTAAAACCTACTACGCTCATACCATATTTTTCAATTGCAGTTTTTACCACTGCACGGATTACGGGGTTTAAGCCGGGGCAATCGCCGCCGCCTGTTAAAATACCAATTCTTTTCATACTAATTCTTCTCCTGTTTTTTACCGTTTGCTCAAAACTTGGGCTTCGTACTCTTTAATATCATCGAACCATTCTCTGTCTGCTTTCACACCACACTGACGGCAATATTCTTCCCAGATGTCGCCAAAAGGCATGGTTTTTAGTTCATCCTGAACAACCTGAAGTTCTGTCAATTCGTTTTTATCCTGCAGATTTTTCAATAATTCGTTAGGAGTACAAAGAGCATTTAACAATGCTTTCTGCCAGTTTCTGAAACCCATTGTCCAGGCGGAAATTCTGTTGATGGACGCATCAAAATAATCCAATGCCATATAGACTCTGTCTAAGGCATGACATCTTACAATTTCTTTTGCCATTTCTCTGGTTTCATCATCAAATAACACCACGTGATCAGAATCCCAACGGATGGGTCTGGTAATATGCAGTGCAATTTCGGGGAAGAACGCCAGCAAAGCAGGGATTTTGTCCGAAACCACTTCAGTGGGATGATAGTGACCGTTATCCATTAAGGGCAGACAACCTTCGTGAGTTGCTGCAAAAGTCAAAGTGAATTCTGCACTTCCTACGGTGTATGCTTCCACACCAATTCCGAATACTTTGGATTCTACGCAGGGTTTTACCAGTGCTTTATCATAGGGTTCTGCTAAGATTTCCTCAATAGACTGCTTGTATCTCATTCTGGGACCCATTCTGTCTGCCGGAATATCTTTATAGCCGTCCCCAATCCAGATATTCATCACACAAGGAACACCTGTTTCTTTTGCAAAATATTCGGAAATTCTGATACAAGCTTTTCCGTGGTTTACCCAGAATTTTCTGGTTTCTTCATCGGGGCTGGAAAGAGTTAACCCGTCTTTCACTTTAGGATGAGAAAAGAAGGTGGGATTAAAA
>JAZNNT010000018.1:0-1729 GCA_045580405.1 Clostridia bacterium
GGGAGTGAAGCCCATGGAGGTATCCACAGATTTACCGCCGTCAACAGCAGAAATGGAGGAGCCGTTTCCTAAGTGACAGGTCACGATTTTTAATTCTTCGATGGGTTTGCCAAGCAGTTCAGCAGCTTTCATGCTAACATATTTGTGGCTGGTACCGTGGAAACCGTATCTTCTGATTTTGTAGTTTTCATAGTATTTGTAGGGGATTGCATACAGATATGCTTTTTTGGGCATGGTCTGATGGAATGCAGTATCGAATACACCAACCTGGGGAACATTCGGCATAATTTTTGCACAAGCTTCAATACCGGTGATGTTGGGAGGATTGTGTAAGGGTGCTAATTCGATACAAGCGTTTAATGCGTTCATCACGGATTCGGTGATTAAGGCGGAACCGGAGAAAGCTTCACCGCCGTGTACCACACGGTGACCAACAGCGTTGATTTCATCCATGGATGCGATAACGCCCATTTCTTTGTCGGTTAAGGAATCGAGCACTGCCTGGATTGCATCACCGTGATCTTTTAAGGTTAAATCCTTCTGGAATTTTTCTCCGCCTTTGGAGTGAGTTAATCTTCCGTCAATACCGATTCTTTCGCAAAGACCTTTTGCCATAACGGACTGGTCTTCCATATTGATCAGCTGATATTTTAAAGAGGAGCTACCTGCATTGATAACTAAAATTTTCATTTTTTTAATCCTTTCTGTTCTTAATTTATTGAGAACAAATCATTATTTTGCTTGAGCCTGAACGCTGGTAATTGCAACCACGCCAACGATATCTTCTGCACTGCAGCCACGGGATAAGTCATTGATGGGAGCTGCAATCCCCTGGGTAACAGGGCCGTATGCTTCTGCTTTTGCCAGTCTCTGAACCAGTTTGTAACCGATGTTACCTGCATCCAAATCGGGGAAGCAAAGCACGTTTGCTTTTCCTGCAACATCGCTGTCGGGAGCCTTGGAGGAACCAACAGAGGGAACGATTGCTGCGTCTAATTGCAGTTCGCCGTCCACTTTTAAGTTAGGGTTGTTTTCTTTACAAATTCTGGTTGCTTCCACCACCTTGTCCACATCCGCATGTTTTGCACTGCCTTTGGTGGAGTGGGAGAGCATTGCAACAATGGCTTCCTGTTCGCAGAGCAGTTCAAAGGATTCTGCAGAGCATGCTGCGATTGCAGCTAATTTTTCGGGATCGGGATTCTGTTCCAAGCCGCTGTCTGCAAAAATGAAGGTACCGTTTGCACCGTATTCACAGTTGGGAACCACCATTAAGAAGAATGCGGAAACCAGTTTCACACCGGGTTTGGTTTTGATAATCTGCAGGCTGGGACGTAAGGTGTTTGCGGTGGAGTGACATGCACCGGATACCACACCGTCTGCATCGCCTGCTTTTACCATTAAGCAAGCATAGTACATATAGTCGCCTAAAGCAGTTTTCTTTGCTTCTTCGTAGGTTAAGCCTTTGGATTTGCGAAGTTCTACGAATAAGTTGATATATTCTTCGGTTTTTTCATAGGTGAAGGGGTTAATGATGGTTGCTTTGGAAACATCCAAACCTTTGCTGTTTGCTTCCACTTCTTCAGGAGTACCGATGATGATAATGTCAGCGATATCTTCCGCTAAAACCTGTGCAGCCGCTTCCCAGGTTCTTCTGTCCATAGATTCGGGCAGAATGATTTTCTTTTTGTCGGCTCTTGCTAAGTCGGATCGTAGCCATGTCGTTCTGTGA
>JAZNNT010000019.1:0-17137 GCA_045580405.1 Clostridia bacterium
ACTTGTTTAAGACGTAATTTCGGAGCAATTATTGTTAAAAATGATGAGATTATTTCCACGGGGTATACCGGAGCGCCCAGAGGCAGAAAAAACTGCGCTGATTTGGGCAGTTGCGTCAGGGAAAATCTGAATGTTCCCAGAGGGCAGCGGTATGAATTATGTCGTTCTGTTCATGCAGAGGCAAACTGTATTATCAGTGCAAAACGTTCTGATATGATTGGTTCCACTATTTATTTGGTAGGAAAAGAGATGTCGGACGGAAGTTATGTGCAAAATGCGAATCCCTGTGCGATGTGTAAACGTCTCATTATCAATGCGGGTATAGAATGGGTAATTGTCAGAAATACGAAAGATGATTTTACCACTGTTCACGTAAGAGACTGGATTTATAATGACGATACTTTGGGCAGTGGTTCCTATTAAATCAACAAAAAAATGGAAGGAAGTTACAACAATGGGCAAGTTAACAGTTGATTTTTCTAAAACAAAGGGATTTATTGATGCTACTGAGTTTGATAAAATTTCGTATCAGGCAGAAGCAGCAATTGATTTATTACATAAAAAAACCGGTCCCGGAAACGATTTTTTGGGATGGCTGGATTTACCCCAAACCTATGATAAGGATGAATTTGCTCGCATCAAAGCAGCGGCAAAAAAAATTAAAGCACAATCTGATGCTTTGATTACGATTGGGATTGGCGGATCATATTTAGGTGCAAGAGCAGCCATTGAATTTTTAAACGGACCGTTATACAATGTAAAAACCAAAGAATTTCCGCAGATTTTCTTTGCAGGTAACACCATCAGTTCCGAATATCACAGCGATTTGTTGGCATTAATGGAAGAAAAAGATTTCTCCATCAATGTTATATCCAAATCCGGTACTACCACGGAACCTGCATTGGCATTCCGTTTGTTTAAAGATTTGATGGAAAAGAAATACGGCAAAGAAGGGGCTAAAGAACGTATTTATGTGACCACTGATGCCAATAAAGGAACGCTGCTCAACTTAGCAAGAGAAGAAGGATACGAAACTTTTGTAGTGCCTGATGTGGTTGGCGGAAGATTTTCTGTGTTAACTGCAGTGGGCTTGTTGCCAATTGCTTGCGCCGGTGCAGATCTGGATGCTTTGATGCAGGGTGCTTTTGATGCGATGAATGACTATAAGAGCACCAATATCGGCGAAAATGACTGTTTAAAATATGCAGCTACCCGTAATCTGCTATACCGCAAAGGTAAGAACGTGGAAACATTGGTTTCCTACGAACCTGCAATGGTAATGTTTTCCGAATGGTACAAACAGTTATTCGGCGAAAGTGAAGGAAAAGAACAGAAGGGAATTTTGCCTACTTCCATGAATTTCTCTACTGATTTACATTCTTTGGGACAGTATGTTCAGGAAGGTTTAAGAAATCTGTTTGAAACCGTTATCACTGTGAAGAATCCCACGATTGACATCACCATTTCCGAGGATGCTGACAATGTGGATGGCTTAAATTTCTTAGCAGGGAAAACTGTTGACTTTGTCAATAAAAAAGCTTTTTTAGGCACCTTAATGGCGCATTACGATGGCGGTGTTCCCAATATTGTGATTTCTATGGATAAAAAAGATGAATATAACTTGGGTTACTTATTCTATTTCTTTGAAAAGGCTTGTGCAATTTCCGGCTATATGCTGGGTGTAAATCCCTTTGATCAGCCCGGAGTAGAGGTGTATAAGAAAAATATGTTTGCACTTTTAGGGAAAGACGGCTATCAGGATATGAAAGCTGAACTGGAAGACAGAATAAACTCCTTGTAAGTGTAATAAAAAAGTAACGAAATATTGCGAAAAAATACTTGCAATTTTTTAATAACCGTGCTATACTTATGGTAAGAAAAATAATAACATATTATTTTTTCTTTCGGATATTGCATTTTTCATGATTTAATATGCAATGTCGGGCAAAATAACTTCAGAAAGGGTTTTTAAGGGAAACCTTAAAACGATGAGGATTTTCATTATGATTAAAGTGTTGATTGGACCGAAAGGAACCGGCAAATCCAAAACCTTAATTTCTTGGGTAGCTGAAGCGGTTGAAAACGAACACGGTCACGTGGTTTGTATCGTAAAAGACGATCGTTATAACTTAAGCATTTCTCGTGATGCAAGATTAATCAATGCATCTGATTTTGAAATTAACGGTGCCGGAGAATTATACGGTTTCTTATGCGGATTAATTTCTATGAATTATGACGTAACTCATATTTTCATTGATAGCTTAACTACCATTATGAAATCTTCTGTTAAAGATGCTGACCTGGTAATTCCGTACTTAGAAAAATTATCCGCTCAGTTCAATATTAAATTCACAATTATGATTAGCGGTGATGAAGCGGAAGCTCAGGAATTAACCAAAAAATATATTGTGAAATAAAACCTCTTTCTTGTATTAAAAAGGCTTGCTATGTATGGTAGCAAGCCTTTTATTGTGTATTCAATCGTGTTCAGCTGAAACCTGTTTAAAAAAGTGTAGAAAAATTGTTATTTTTTTAACTAAAATGTTGCATTTAAAAATATTTTATGGTAGAATAATCTGTGGAATATTTTTTTATCCTAAATTATAAGCAGAAAGGATATTTGTGATTATAGCAGATAGATGAGGTAATACCAATGGGATATACACTTGCAGAAAAAATATTAAAAGAACATTTAGTGGAAGGTGAATTAAAACGGGGCAGTGCAATCGCTATCCGTATTGACCAGACCTTAACTCAGGATGCAACCGGTACCATGGCTTATCTGGAATTTGAAGCGATGGGAGTAAAGCGTGTAAAAACAGAAAAATCCGTTGCATATATTGATCATAATACCTTGCAGTCCGGGTTTGAAAACGCCGATGACCATCGCTTTATCGGAAGTATTTGTAAGAAACACGGGATTTATTTTTCTCGTCCCGGTAACGGTATTTGTCATCAGGTTCATTTGGAACGTTTCGGCATTCCCGGTAAAACCTTAATTGGTTCTGACTCTCATACTCCTACCGGAGGCGGTATTGGTATGATTGCGATTGGTGCAGGCGGTATGGACGTTGCTGTTGCTATGGGCGGCGGCGCTTATCATATTGTGTGCCCTGAAATAGTCAAAGTGGAATTGACCGGGAAATTAAGTCCTTGGGTAAGCGCAAAAGATGTTATTTTAGAAGTGTTAAGAATTTTGTCCGTTAAAGGCGGCGTTGGCAAAATTATTGAATATGCCGGTGAAGGGGTGAAAACACTTTCTGTTCCGGAACGTGCAACCATTACCAATATGGGTGCTGAACTGGGTGCAACCACTTCGATTTTCCCGTCTGATGAAATTACCAAAGCATTTTTAAAAGCGCAAAAAAGAGAAGAAGATTATACTCCGCTGTCAGCAGATGAAGATGCAGTGTACGATAAAGTAATCACCATTAATTTATCTGAGTTAAAACCGTTGGCAGCTTGTCCGCATTCTCCTGATAACATCAAATCTGTGGACGAAATCGGCAACATGAAAATTGATCAGGTTTGCATTGGCTCCTGTACCAATTCTTCTTTGTTGGATATGATGAAGGTTGCTCATATTTTAAAGGGGAAAACCGTACATCCAGATGTTTCTTTAGCTATTGCACCCGGTTCCAAGCAGGTGCTGAATATGTTAGCTGAAAACGGTGCTTTATCTATCCTGATTGATGCAGGTGCCAGAATTTTGGAAAGTGCTTGCGGTCCCTGTATCGGTATGGGACAGTCTCCCAATTCTAAAGGTATTTCCTTACGAACCTTCAATCGTAACTTTGAAGGAAGATCCGGTACCAAAGACGGTCAGATTTATTTGGTTTCTCCCGAAATGGCAGCCATTTCTGCCATTAACGGTTATTTAACGGATCCCAGAGAAATCGGGGAAATGCCAGACTTTCAATTGCCCGAAGTATTTACCATTAATGATAATATGATTGTTCCTCCTGTGGCAGAAGCAGATATGGATTGTGTGGAAGTATTAAGAGGTCCCAATATTAAGCCGTTCCCCACATCCGAACCGATGAAGGATGATATTGTAGCAGGAGTAAGTTTAAAAGTTGGCGATAATATCACGACTGACCATATTATGCCTGCTGGCGCCAAAATTCTTCCGCTTCGTTCTAATATTCCTGCTATTTCAAAATTCTGCTTTGCAGTATGTGATGAAGCATTCCACGACAGAGCATTGGAAATGAAGCAGTCTATCATTATCGGCGGAGCAAATTATGGTCAGGGTTCTTCCAGAGAACATGCTGCGTTAGCCCCCTTGTACTTAGGAGTAAAAGCAGTTATCACCAAATCCTTCGCAAGAATTCATAAAGCAAACTTGATTAATGCCGGTATTGTACCGCTTTGCTTTCAAAATGAAGCGGATTATGATGCGATTGACTTGCAGGATGAATTAGAGCTTAAAAACATTAAAACTGCAATCCGCGATAATACTGAAATTGTATTATATAACAAGACTAAAAATAAAGAAATTCCTCTGATTCAGGAATTTTCTGCAAGAGACCGTGAAATGTTGATTGACGGAGGATTATTAAACTTCACCAAAAACCGTGCGTAAAAAAGGAGCAAAAATCATGGATAAAATTCAGATTGCAAAAGAAAAATTTGAAAAGATTTTAGAAAAACAGTTGAAAAGAGTTGAAATGATTAATTCTAATAAGGAATTTAAAAATTTCAAAGCATTAGACACCATTACCATCGGGGTTTGCGGTGGCGATGGTATCGGTCCCAGAATTACCGGAGAAGGTCACAAAATTCTGGAATACTTATTAAAAGATGAAGTTGCAAAAGGTAAAGTGCAATTTAAAGTAATTGACGGTTTAACCATTGAACGCCGTGCGGAACTCAATAAGGCGATTCCTGACGATACTTTAGCAGAATTAAAATCCTGTGACGTTATCTTAAAAGGTCCCACCACAACTCCCAGAAAAGGTGATCCTTGGCCGAATGTAGAAAGTGCCAACGTTGCCATGAGAAAAGAACTGGATTTATTTGCCAATGTCCGTCCCGTAAAAGTTCCTGAAGAAGGAATTGACTGGGCATTTTTCCGCGAAAATACCGAAGGCTCTTATGCATTAGGCTCTGAAGGCTTTGAAGTGGATGACGATTTGGCAATCGACTTTTGTGTGACTACCACCGAAGGTACTGAAAGAATTGCAAGAGCTGCTTTTGAATATGCAAAGGCAAACGGCAAAACCAGAGTATCCATTGTTACCAAAGCAAATGTGGTGAAAACTACTGACGGTAAATTTTTAAGACTTTGTAACGAAGTGGCAAAAGATTATCCCGGTATTGAAGTGGACGACTGGTACATCGATATTATGACCGCAAAATTAATTGACAAGAAAAGAAGAACCAATTTTCAGGTTCTTTTATTACCGAATCTCTACGGTGATATTTTAACTGATGAAGCTGCAGAATTTCAGGGTGGTGTTGGTACTGCAGGTTCTGCGAACCTTGGAAAACAGTATGCAATGTTTGAAGCAATTCACGGTTCTGCCCCCAGAATGGTACAAGAGGGTAGAGACATTTATGCTGATCCTTGCTCTATCTTCCGAGCTTGTGTAATGCTGTTGTCTCATATCGGTTATACGAATGAAGCAAATAAGCTGGAAAAAGCATTAGACATTTGTATGTATACGGAAAAGAAGGTTGTGATTACCGGCAGAGCTGATGGTGCGACCAGTGCTGAATTTTCTCAGTATGTTATGGATACTCTTGCGAAAATATAATAAAAATCTGATTATTTAAAGAAAGTAGATAAGAAGATGGCACAAAGAAAAAAAGTTTCTGAAGCAGTCATTAAGCGGCTTCCCAGATATTACAGGCATCTTTCTCAATTATTGGAAGGAAATATCGACCGTATTTCTTCCAATGAATTGGCACAAAGAATGCATATTACAGCATCACAAGTGCGTCAGGATTTAAATAATTTTGGCGGTTTTGGACAACAGGGGTATGGGTATAACGTAAAAATGCTCCATAGCGAAATCGGTAATATTTTAGGCTTGGGGCAAGAATTGTCGTGTGTATTGGTAGGGGCAGGAAATTTAGGACATGCTGTTGCTAATTATACCAATTTTGAACGCCGTGGATTCAAGATTAAAGCGATTTTTGATAATAATCCTGCAGTGCTTGGAACCTTTATCAACGGAATCCAGGTTCAATCAGTTGACAATCTGATCACATTTATCAAAGAACAAAAAATTAAAATTGCTATGTTGACTTTACCTGCTGCATCTGTAAAAGAATTGATTGATGATATTGTGGAAGCCGGCATTAAAGGTATTTGGAATTTTTCATATTTGGACATGGCTGTTCCGCCGCATGTTGCCTTGGTAAATGTGCATTTGTCTGATAGCTTGATGACATTAGCATATAAACTCAATGAAATTGAGCATTTTGAAAATTTAAAATAGTAAAAAACGGAGTGAATTATAAACTATTCACTCCGTTTTTTATGTCTAAAAAAGATTCTATTTTTAGAAATTTCGGTAAAAAAATCGTTGCACTTTTACAAGAAATATGGTATACTGAATAAGTAATGAAATGTAGTTGGAGAATTGATATGAATTTAGCAGAAGTTTTTAATCAGGCATCGGAAGTAATCAAGTATCAGGATGTGTTATCCAAAGGGGAACTTCAGGATTTTACTGTTTATCAAGACCAAAAGAAAATAGAAACTGTGGTACATTTTCCTGAGATTATTTCTAAACAATTAATTTTTACCGTTGCGAAAAGTATTCGGGAAACATACGGACTGTCTGTAATCAAGTTATTCACCCGTTATCCGAGTACTTTATTTTCTGCTGCCTATTATTCTGAAATTCTTACTTATATTTCGTTAAAAATGCCCGGCGTGAAGCAGTTCTTAGAAGGTTCATCCGCCACCTATCAGGATGGATTGCTTACTGTTTTATTAGTCGGTGGCGGTGCTGACTTATTACTACATAACGGCGCCGGTGACGAAATAAAAAGAATGGTTTCGGATGAGTTTTCTCTGGAAATTGATGTTACATTTCGTGATGGCGCTGAAATTCCGGCTCCTGCACCGGAAGATTATATAGAAAAAAGAGCAGAAAATATCCGAGAAACTGTTGCAATTGAGATGGAAGAAACTCTAAAGGAACTGTCCGAAAGGAAAAAAAGCCCCATTGTAATGGGAAAAGAAATCAAAGGAAATGTGGTTTCTATTGCATCGTTACATTCAGAAAGCGGCAGAGTTGTGATTTTGGCGGATGTCTTTCATATGGAAGACAGAGAAACCAGAAACGGTTATATGGCTTTAAATATGGATGTGACTGACGGCACTTCCTCAGTAACTGTTAAGAAACTGTTTACCAAAGAGGAATATGCCGGCTTTTCCGAAAAAGTGAAAATTGGTTCTTATTTAAAAATTCGAGGGGAAACTGTTTACGATAAGTATCTTCGGGACTTTGTAATCAATCCCTTCGATATTATGATAGAAGAGAAAGAAGTTCGCACAGATGATTGTGACGAAAAACGAGTCGAGCTTCATTTGCATACCAAAATGTCTGCTGTGGACGGGGTATCTGATGTAGAAAAGTTAATCGATGCTGCAGCAAAATGGGGACATAAAGCAATCGCAATTACCGACCACGGGGTGCTTCAGGCGTATCCCGAGGCGTATTTGCACGTCAAAAAGAAAAAACTGGACATTAAACTACTGTTTGGTGTAGAATGTTATTTGCTGGATGATTTGGCAGAAATTTATCAAGGCGATGATAAGCCTTTAGATACCGAATATGTCATTTTTGATTTTGAAACCACAGGTCTTTCACCCGAGACTGAACGGATTACGGAAATTGGTGCGGTAAAAATGCGAAATGGGGAAGTTGTGGATCGGTTCTCCGAATTTATAAATCCCGGAAAGCTTTTAACTCCCGAAATTTCTCAGCTAACCGGCATTACTGATGATATGTTGGCTGACAAAGCTGACGAAACCGTTATGATTCCGAAGTTTATGGAATTTGTTGGCGATGCCGTGTTAGTGGCACACAATGCCAATTTTGATATGAGCTTTTTATTTGCTGCCGGCGAACGTTTGCAAATTCCCGTGAAGAATGGGTATCTGGATACCTTGGATCTCGCCCGCAGAGTTTTTCCTCATTTAAAGAATCATAAATTGGATACCCTTGCAAAGGAAACTAATGTTCCTTTAGAAGGGCATCATCGTGCCGTTAACGATGCAGAGGCGCTTTACGGTATTTTCCTGGTACTGTTGGAAAAAGTGAAAGAAGCGGGGATTGAAACCCTTTGGGGAATGAATACCAAGCTGACAAAAAATACTGATAATTTACGTCCCTATCACGGCATTATTTTGGTAAAGAATAAAACCGGACTTTTGAATTTATATAAATTAGTAACCAATTCTAATTTGTTGCATTATAAAAAAAGACCCCGTATGTTAAAAAGTGAACTGCAAATGATGCACGAAGGACTAATTTACGGAAGTGCTTGTGAAGCCGGAGAACTGTATCAGGCAATCAGAAGCGGAGCTAATAAATCCACCATCGAAAAAATTGCGAATTTCTATGACTTTTTGGAAGTACAGCCCCTCGGAAATAACGAATTTATGATTGATAACGGTCAGCATACCCAAGCTGATTTGATTCGTTTTAACAAAGATATTATTGAACTTGGTAAAAAACTCGGAAAGCCTGTTGTGGCAACCGGAGATGTTCATTTTCTAAATCCCGAGGACAGCGCCTACCGTAAGATTTTAATGTATGGACACGGGTTTAAGGATGCCGACAAACAGGCACCCCTTTATTTGCGTACCACTGAGGAAATGCTCGATGAATTTTGGTATTTGGATGAAGAAACCAAGAAAGAAATCGTTATTACCAATCCTAATCTGATTTCCGACTGGTGTGACGATGAAATTGTACCCATTCCCAAAGAAAAACATCCGCCTGTCATTCCCGGCTCGGAAGATGAACTTCGACAGATGACCTATGATAGAGCAAAAGAAATTTACGGCGAAAACCTTCCCGATTTGGTAAAAGAAAGAATGGATAAAGAGTTAAATTCCATTATTACCAACGGTTTCTCGGTTATGTATATCATTGCACAGAAGCTGGTTAAAAAATCATTGAAAGACGGTTATTTGGTAGGTTCCCGAGGATCAGTAGGTTCTTCTTTTGTGGCGTTTTTATCGGGAATTACAGAAGTAAATGCTTTATGCGCCCATTATATCTGCGAAAATCCGGAGTGTAAGTATTCTGAATTTTTCACCAACGGCGAATATAATTCCGGTTACGATATGCCCGAAAAAATGTGTCCCCATTGCGGAAGAAAGTTAAAACAGGACGGTCACGATATTCCGTTTGAAACCTTCCTTGGTTTTAACGGGGATAAAGAACCTGATATTGACTTAAACTTTTCAGGAGATTATCAGCCGATTATTCACAAATACTGCGAAGAAATTTTCGGAGAAGGCCATGTGTTCCGTGCAGGAACCATTTCTACCATTGCAGAAAAGAATGCGATGGGTTATGTGCGAAAATATGTGGAAGAAAATAATCTTTCTGTTCATTCTGCGGAAATGAGACGGTTAGCGATCGGTTGTGAAGGTGTTAAAAAAACCACCGGACAGCATCCCGGCGGGGTTATGATTGTGCCCAAGGAAAACGAAGTGTTTGAGTTTTGCCCGATTGCCCATCCGGCAGATGACGTGAACAGCGATATTGTTACCACGCACTTTGCTTACACTTATTTACATGACTGTTTGCTGAAGCTTGACTTATTAGGTCATGATGATCCGACCATGATCCGTATGTTAAAAGACTTAACAGGGCTGGATCCTCAAACGATTCCGTTAGAAGATCAGGCTACCATGTCTTTATTTACCGGAACCGAAGCTTTAGGAGTTACACCAGAGGATATCAATTCCACAGTCGGTACATTTGGTGTGCCTGAATTTGGTACCAAATTTGTCCGTCAGATGTTAGTGGATACAAAGCCCACAACATTCTCTGAATTGGTTCGTATTTCCGGATTATCTCACGGTACAGATGTATGGCTTAATAACGCTCAGGATTTAATTAATTCCGGCACTGCAACCTTAAAAGAAGCTATTTGTACCCGTGACGATATTATGACCTATTTAATTTACAAGAATTTGCCCCCAAAAATCGCATTTACCATTATGGAAAGTGTACGTAAAGGTAAAGGTCTCAATGATGAATGGGAAGCAATTATGCGCGAACATGATGTTCCCGAATGGTATATTGATAGCTGTAAGAAAATTAAATATATGTTCCCGAAAGCGCATGCTGTTGCTTATGTGACCATGGCATTTAGAATTGCCTATTATAAAGTGCATCATCCGTTGGCTTATTATGCAACTTATTTCTCGGTTCGTGCCGACGATTTTGATGCAGATATTATGGTCGGCGATAAGGTCATTCCCAAAATTAAGGAATACGAGGCAATCGGTCCTGATGCAAATGCTAAGGAAAAAAATATTTTAACGATTCTCGAAATGTGTAACGAAATGCAGAAGCGAGGATTTCAATTTTTACCGGTAGATTTATATAAATCTGATGCCTCCAAATTCTTAATCGAAGAAAATGCCTTGAGGATGCCGTTTACTGCAATCAAAGGTCTTGGCGCAACTGCTGCCGAAACCATTGTAGAAGCGAGAAAGCAAGGGGAATTCTTTACCAAAGAAGATATCTTAAACCGCACCAAAATTTCCAAAACTATTTTAGAACAGATGGATCAGATGGGCTGTACCAAAGGCCTACCTGACTCAGCTCAGGTAAGCTTATTTGACTTTGCATAAGGATGTTTGTTAAAATGCTGAAAAATGCCGTTGAATTATCCCATTTTTATTTAAAGAATTATATCGACAAAGGGGCATTCGTTGTGGATGCCACTTGTGGCAACGGTGGTGATACCGTCTTTTTGGCAAATCTTGTTGGAGATTCCGGCAAGGTACTTGGTTTTGATATTCAACAAGAAGCAATCACTAATACCGCCATTCGTTTGGAAAATGAGGGATTATCCCATAGAGTACAGCTCGTTTTAAACGGTCATGAGCATATGGAAAACTATCTTACAGACAATTTGGCAGATGCATTTGTATTTAATTTAGGATATTTACCAAAAGGTGACCATTCCCTTCACACCAAACCGGATACTACTATTTCGGCAATCAAAACAGCATTACAGCATTTAAAACAAGAGGGGATTATCGCAATCAGCATTTATCATGGCGGTGATAGTGGATACGAAGAACGGGATCAGGTGCTTTCCTTCTTACAAACATTGAATAAACATACTTATAACGTCATTATTCATCAGTATACCAATAAACCAAATGATCCGCCAATTTTAGCAGTTATTTGTCACAATTCTTAGAATTTAAAAAAATTACAAAAAAGGAAGGGGAGAGACCGATGATTATTGATAGCCACAGTCATTATGATGACGAACGTTTTGATTGTGATCGTGAAGAACTTTTATTAGGTTTAAAAGATAAAAATATCGAAAAAATTGTTAATGTGGGATATAATTTAGAATCCAGTAAAAACGCAGTAAAACTGGCTAATACATATGATTTTTGCTATGCTGCAGTTGGTTTCCATCCCAGTGATGCTGATGATTGTACCGAAGATGCACTTTCCAAGCTAATTGAATTAACAAAAAATCCCAAAGTAGTTTGTTGGGGAGAAATCGGATTAGATTATCACTATGATAACATCAATAAGGAATTGCAAAAATCTGTTTTTACAAGACAAATGGAAATTGCCAAAGAATTAAAACTGCCTGTGTCAATCCATACCAGAGACGCCATGGCAGATACCGTAGAAATTGTAAAAAAATTCCAAACACCCGGTGTATTTCATTGTTACTCGGGTAGCTTGGAAATTGCCAAGGAATTGGTAAAAATTGGATATTATATTTCATTTTCCGGAACGGTAACTTATAAGAATGCAAAAAATGTGAAAGAAGTTGCAAAATGGGTTCCGGCGGATAAATATTTAATTGAAACCGATTGTCCGTATCTGTCACCGGAACCGGTTCGTGGAACCAGAAATGATTCTTCCAATTTAAATTATACGGCAGCACATATTGCAGAACTTAGAAATATTTCCGTAGAACAGGTTATCAGGGAAACCAATGAAAATACAAAGCGCCTATTTGGCATCATCTAAAAAATTTCTATCCGATTCTGACGCACAGTATTTTTTAGAATCTTTCCGGTGAGTGATAATAATCCCTCAGGAATCCAAGAGGATTAGAGAGAATTGTGATTCAATGTTTAAAACCGAAATCTGTAATCATAAAAAATAATGCTGTAAATTTACTACAGATTTTTTATTAGATAAGATATATTTAAAATAGTATTTTAATCAATCTGATTAAATCTTAAAAGGACTCAAATACCTTGGAATTTCAATTATTTAGTATATCTATAACAATTATTTAAAAACTCCACCCCAATTTAAACAAAATTTTTATTTTGTTGAGTAAAATATCTTTTTATTTTAACTTATTTTTGTTTTATTATGGTGAAAATAAGATTCTCCCCTGCAATAAACGGTAAACAACGCTACCCAGATTTTGGGTAGCGTCTTTTTATTATAAATTGTCGCCCATTACATCAATGATGAAAATTAATTTTGTTTCTCCATCGTAGTGATACACATATACGAAATCATCATTATCCAACTGGTCGGCATAGCGATAATCGTAGGTGTTACTATCAGTTTCTAAATCATAAAGACTACTGATAGTAATTTTATCTGTTTTTGCATTGTAACGATAAGTAGAGATACAATTGAAATCGACATAATAATCTTTGATTCTGTCTTCGTAATATTGGGTGGAATAGTCACGTTCGTCGCTTCCAAAGGTTAACGGATAATCGTTAGGGTTCATCAGGCGTAACAAACCGCCTTGGGTAGCATAACCCTTCCCTGCTGCGGCAAAGCCTGCCAGAGTGAGATTAGAGCTTTGGGTAGACATCATACTTTCTGCAACGGCTTTTGCCTGCTCTGCAGAATTGGGGTCGCTATAGTTTGCGGTGGATAAAAAGGTTTTGTTTGCCGCTGTTTCGGTGTAGCTATCGTCTTCGGCACCGTTGATGGCGTTATCCAGCACGGTGTAGCCGTTTTCTGTTTTCTTTGCCAAAATCAGCACCTGACTGATTTCGCCCAAACGGTTCACCTGATAGAGTGCCACATCCCCGTTTTCCAGGCTGGAGGCTTCGGCAGGAGCATTCTCGGCAACCAGGTAGGTTACATCTTCTCCGTTGACATAGCCCAAATATTGCACCCGTTGGGTATCCCCCACCGGAGTAACAGTTGCCCGTTTTGTGATGACAATGGGATAGGAGTCGGGATTGATGGCAGATGAGGTTGTTTGATAAGTAAAGCTGAACAGAAGCTGGTTGGAGGCATTTATCACACCAACGCCCTGATAAGCTCCACCTTCTGCCAAATCAAACGATGTCACAATTGCACAATTATCCTTGGTAATGTCTTCCGCTTTGTCGGCAGAGGTTCCGGTGAGGCGCGTAGAATCGGTTACCAGGTAATCTCCGAAGGCACCGTTCTGATATATGGTATCAAAGACTACCAGACGGGTATCCACCAGCACATTGCCGGTGCAGATTCCGCTTAAGGTATCCACCACTTTGATTTCCTGACCTTCGTCCAGACGGTAAGCAATCAGCTCGCCCAGGGGGAACACCTCTGTAATGGCAGAAGCATCGGAAAAGGTCAGCTGACTTTCGTTCCAATCAGAATCCAGCAGACAGGAAACCTTTTCCCCATTCTGATTCAGAAGCTCCAGCGTGCAAACAGGTTCAAAGGTTTCGGTATAAGAGTAGCCGGTCACCACTCCGTAGGAAATGTCTGACAGCACTTCTTCGGTTTCTTCGATAGAAGTTTCATATAACAACACAGCAAGAGCATTGTCATCGGTGTCATACAAGACGCCGTAGGAATAGTCGGTTTCGTTTGTGAGAATGTCAGAGACGGACACCATCAGATTGTCTTCTGTTACCGTATTCTGATTACCGCTTGTGACAAAAAAGAGGGTGTTTTCTGTAATGTAGCTTCCGCCTAATCTTCCGTTTATTCTTCTGTAACTTCCGCTGGTAGTCCGGAATTCTTCTCCATTTTTTAAGGTATTGGAAGAATAGCCGCTCTGGGTATCGAAAGCAGAAATCCGGTTGTCTTCGTTCAACTGATAGGTAATGAGGACTCCGTTAGGCAAGGAGCTTTGCAGAATGGTGCTGTTGGCATAGGAGGGTGCTCTGCCGTTTACGGTTTCGGCAAGAGCATAGGTTTCTGCTGTGCCGTCTGCCTTCATAATTCTGACCTGATAAGGAGTAGCAGATGCAGCATCCATCGTGGCTTCCAGAATGACACCCACCTTGGCATTGAATGTAAATTCGTAGTCTACGATGACATCCTCATAGCCTTTCATTTTAACCATATCTCCCACTTCCATAGCGGGATATCCATAGTCTACTAGCATACGATAATCGGTATCGTCAATGGTGTACCGGATACCTTCTGCGGTGGTGACAACATTTGTAACCTCACCGATAACAGTTTTCGGATCCTGCACGTTAACTTTATAGAAAATGCAACCGGCATCCTCAGACTGTTTCACACGGACAATCTGCCCCGGCTTCAGCGTACCAAAGGGAATATTGATGTCATAATTGGTAAAAGAATCGTCTGGATTCAATACTAACGAACTGGAAGTAAAGGTTCGCATTGCATCAAAGTCCGGGATCATTCGATAACTGGAAAGCATAATGCTTCCAATTAAAAATACTTCTTCGGAATCGATATAAACGGTTTCATACAAGCCATCTATATCGGTATCAACATATCGGTATTCGGTGATGTAATCGCTTTTACCCGGCACCACATCATAGAAAGAAGCAACACCATAATTTTTGTAAACTGTTACGGATTCTGCTAAAGGTAAATAAGAAGCTTCTTCACTGGCATCGGATGCGTAATATTCAGCTTGATTGTTACTATTTTTTGCATTGATTAAATGGATGGGTTTGATTGCAACCGTTTTATTATAATTTTCCAACGGTTCAATTTGTTGTAATTGGTATCCACCATCGTTACTGAGGTCAAGTCGGATTCGACAGTATAACCCTTGAACATCGTAGAAGTCATTCATATCCACGTCGGTAAGCGTGATACTTTCTCCTACTCTGAAATCTTCTTCTGTATAACCTTTCTCTATCGCACCTTCCCACAAATATACATGAGCCAGAATGGGAATGGCTAATGTAGTTTGATTTCTCTGCAGAGGCACTTTTTTGATGAGAGTATCAAACTCAACAAATATCGGATAGTATACATTGGATAATGCGATTTCATTTGTGAAGCCGGATGAAATTTTTCCTCTGGGTTGCAAGTTTGCCGAGGAGTCAACCATAATTGCTTTTAGACGGTAATTGGCGATGGTAGGATCACTTACACGAATCTCAAAAGGAATCAAAATATGTCCGCTGGTACCTTCTCCCTGAGAAAAGGCATCCTCAATAGAGATAGGGATACTAAAAATATCGGTCAATTTAGAAGTGTTCTCATAATAAATCGGGAGATAACAGATAGTTTTGATATCACCATCTGTTCCCGGTGTACCTGTTAGTAAGACATAGCCTTCAATGAGGTCACGGGATCGGAAAGCAGCGTTGATTCCGTAACTGAAATCTGCCTCATTCGTACTTTCTGCTGCCATTACATTTGATGTTATGATAATTAAAAATGTCAAGAGTAGTGCTAGAATTTGTTTCATTTGTTTCATCAGAAACCATCCTTTCTATAAAAAAAGTGTGCGGGCAATCAAAGCACGCACACCGAAAAATGCACTGCTCTGATTGTTGGCACACAATTTTCATTTCCCATAGTTTGGTATACGAAAAACAGAGTGTACATTTTTACCAAAACAGTAAAAGAGTATACACCTAACTACAGGAATAATATTCAATTGTGTGCCAAAAATATTATAGCATACAGATTGTTTTTTTGCAAGTGTTTTTTAAAATTTTCATGGAAAGCGATTTTATTGTTTCTTTCCAACTTTCACTTTGTTGCCGTTTTCATCCATAATATATGTGCGGTCTAAGGTTTGTTTTAAATTACCGCGAAACGCTGCGATATATTCGTCTCTGAGCTTTTTTTGTTCTATTTTTTCTTCGTCGGTTAATCCAACCTCGCGGGACTTTTTTGCAAGTTCATTGATTCTTTTGATATCCATTTTTTCTTTTTTTACTCCTCTCCGATATAGGTAAAACGCTTCATTTCCCTGCCCTCGTGGATAACGGTTTCGTTCCACATAGATAAAGGACGTACCCAAATGCCAAATTCACCGTATAATGAACGGTAAACCACCATTTCCTCTTGGGTTTCGCTATGTTTCGCCACAAAAAGTGCTTCGTATTCGTTTCCTTTAAAATGTTTGTATTTTCCAAGTTTCATACTTTTATCCTCAATGTTTTTAAATATTCTTTTTGTTCCTTTGAAATCCGATAGCTTTCCACGGCTTTTTGAATCGTTTTTTGATGTGTCCAGTTGTCTAAAAGCCGGTTTTCAAAATAAGGAACGGTTTCTTCATACTGTTTTGCCAAAGCAGTTGCAAAATACCAGGCACGCATCATATTGATGTAATATTCATCGGATTTTATATTGGCTACTAAGAGAAGAAATTTTTTGTTAAACTGTTTATCCAAGTAATAACTCATTAGTAAATTGATAGCGTATCGTACGGTATATGTATGCTTCGATTTTAACCATCTTCTGATATGTATCAGCAATTGTTCGGGTTCTTTTTTTAAGACTTTTGGTTTCATGCTGTCGCAGGTTGCCCAGTTATCCACATAAGGCAAAAAAACATCCAGTTTTTTGATACATTCTCCAAAGTCCGCTTCCCTTTCTAATAAAAAAGCGTGTAGATTATTTTCTTCATAGTATTTGTGCGGAAGTGATTCTAAAAATTTGTCGTAGTCTTTTAATTCTTTCGCAAATTTTCTTAAAATTGGAGTTCTAATTCCAATAACTGTTTCTTTGCTAACAGTTGGCATCAGTTTAGAGCTGAA
>JAZNNT010000020.1:0-4830 GCA_045580405.1 Clostridia bacterium
AAAAGATGTGTTATTTTAGAAATAACACATCTTTTTTTTACTACCAAATAAAATACCGTTGAATGACGGCAGCTACTTCATCTTTAAAAGACTACGCGGCGGGGCTTATCATCAACGGTATGCAGAAACCAGGCAAGTGCCTAGTGATCGGAATAGATTCTTTGGCTCTACGTCCGAAACGAAGCTTGCTTCTGTGGTTCCTATCGGATTCTTTCTGTAAATAGCGGCAGTTTCATCTTAAAAGACTACGCTACAAGGCACATTACAGAAGATACATTCTATTTTTAGAAGGAGCAGAGCAAGTGCCCAATAAACATACAATCTCCCCAAAACGTGATGCTACTGATGTACTACTAAAGATGTCTGTGACTGTGATGTCTCCTGAGCTTACGTCCGAAGCGAGCTTGCTACTCATCGCTCCATGGTTATTCTAGCATAAATCCCAAGATTTGTCAAGCATAGAAAAACACCACTCCTGCAACCGACATGCAAGGAGTGATGCTTTTCTCTATATAAGGTGGAAGAAATGATAATGATTATTTGCCGTAGCGGCTAAGAAGCGTATCCTGATTGATAACGGTTCCTTCGTCGTAATCAGAAGAGTTCGGCAAAGCTTCTCCGTTATCAAACTTAAATCCGCCAATCATCCAGTCCATCCCCTGAACGGTGATACGGAAGGTATGAGTCCCTGCGGTGAGTTTATAGCTACCTACAGTGTAGTCCACCAATGACCAACCGGTACGGGGGATAGAGAATGCAGACTGAATGGTGGTTCCGTCTAAGTCCAGTTTTGCGGTACAAGCAGGATCACTTGAGGTATTACCGTCGCTGGCACGTAAGGACAATGTGTAGGTATCGGTGGTGGGAACATAGAATTCAAATTCCAGCCATTCGCCGGGACGGGTATCCCCTACTTCACCACCCGGATACACACTGGGAACGCTATGACTGATTTCGTAGAAATCATCATATTCTTTTGCAATAATCCAACGGTTGATATCCACAATTTCATCGCTTTCGAATGCAGCTTCGGGAGAACGTTCATATGCTAAAATTCTCCAGGTGGGGTGTTCTGCTTCGCTCAGCAGATATTCATAGGCATCCTGCACCCCTGCTTCATTCATAATCACTTGTGCTGCTGCAGGCCAGTTGCCGTCGGTGACTCTGACAGTACCGGTTTCAGTACAAACAGAATCATCGCAGGAATCGTTTGTGGTATCAGTATAGTTATTGGTTGCCACACATTCGCTGATATTAACGCCGCTTCTTGCATAAATCATTGCATCAGAGCCGGTTACAACGTTATTTGCCATGGTAATTGCTTCGGTACCTTCATCTAAATAAATACCGCCACGGTAATCCCCTGCATCTATTAAGTAGTTATTGGAAATATGCGTATTTTCCATACGGCTTAAGGTGTAGATATGTGCGCCGTCTTCGGTTTTATGGGTAACATTTTCGATACGGTTATGGGTAATGGAAATATCTCTGCAATCCGACACATCAGCACCCCATCCCCAACCAACAGAGATACCGGTATAGGGCACATCTTTGATGTCGTTATGATGGGCATTGATTGCCTTTGCATAATAAATGGAAATTGCCGGACAACCGATATATTCGTTGGCAACACGGCGAATCACATTGTTTGCCACTTCCACATTGGTAACACGCCCCTGACTGTCCGTTAAGGTGTTGCCATGCAGGAAATGACCTAACACTAACGCAGTACCGGAAATATCACGGAAAATGTTTCCAACTACCGCAGAATTGGTCACATCGTTATCCATGCTGACACCATTGGAACCAAGACAAGCAAAATCACAATTCTTAATGGTGATAGCATCTGCATAATTGACCGTAATCTGACCCGGGAATAAACGGTCTGCATAGCCAACGGCAGAGGAGCTGTAGCAATACCACTCATTGTCTGCCTGGTTGAATTTTGCTCCGTTTTCGGACATTTCGTTGTAAGCACTGTATTTGAAGGTTAAGTTATTCAGTTCGATGTTGGATGCCTTATTGGAAGTGGAATCGCCGCCTAAATAGAGCATTTTTTCGGTGGTGCCTGCATATACCTCTGCAGTGGTCATATCCTCTTCTTCATAAGGATAGTAGTACATTTTCTTCGTAGTTTTGTCAAAATAGAATTCGCCGGGTTCATCCAGCAATTCCAATGCATTTTCTAAGAAGAACTGTCTTCCTGTTCCGATTTTTAAATGCTCATAGCCCTGTGTGGTGTGAGTTGCCCACTGAGGCTGCTGCATATCGAAAACAGTGGTAACACGTCCACGGGTAATTTTATTGACAGGAGTTCTGGATAATGTCCAAAGAATAGGCCAACAAACCATTACATCTTCCGGATTATTGGTAATTTGGGGGAAGTTGGTGTTGGAAATTTTAAAGCCGTCGGAGGCATAAGAGCTGCCGGTTTTATTGTATAACGCAGTAGGCTGATATAAGTAACGGCTTCTTGCTAAGGTTGCAGGATTGTCGTTGACATACAGCGTTCTGGTTGCAGTAATATCAGAAGCGTCTGCCACCCAGATGGGAGAATCGGTCTGTTGCTGCCAACCGTCCACTTTGGTACCTGCATTAAACACAGGAGGATTGCTGATATCGTCACCTTTGTAAATAACTTTGTAGCCATTCTGACCGCTTACCGTTTCGTCAATGGTCATCATAGAGGTAACGGGATATTCGCCCCCTGCAAAATGAACCACAATGTCATCGGTCATATCAGAAGTCAGCTCTGCAACCAATTCATTGGCTCTTGCCAGCGTTTTTACAGGAGCGTTTTCGCTGCCGTCATTACTATCATTGCCGGTGGGAGAAACATAAATATCGAAGTACACGGAAAGCTCCGGATTTTCTGCTTCTAATGCTACGCCGATATAAGGAGTTAAATTCGTATCTACAATAAAGGTTTTTAAGTTGGTATAGGAGCCGGGCAGAGAAACAGAATAACTCCGTTTCACCCCAACTGCCTGCGAAGCAGTATCGATGGTGGTCAGATTTAAGGCTGACACATGATTGGAAGAATCAAAATCTGCTAAAATCAACCAAAGTGTATCCACGCAATTGTCCAGTTTCAAAAAGTCCACAGTTGCAGATGCGGTATCTGCATTTAAGTTTAAATTGCTGACTACGGTTGCTTCTGTTTCAGTAGGAACAACACAATCCTCCAAGGTGGGAATAATGCCTTCATCGTATGTAATGGAAGAAGCTTTGATTTCATACGTTAAAACTTCGCACCCTGCTTTTCCAACGTTCTGTAAGTAAATGGAGGTAGTCCCCTCTTCTAAGTACACAAACAGGTAATCTCCGTTAGAATCAAACCGATAGAACTGCTCGGTGGTATCTACAGGAAGATCTGCCTTATAACCACCGGCAAAAGTACGAAGAACGGTTTGTCCGCTCATGGTTTTTGCTTGCACGTAGTAAAAACCGGTCTGAGGTACCGTCACATCGAATCTTGCCCAGCCGGAAGGCTCTAACCAAAGATAATTGTCACGGGAAACTACTGCATCACTGTAATCAACCACATTTTCCCAAACAGTATTCGCTGTTCCGGGCTTATCAATAGATTTTGTGGTGATATTTTCAGGATACTGTTTTACCTGCTGCACCAAAGGTAAAAAATCTAAGGATTTGGTTGCACCGGAAGCATCCAGGCGACCTAAGTCCAACAGGGCAAGCAATGCATTATAGTCGTTGTTGTCACCCAACAATTCAACCTTAATAATGTTGTCACCTTCGGTTAAGTAAATTAACTGGTCCTGAGAATAGGTACTGCTCCAGCCTCCGGCCCCGATGGTGTGCTCAGTGTAATACCCTGCATCTGTGGTAACACGAAAATCTGTGGTGCCACCGCCACGAACCCAGGTAGTACGCAGCTGCATTACATAAACACCGGTATAAGGAACATTGATTTCCAGATTTGCCCAGTCACCATAAACCATAACAAAACCGCCGCTTGCGTCCCAGGGCGTGCTTGAGGAAGCTTTATAGTCCACCCCGGGAACAGATTCGGTACCGTTGGAACCGCTTTTTGCCAGTGCATTCTTCGGTGCAAATTCACCCACGTATCCGTTCTTATAGGTG
Organism: Clostridia bacterium; assembly: GCA_045580405.1. GTDB lineage: Bacteria > Bacillota > Clostridia > UMGS1840 > UMGS1840 > SIG452. The sequence continues at coordinate 4,105 of JAZNNT010000020.1, forward strand.
GAAGAAACGCTGCTATATGCCCCATTGAAGGTTGGTGTTGCCGCTGCTACGGGTAGGATGCCGAATAGCATGCATCCAATCAGCAAAAGTGTGAGTATTTTTTTCATAGATAGAAAAACCTCTTTTCCGTAAAATTTCAAAAATGCATAATTTATAGAACGGTGTTTGCAATCTCCATATCACAAACAACCTTTTTTCTCAGCTTTGTTTATTTAGTTCGTCCAAAAGTTTATTCATATATTCAATCACTTTTTTGTGATCGTCACTCAGATTGGAAAAAGCCTTGTCTTCAATCTCATAGATTTCCGTAAGCTTATCCTCTGCATAACGTTTGCCGGATTCTGTCAGGCTGACAAGCATTTCTCTCTTTTCCCCTTTAATGGGAGAAAGCACAACATAGCCTTGGGATTCTAACTCCTTCACAACAGTGTTCACAGTGGTTCTGGGGATTTCCCAGGTTACAGCTATTTCCTTTTGGGTATGCTTTTCTCCATCATTTAAGGCATAAAGCACCCATAAGAGCTTTGCCTTAACCTTACTTTTTTTTGCAAAATCCGCATAATAACCGTCTATCTTATAAAGAGCACGCCCAAATTCATAGAAAAATTTTTTTGAGTCCAAAAATTCTCGCCACCTTAAAATCCTAATTCGTATTTTAGCACAACTTTTTTTTGTTGTAAACCTGTAAATTTGATTTTTTTCTATCGGAAAATTTGTTTTTTTACG
>JAZNNT010000021.1:0-2867 GCA_045580405.1 Clostridia bacterium
ATAGCCATACCGGGTGGGGCAGACGAGGTCGGGATTTGTTGCGATGTAGTCAACATTTTCCCCCAAAAGAATGCAGGCATCCTCCAGTTTTTGAAAGGAAAGTTCCGTATCAAACCCCATGCAAAGACAGTCGATCCCATCTTCCAATTTGTCTGTTACAGGTAAATTGGCTTTCTTTAACTGCTCTTTAAAGGAAACAGTACCCAAGGCGTATATTTTGTGATAGGCCTTCTTTTGCAGGTGCAGGATGGTTGCATCGGTGGATGTTAAAAAATCGTCCGCCGTAGAGACAATTCCCATGCCGGCCAGTTTTTCTATGTATTTATCAACACTTTTCGAGGAGTTGTTTGTAAGGAAAATATATTTACCGCCTACGCTCTTTATATATTCTAAAAACTCTGTAACCCCATCAAATAATTCGTTGTCAAGATATATTGTTCCATCCATATCAAGAAGGAACAGCCTTAATTCTTTTAAAGTATTCACAATAAACTCCTGTTCTGTGTGGCTACGATCCTGCTGCCAAACACATCTTCTATAATGACATCGCCAATGACTACGGGAAGCTGTGCTACAGCATTATTGATGAGGGCCATACATTCTGTCATTTTTTCTTTCGGGATCGTTCTGTCAGTCTTGACCGAAACCAGACTTCCGTCTGTGCATCTTACGGTTGAGGTAACGGTTCTCTGGGGATTTGTACATTCGTTTTCGGCATATACCTTTCCTCTCGGGCAAGTGTTGCCGGTAACGCCGATGACTTTTTTATCCTCCGTTTGAACAGTAAGAGCACAGCCCAGAGGACATATAATACAGGTGAGTTTTCTTTCCACCTTATCACACCTCCAAGGAGAAATATAATTCTTTTGCATTTGCAAGCTGTTCGCCCTTCAGCGTAACGGATTCCATTTCACCCGGAGCAATCTTGGCCTTTTTAGAGGACAGCAGGACGGTGCTGCCGTCTGTGACATTGATTTTCACGTTTTTGTAAACATCGCTGACCCTAAAATATACCGTTACATCTTTTTTCTTGGTTATGATCTGTGGAACCGTGTATCTGATTTTTCCGTCTGTTTTAACCGCAATTTCAAGCTTTTCCGTTTGGCCTGCCATAATATATTCGGCGGCAGCTTTTCCGGCAATTTCTGCCTCTTGCGATACAAAATCCACCAGATCGTGAACATGCAAAACGTTTCCGCATGCAAAAACACCCGGTAAGGAGGTTTGTCTATCCTGATCTACGACGGCTCCGTTGGTGATGCTGCTGATGTTCACGTTCGCCCCTCGCGAAAGCTCATTCTCGGGGATGAGTCCCACCGATAAAAGCAGTGTGTCGCAGGGAATATACTCGCGTGTTTTGGCGATTGGTTTTCTTTTCTCATCGACCTGTGCAATTGTTACACCCTCAACTCTGTCCTTTCCATGGATTTCTACTACGGTGTGGCTGAGCTTAAGTGGGATATGAAAGTCGTTGAGGCACTGCTCGATATTTCTTGCAAGACCGCCTGAATAGGGCATTAATTCACATACCGCGTGAACCTTTGCTCCTTCCAGCGTCATTCGTCTTGCCATAATAAGGCCGATATCGCCGCTGCCTAAGATAACAACATTTTTGCCCGGCAGATAGCCCTTCATATTCACAAACTTTTGTGCGGTGCCTGCACTGTATATTCCGGCAGGGCGGCTTCCTGCAATGTTCAGCGCTCCCTTGGCGCGTTCTCTGCAGCCCATAGCGAGAATAACGGCTTTTGTTTTGATTTGAAAAATACCGTCTTCCGAGTTGGTTGCCGTAATGGTTTTATCCTCGGATAAATCAAGCACCATGGTATTCAGCTTAAATGCAATGCCTAATTCCCTTATCTTTTTTTCATATCTCCACGCATACTCGGGGCCGGTCAATTCTTCTCCGAATTTGTGCAGGCCAAAACCGTTATGTATACATTGTTGGAGGATGCCGCCTAAGTGTTCGTCACGTTCCAGGATAAGAATATCCCTGATGCCGCTTTCATAAGCGGCAATTGCAGCGCTCATTCCGGCAGGACCTCCACCAATAATGACTAAATCTTTCATGCTTGCTGTCCTCTTTTTGTTTTCTCGATGTTGATGGCTGACTCGCCGCCAAATTTTGTTACTGCTTCATAAGGCACACCAAGTTCCTTGGACAACAGCTCGGTAATATAGGGACTGCAGAACCCGCCCTGACAACGTCCCATCTGGGCGCGTGTTCTGCGCTTAACACCGTCTAAATCTGTGGCCTTTGGATTGCGGCGAATCGCATCAAGGATCTCTCCTTCGGTAACACGTTCGCATCTGCAGATGATTCTGCCATAAGCGGGATTTTGGCTTATCATTTTATTTTTCTCTTCGATTGAAGCATCGCTGAAAGCATGCATTGACAATCTTTTCGGATTGTAGCCCTCTTTTTCCGTTAAAACCAATCCTTGGTTTTTCAGCATTTCGACTATGTATTCCGCGATGGCGGGGGAGGCGGAAAGCCCGGGGGATTCTATTCCTGCCGCATGGATAAAGTGCTTTTCGGGTGAGGTTATGATAAAATCACCCGTGTTTCCCACCGCTCTTAACCCGCAGAAGGATGTAATGGCTTTCCCGATTGGCACTGCAGGGATGTTTTCCTTTGCTTTCTTTATAATTTCTGCAAAGCCTTCTTCTGTGGTATTTCTATTTTCCTTATCCTGTGTATCAACGGATGTTGGTCCCAGGAGCAAATTACCGTCAACAGTAGGTGTGATCAAAATGCCTTTGCCCATTTTTGAAGGCGTTCTAAAAACCGTGTGGGATACAAGCGTTCCACATTCTTTATCGAGTAAAATATATTCGCCTTTTCTAGGGTGTATATGAAAGGAATG
>JAZNNT010000022.1:0-3978 GCA_045580405.1 Clostridia bacterium
CACCGTATTTTTTATTAAAAACGGTCAAATCTGCCAGTTTTTTGAGTTTTTCGTCTAACTCATCGGCTGCAGCCTTTGAAAGCTTGTAGCCTGCAATATGCCCCGAATTTTGCATCAGCTCAAAATCGTAGAGCTTTTCAAATTCATTCACACGCTTTTCGTTGGATTCAATGATGTCGCAGGTGGCATCGTCAATTAACAGCATAATGTGCGGAAGCTCAATGGGAGCATCTTTTCTCACCTTGAGTCTGGGCGGAATACGGGACACCACGGTGCCTTCGGTTGCTCTGACTTTGGTCTTGGAGCCAACGGTATAGTCATATTCTTCCAAATCCACACTTCCCACAATCCCTAATCGTTTCACGCCGTTTGCCAGCGTTCTTTCCACAAAGATATAGGAATCCTTGTATTCGGTGAACACATCTTCTGCCATGTAGGTTTTCATGGTTTCATTGGTTTTTTGGATACGCTGGTCAATATCCGCATCGTTTAAATAGATTTCAGGAACGGTTAAGCGCAGAGTGGTGTAAGCACCTTGGGTTACTTGTTCCACCTTCTGCCAGTAATCCGGCTCAGAAGTATACTGGTCGCAGGCAACCACGCTCCACTGTTTCATTTTTTCGGGGTTATCCGAGAATTTCGGTAATAAAATATCGCAACGACGAAACGCCATTTTAATTTCATCCTTTCATGGTACAAATGTCTCCTATATTTTACCAAGCTATTCGTCAAATGTCAACACTTTTCCCAAAAAGGAACAAAAAAACAACCTGCATTTTGCAGGTTGTTTTTTCTGTCCATTTTCTTAGAAACTCCTATTGATTAGAACAGGGGAACTAAGTTGCTGGTGAACAGCATTGCTTTTACAGTACCGGTAGAAGCGGTCGGTAAGGATACAGAGTATTCTACTGCAGTACCAACTTCCTGTTTGGTAGTGTCGATGGTTACTAAGTTAATCTGAACCAGTTTGTTGCCAGCATATTCTGCAACGAACAAGGTTACGATTCCGTCATCAGCATCAGCTGCTTTCTTGTAGGTTACAGTAGCGGTATTACCGTTTAATGCAAAGCCGGTGAAACCGTCTAAGAGAATTGCATCATACTGTGCAGTATAGGTAGCATTACCGGTTACGGTAGCGATTTCGGTATCCCAACCAGCGAAGGTGTAGGTGTACTGAGCATCAGCTGCTTTATCGGTAGTGCCTTTGAAGGAAGGAGTAGCACCGTAAGCATAGGTTTCGGTGGTGGTTACGCCATCAACGATCCAGGTAACGGTGTATTCGTTTACAACTTTGTTATACTGAGCAGTATAGGTAACATCACCGGTTACTGCAGTGATTTCTTTATCCCAACCAGCAAAGGTGTAGGTGAACTCTGCATCAGCTGCTTTGTCGGTGGTGCCTTTGTAGGAAGGAGTAGTGCCTTCTACATAGGTTTCGGTAGTGGTTACGCCGTCAACAATCCAGGTAACGGTGTAGGTTTCCGGTTCGGGAATTACTAAATCACAGTTTTCGTAGTTTAACTGAGCCAGGTATTCGGGTTCAAAATCAGCGTTGGTAGTATCTTCCGGAATCGGTGCGGTTTTGGATAAACGTAAGGAGTAAACAGTTGCAGTTTCGGTACCGTTATTGGTAATGGTAAAGGTATTGGTACCTTTTCTTGCGTAGATGTATTCAACATCGATAGTGCCGTCGTTTGCACCGTTGTTGTTCCAGCCGTACTGAGTCTGGTAAATGTCACCGTAGTAACCTAAATCAGATTCAACTACAAAGTGGTTGGTGTTGTAGTCATCAATCTGCATCTGTAAGTAACGGAAACCGTTTTCATCTACATCTGCAGTAATTACAACAGAGCTTCCTGCAGGCATGGTAACATAGCCGCTACCTGCAACTGCACCACCTTCATATGCGGTGATGAAGCTGTTAATGTCGGAAGAACCGTCATTTCTACCTAAGTAGATGTGGTTTGCCGGTAAGGGCAGAGCTGCAACTTCTGCTTCTGCAATATAATCAACACCCTGGTTAGCCAGTTCGGTGAAGGTTAAGGTTGCAGTAGTATCAGTGGTTTCAATGATGTTTGCACCTTTGATTAAATAGAAGTATTTTTCTGCACCTGCAGTTAAGGTTGCAGTGTGACCGGTTTCGTTAGTAATGGTAACAGCTTTGTCAGCAGTTACTTTGTATGCACCGGTGTAGGGTGCAGTGTAGGTAATGGTAGTTACCGGAGTGGGAGTTGCGGTAGGAGTGGGAGTTGCGGTCGGTTCGGGATCCACAACGGTTTCGGTTTTCACTAAGGGTAAGTAGTCTAAGGAAGCAGTTGCTCCGTTTACGTCTAATCTACCTAAGTCAATACCGGTGAATACACAGTTGTTGGGACCTACCAACTCAATAGTAATCACATTGGTACCTTCTTTTAAGTAGATGGGCTGGTCAGCGTAAGAACCACTGGTCCAACCGGTCTGGGTGAAGGTTTGTTCGGTATAGTAACCGTCTTCGGTGGATACTTTAAAGGTGGTAGTGCTATCTCCGCCAATCCACAGAGCCTGCAACTGCATTGCATAAACGCCGGTGTAGGGAACGGTAATTTCATATTTACCCCAGTCACCAACAACCATGGTAAACTGTCCATTGTTGAAGGGAGAGCTGGAGCTTGCCTGATAGTCAACGCCTTCTACAGCGGAATCTCCGTTGGTGAAGGTGGTCATGGTGTAGATTTCACCCACATAACCGTTCTTATGAGAGGTAACATCGCTGAATCTACCGGTCCAAGCAGATGCATCAGCACTGATGGTAGGAGTCGGGGTAGGAGCGGTGGTGGGAGTGGGAGTGGGAGTTGCGGTAGGAGCGGTGGTGGGAGTGGGAATTACAGTTCCGTCGCCGGGGATTCTGTCTGTCCATTGTAACAGATATTCAAAATCCATGGAGTTGCCCGCGTCCATTCTACCGATATCGTAGTCTTTTAAGTAGAAAGTAGTGGAACCGGTATTTTCAATATAGAAGGTGTTGGTACCGGTGGTGAAGTAAATAGGCTGATCCTGACCGGGAGTCATACGGGTGGTCCAGGTATTTGCTTCAGTAATTGCATAGTCACCGTAGCAACCTTTATCGGTGGTTACTCTGAGATTTGCAGTACCGCTGATGGTGGGTAATCTTAACTGGAATGCATACACGCCGGTGTAAGGAATGTCAGTCACGGTAACGGTAGCAAATTCTCCGGGAGCTAAGGTTACCTGAGGTTCACCGTCAGAGGTGTAACCGTTGAAGTAACCGGTCTGATCCTGAGCTGCATATACCCAAGTTGCCTGTTTTTTGGTATTAGCCATGGTAGGAGTGAAGCCTGCATCAACTAAATCCTGAGTTGCACCCAGCTGAATGTCAGAAATGGTGCAAGCAGCATCGCCGGTGTTCATTACTTTAACAGTTGCTTTGCCAACGGGCAGATAGAAGATTTCATAATCTCCGTCGGTACCAGCAGTGTAGTACTGTTCGGTGGTACCAACAGCTAAATCGCCATAGTATTCATCGTTTGCAAGTACTCTTAAGGTAGTGTTTCCGCCGGAAGCTTTGACTTTTAAGTAGTATAAGCCTTCTGTAGAAACAGGTACATTGAAGAGTGCCCAACCGTCTGCAGCCATAGTGATTGCACTATCGTTTACATTGGTAACGCCTTCGTAAGAGGAAACGTTACCCCAGAAGGTACCTGCAGTACCCATTTTGGTAATTGCAGTGTTGGTGATCAGAGTGTTTTCGGGTTCTAAGCCATCAACTCTCTTACAGAAGTCGATGTAATCCATGGAATCATAGCCGGATGCGTCCAGACGACCAAAGTCAAATTCAGAAATGGTGATGGAAGCATTGCCTACGTTTTCAACAGTAATAGTATTGTTGCCTGCAGTGAAGTACATAGCCTGGTCCTGACGCATTGCATCAATGTTGGACCAACCGGTGGTGGTGAAGTAGAAATCACCGTAGTAGTCACC
>JAZNNT010000023.1:0-16965 GCA_045580405.1 Clostridia bacterium
CCTTGGTGCCGGCATATTCCTTAAAATCAAAGGAATGTTCCACATAAAACTGCAAAGAATTGAGCTTATAGTATGCCATTTGGTCGATAAGACCTTTTAAGGTTTCCACTTTGGGCACTTTTCCACGGGTGGTATCGTGATAGAATCCACGCTGGGGAAAATCGGGACAGTCTTCAATGGAGCACTGGGGAATGTTTTCGTGAGTGAAAATTTGACGAAGTGTTTGAATACCGTAGAAAGCACCCTTGGCACTTTCTGCAATAATTTCTGCTTTTTCGTTGGTTACGGTTAAGGTATAGGCTTCGGAATCCTTGTTATCATATGTAATAAAAAGGGGAATCCCATCGGGAGACAGAGGTAATTTTTCGGTAGCTTTTCCCAAACGGTTGTCGGAAAGCTTTGAAGAAAGAGTTAAGGTTTTTTTGGTTAATAAAACCGGTATTTCAACCAAGGTTTTCGGTTTCGGAATTAGGTGTAGCATTGTTTTTCTCCTAGTTATTATCAGTTTTTTCAAATTTGTAAGAATAAATGTCTGCACTGCGCATGGTAAACCGCAGGCGAATTACTTTACCCTGCAGAGAGGACACATCTTTGGAGTCGCCAAAGTAAACGGTTCTGTCGGTGGTGTTGCCAAACAGTTCACAGCTGTGCCAGCCTTCTAAGGGTTTGTTATTGGCATCCAGCACATCTACATAAATCCAGCCGAGAGCTGAGGTTGAAAAGTTTAAGTGCAGCTCGTTGCCGGTAAAGAGGATCGATTTGGTGGTAACCTGTTTCACATCATAATCCGCGTGATAGGAAGCAAAGCCGTCCAAACGGATGGAATGACGGTGCAGGGTAGGTGGTGAACCGGGACCTGTAAATTCCTGCACATAGAAGGAAAACTCATTTCCTTCCCAGGGGGCAGGCATTTTGGTTTCCATAAAGGGATAAACGGGGGTGGAAAAATCGCCGTAGGACCAGTTGTAGGGATGTTCCTGTTCACGGGGGAGAAACATCTCATCGTAACGTTTCCAGTTTAAGCCGTCACGAGAGCACATAAACAGACAGTCGGTAATGGCGGTTCCCATCCGAAGCTCTTTAGTTTCGGCACGTTCCCAACGGAGACGTGCTCCCTCTTCGCCGCCCATCTGCTCAAAGTTTTTGCCTAAACGGGTTCTTTCCACATAGCGCATGGGGAAGCCGATATACATATGAGGCGCCCGTGGGTATTTCATGATTTCGTTGGTATAAAGCTGATATTCTTCGCTGTCACCGTAGTTTAAGAGCACCGGCTCCGACCAATTGCGAAAATCGGTGGAGGTCATATACTTGATATCACGCACTCTGTCTTTCATAAACACACGGAAGAAGCAATGGTATTTTTTGTCGTTTTTATCCCACCAAGCCACATTCTGACTGTCAAAGCCGCCACGGACTGCGGTGTCGGAATCTATGACTAAGAAATTGCGTTTGAAATGAATACCGTCTGCGGAGGTATAGCACCACATTTCCCGTTGGCTGAGCCAATGGGTACGGTTCTGTTTGTGATAGTCGTAGCACAAAGCGATGGCTTTGAATTTTTCTTCGGGGTTGCAATCGGGATTTTCGTCGATAAACACGAAAAAGTTATCAAATGGTTCACAGTAATCTTCGTTATTGGAGTTTACCAGAATAATGTTGTTGTCGGTGCTTCCGTTGAATTCGTGAAGCCCCACATTGGGACGGGTCCAGTTGACATAGTCGGTGGATTCCATCATACAAACAATTCGGGTACCCACCGCACCGTGGGTTTTCGGGCGGGAGGCAACATAATACATTCGGTAAATATCCCCATCCTTTACCGTCATGGGATAAGCCACACCTGCGGCTTCCCAGGGTGCGTCAAAGGAGAGCGTGTGTTCGTGCTTCACGGGATGATGAAGTTTTAACTCTGCGGTGGTATGTTCGGGAATAATCATCGAATTTTCCCAAAATACCTCTCTGCGGCTTCCAATATCAATAAACATAGGAAAAACATCCTTTCTTTGGATTATTCGTTGGTTTGGGGAGCGGATTTTTCAAATTTGTAGGAGTAAATATCGGCACTTCTCATGGTAAATCTTAAACGGATGACTTTTCCCTGCAAGGAAGAAACGTCTTTGGAATCACCGAAATACACCGTTCTGTCGGTGGTGTTTCCAAACAGTTCACAACTATGGAATTCTTCCATGGGTTTGTTGTTGGCATCCAGCACATCCACATAAATCCAGCCCAAAGCGGAGGTAGAGAAGTTTAGGTGAAGTTCGTCTCCCGTAAACAGAATGGATTTGGTGGTGACCTGTTTCACATCGTAATCCGCGTGATAGGAAGCAAAGCCGTCCAAACGGATGGAATGACGGTACAGAGAATGGGCGATGGGCATTCCAGGACCCTCGTGCAGCAGGAAGGAAATTTCCTTGCCGTCCCAGGGAGCAGGCATATCGGTTTCAAACAAGGGATACATGGGGCAGCTGTAATCCCCATAGGACCAGTTATGTACGTGTTCTTGTTCTCTTTCAAAGAACATTTCGTCATAACGCTTCCAAACCTCACCGTCACGGGAGCACATAAACAAGCTGTCGGTAATGGCGGTACCCATTCTAAGCTCGTATTTTTCCGCTCTTTCTTTCCGTAGACGTGCGCCTTCTTCGCCGTTCATCTGCTCAAAGTTTTTGCCCAAATGGGTTCTTTGCACATAACGCATGGGGAAGCCGATGAACATATGGGGGGCACGGTAATATTTCATAATGTGATTGGTGTATAATTCATATTCTTCGCTGTCACCGTAGTTTAATAAAACAGGTTCGGTCCAATTCACAAAGTCGGTGGAGGTCATATGCTTGATATCACGAACTCTGTCTTTCATAAACACACGCACAAAGCAATGATATTTTTGGTCGTCTTTATCCCACCAGGCGGTGTTTACGCTGTCAAATCCGCCACGTCCCACAAAGTCGGAATCCACAACCAATCGGTTTCTTACAAAACGGATACCGTCTGCGGAGGTGTATAACCACAGTTCACGGGGACTTAACCAATGATTTAATTCTTTATCTTCTAAGTTACGGCAGAAAGCAATGGCTTTGTATTTTTCTTCGGGCTTGCAATCGGGATTTTCATCTAAAAATACAAAGAAATTATCAAAAGGTTCTTCCAATTTGCCGTCGTTGGCATTGATTAGAATAATGTTGTTGTCGGTGGAGCCGGCATGTTCGTGAAGTCCCACGTTGGGACGTGTCCAATGGAGGCAGTCCGTAGATTCCATCACGCAAACCACACGGGTGCTGAAAAAGTCGTGGGTGGCAGGAATATCGCAAACGTAGTACATACGGTAAATATCGCCGTCTTTAATGGTTACCACATAACCCACTCCAGCCCCTTCCCAGGGTGCGTCAAAGGTCAGCACATGCTCGTGCTTTACGGGGTGATGTAATTTCAGCTGGGCAGTGGTATGTTCGGGGATAATCATGGAATTTTCCCAAAAAACTTCTCTTCTGTCTTGAATGTCGATAAACATAACGGTTGGTTCCTTTCTTTATAGAGGTTGTTTGATAGGTTTAGGTGCGTTTCGGGGATATTTGGGTAAGGTTTTTGCCAGCTTTTTGATTACTACGATGTTTCGTCCGTCTTCCGAGTAGGGAAGCTTCAGCGACAGCACCGTTTCAATTTCGGCATTTAATTCTTGTAACGCTTTTTTGGAGGCGGTAATTTCTTCTTCGATACTGGACCCCTTTAAAGCAATAAAATATCCGCCCACTTTTACAAAGGGAATACAAAGCTCGATTAACGAGGGCAATGAGGATACCGCTCTTGCGGTGGCAATATCAAATTGCTCCCGAAGGTTGGGATTTTTTCCCCCTTCTTCTCCTCTTGCGTGAACGGTGTTGATGTTGGTAAGGGATAACGCTTTAATCACTTCGTTTTGGAAAAGCACTCTTTTATTCAACGAATCAAGGAGCGTCACTTCCAAATCGGGACGTGCAATTTTTAAGGGGAAGGACGGAAAGCCCGCACCGCATCCGATATCAATCACCGAACCCTGCACCTTGCCTGTTTGTAAAATGGTTAAGCTGTCGATAAAGTGTTTTAATTCTATTTCCGCTGGCTCGGTGATGGCGGTTAGATTGATTTTTTCATTCCATTCTCGTAACATATCCGAAAATGTTTGAAAACGGTTCATCATTTCGTCTGTGGGGGTGATATTTTGCTTGGTTAAATACTCTCGTAAGCGTTCTAACATATCAAAAAATTCCTTTCGGAAAACTATTTTCTATAAATTGTAAGGGCGTTATAACACCGAATGCGGACTACCCCTCAGTCGTGTTGCCACGACAGCTCCCCTGACAAGGGGAGCCATGAGGTAGGGTACATCGTTTTGGTATATTCATGCCTCCCTCTGACGAGGGGGAACGAAGTGAGCGCTGCCGGTGGCAGATACAGCGAACTGAGTGAGTGGCAGCGGTCGAAAAAATCAAAGACGGGTGAAATTCTGCAGATTTTTTCGGGCACCGCAACAGGAGGTGGATTTTGCAGAGCAAAAGACGGAGGGAGAGAAATCATCAAGGATTATTTTTTTAGTCCTTCCCATTCTAAAAATGGAATTTTTTGGATTTCAAAAATCCGTCCGTTTAAATAATAGAGGGGATTTTCCTTATCTTTTAAGGTGAAACGGAACCGATAGGCATAAAGATACTGATATTTGGCATTAAACTTTTTATTGATTTCGTTTTTGCCGTACTTTCCGTCTCCGATTAAGGGATGCCCGATATGAGAAAAATGGGCACGAATCTGATGGGTTCTTCCGGTAATTAAATGAACCTCCACCAAGGACACGGGGCATGCGTGTAGGTTGGTTTCCTTTAGTACCCGATACTTGGTAATCATTTCCTTGTAGCCCTCTTTTTTTCGATCGGACACGTAGACCTGCTTTTTCACTTCATCTTTATGATGATAAGCAGTTAAGATAGCCTCTTTCTTTGGTAAAAAACCGCTGACCAGACACAGGTATTTTTTTTCCGTTTCGTTTTGCTTGATGGCTTCATTTACCGCCCGAAGCGCCACTGCATTTTTTGCGGCAATCACAATTCCGCCGGTGTTCCGGTCGATGCGGTTACACAGGGCAGGGCGGAAGGAAAGCTCCTCGTCCGGGTTATATTCGCCTTTTTTATAAAGATACGCAAGGATGTGAGAAATTAAGGTATTGAAATTTTCCTGTTCGTCGGTATGTACCACTACTCCCACTTTTTTGTGGATGAGCATAATATTTTCGTCTTCGTACACAATATCTAAGTCGGGTTTAATTTTTAAGAAAGAATTTTCATTTTCTTTGGCATCAAAAAACAGCTCGTCATTGACGTAAAACTCCAGCACATCGCCTTCTTGCAGCTTATAGGAGATTTCTTCCTTTTTGCCGTTCACTTTAATCCGCTTTTTCCGAAGGTACTTATAGATAAGCGAATCGGGAGCAAATTTCAGCACTTTTTTGATGAATTTATCAAGTCGTAATCCAGCATCGTTGCGGTTCACGGTGAATTTTCTCATAGCATCCTCTCAGCAATCAAAATAGATACATACATCATAACAGATTTTTCCAAAAAAATCAATAGAAAAGCTGTAAAAATACAAGGAGTTTTTTCGGGGATTTTGTATAATTCTTTTCCCGAAAACCAAAAATATTGATAAAAATATAACAATTTTTTATTTTTTTCCAAATACCCCTTGAAAATCGGGAAAAAATGTTGTAATATAGTATATGGCAGAATTTGGCTGCTTTTTTCGTGTGCATAAAAATTTATTATATAAACGAAGGAGACAAACTCTCATGAAAAAGACCATTGAAGATATTCAGGTAGCAGGCAAAAAAGTCCTGGTTCGTTGTGACTTTAACGTTCCCCTGGATGAAAACAAAAATATCACCGATGAAAACAGAATCAACGGTGCATTACCCACCATCAAATACTTAATGGGTCAGGGCGCAAAAGTGATTCTTTGCTCTCATATGGGTCGTCCCAAGGGCGAATTTAATATGAAATACAGCTTAGCTCCCGTTACCAAAAGATTATCTGAAATTTTAGGCAAAGAAGTAAAACTGGCAGAAGATGTTATCGGTGACAGTGCAAAAGCATTGGTAGCAGATATGAAAGACGGCGACGTAATCTGTTTGGAAAACGTTCGTTTCCATAAAGAAGAAGAAAAGAACGATCCCGACTTTGCAAAAGCGTGAGCATCTTTAGCTGAAGTTTATGTAAACGATGCATTCGGTACCGCACACAGAGCACATGCTTCTACCGCAGGTGTTGCTGACTATTTACCTGCAGTTTGCGGTTATCTGATTCAGAAAGAAATCGACATCATGGGCAAGGCTCTGTCTAATCCCGAAAGACCCTTCGTTGCAATTTTGGGCGGTGCAAAAGTATCCGACAAAATCGGCGTTATCAATAACCTGATTGAAAAGGTGGATTCCTTAATCATCGGCGGTGGTATGGCATATACCTTCTTAAAAGCACAGGGCTATGAAATCGGTAAATCTATTTGTGAAAATGATAAATTAGACTTAGCAAAAGATTTATTGGCAAAGGCAGAAGCAAAAGGTGTGAAAATGTATCTGCCCGTTGATACCGTTGTTGCAGACGGCTTCTCCAACGACGCAAACTTCAAAACCGTTGACTCCAAAGCAATTCCCGCAGATTGGGAAGGCTTAGACATCGGTGCAAACACCATCGCTTTATTCTCCGACGTTGTAAAAAATGCAAAAACCGTAATCTGGAACGGACCTATGGGCGTGTTTGAAATGTCCAACTTTGCAAAAGGTACCATCGCAGTGGCAGAAGCAATTGCAGCAAGTGATTCCATCTCCATTATCGGCGGCGGTGACTCTGCAGCGGCAGTGGAACAGTTCGGCTTTGGCGACAAAGTTACCCACATTTCCACCGGCGGCGGCGCCTCCTTGGAATTTTTGGAAGGTATCGTTCTGCCCGGTATTGATTGCTTAAACGATAAATAATAGAAAGAGAGAATCGAAACTATGAGAACCAAATTAATTGCAGGCAACTGGAAAATGAATAAAAAACCTTCCGAAACCGCAGAACTGATCAACTCCTTCAAAGGTGCGGTTGACGGTGCAAATTGTGACGTTTTGGCTTGCGTGCCCTTCGTTTGTATTGCCAATGCAGTGGAAGCTGCAAAAGGTACCAAATTAAACATCGGTGCACAGAACCTCCATTTTATGGAAAGCGGTGCATACACCGGTGAAGTAAGCGCAGATATGTTATTGGACTTAGGCGTAACCTACGTTGTAATCGGTCACTCCGAAAGAAGAGAATACTTTGCAGAAACTGACGAAACCGTGAACAAAAAAACCGTGAAAGCATTGGAAAAAGGTATTGTTCCCGTGGTTTGCGTAGGTGAAAAATTAGAAGACCGCGAAAAAGGCATCACCAACGATTTAATTAAAGATCAGGTGGTAAAAGCATTCGCAGGAATTTCCGCAGACGATGCAAAAAAAGTGGTTGTTGCTTACGAACCCATCTGGGCAATCGGTACCGGCAAAACCGCAACTGACGAACAGGCAGAAGAAGTTTGCGCATTTATCCGTGCTTGCTTAAAAGACTTATATTCCGCAGATGTTGCTGACGTGGTAAGAATCTTATACGGTGGCAGCATGAATGCAAAAAACGCTGCAGGACTTTTGGCTATGCCCAACATTGACGGTGGCTTAATCGGCGGTGCTTCCTTAAAAGGCGAAGATTTCACCACCATCATCAATGCTTGTAAATAATGGCATCAGAAAATTGAATTCGCATTCGGTTTCTGTGAGTAAATTTTACGCAATAGTTCGTTAAAATGCTCGCAAATACACAAAGTATTTGCTGTGCTTTTGCCTTCCCTTGCTGAAAATTTCCTCTTTGGAATCGCTAACGCCCCCTGCGGGGCATAAATCGTCCCGTAATCTGATACGGGATGGTTAATATCGTAAAAATTAGTGAACAAGTAAAGAGAAAAAATGGCAAGTGATATCAAAAAACACTTGCCATTTTCCAAAAAAGAAAGGAAAATCGGTATGAAAAAACCTGTTGCATTACTGATTATGGACGGTTACGGCTACAATCCCGAAAAAGAAGGAAACGCTATCAAAGCCGTGCCCAATAAATATATTGACACCCTGATTACACAGTACCCCAACACCTTAATTGATGCCAGCGGTATGGCAGTTGGTCTGCCTGAAGGTCAGATGGGGAACTCCGAGGTTGGTCACACCAATATCGGTGCAGGAAGAATTGTATATCAGGAATTAACTCGTATCACCAAAGCCATCAAAGACGGCGATTTTTTTGGTAATGATGTGCTTCTCTCTGCAATGGAAAACTGTAAGAAGAACGGCACTGCACTGCATCTGATGGGCTTACTGTCCGACGGTGGTGTGCATAGCCACAACACCCATTTATACGGATTATTGGAAATGGCTAAGAAAAACGGTTTAAACGAAGTATATGTGCATTGCTTCTTGGACGGCCGTGACGTTCCGCCTTCTTCCGCAAAAGAATATTTGGCACAGTTAGAAGACGAAATGAAAAAAATCGGTGTGGGTAGAATTGCCACCATTATGGGCAGATACTACGCAATGGATAGAGACAACCGTTGGGAACGTGTAGAAAAAGCATACAATGCCATGGTAAAAGGTGAAGGCGAAACCGCAAAAACTGCTGATGAAGCCATCAGTGCATCCTACGAAAAGGAAGTGGTAGATGAATTTGTTCTGCCTACCGTGATTGACGGAGCAAAAGCAATTTCTAAAAATGACAGCGTAATCTTCTTCAATTTCCGTCCCGACAGAGCAAGAGAAATCACCCGTACCTTTGTGGACGAAGAATTTTCCGGTTTCGCAAGAGAATTCTTCCCCTTATTCTACGTTTGCATGACGCAATACGATGCAACCATGCCCAATGTATCTGTGGCATACAAGCCCCAGAGCTTAAAAAATACTTTTGGGGAATATATTTCTGAAAAAGGCTTAAAACAGCTCCGTATTGCAGAAACCGAAAAATACGCACATGTAACCTTCTTCTTTAACGGCGGCGTGGAAGCGGAATTTCCCGGTGAAGACAGAGCGTTGATTGCTTCTCCCAAGGTTGCAACCTATGACCTGCAGCCTGAAATGTCTGCTTGTCCTGTAACCGAAGAAGTGTTAAAACGAATCGAATCCGATCAATATGATGTAATTATTTTAAACTATGCCAACTGCGATATGGTTGGTCACACCGGCGACTTTGATGCAGCAACCAAAGCGGTAAAAACCGTGGACGACTGTATGAAGAAAACCGTGGAAGCAATTTTAGCAAAAGGCGGTATCGCCGTGATTACTGCAGACCACGGTAACGCAGACTTAATGTTCTCCGAAGAGGAAGGAGTTGTGACCGCGCACACCACCAATCCCGTTCCCTTTATCGTATGCGGAGCAGGGGATATGGAACTTAGAAAAGGCGGTTGCTTGGCAGACGTTTGTCCCACCATGTTAGACTTAATGGGACTCACGCAGCCCGAAGAAATGACCGGCTCCAGCCTGATTGCAAAGTAATATGAAAAAGCTGTTTGAAACGGTCAAAAATCTTTTTTTGAAAAAAGATTTTATGCTATTTGCGGGAATCGGTGTAATAAATACCCTGACTACTATTGTGTTATCCGCTTTGTTGGCAGATTTACTGGGGGTAAATCTTGCCTATGTGGTAGGATATTTAGCAGGCTTTTTGGTGTCTTATTTACTCAACAGCCGATTTACCTTTTGTGAAAAACTTGCCTGGGACAAGCTGGCAAAGTATGCTCTTGCCACCGTGCCGAACTTTTTGATTCAGAACGGCGTGGTGTTTGTGGTGTATAACCTTTTGGGATGGCATCACCTCGTTGCGTCTGTTTTGGCAGCGGCAATCGGTGTACCCGTAACCTTTTTACTGCAGAAGTTTTTCACTTTTAAAAAGAAATAACAAAAAAAGCCCGCAAGGAAATTCTTGCGGGTTTTTTATAGGAAAAGCGCTATCAAGAAAATTGTCCGATTTTCATAAAAAAGGAAGGAAAAAAACAAAAAGATTCGTTGGTGTTTTTTTGGAAAAATGGGTTGCATTTTTATAAAATTTAATGTATAATACAAGTATCTTATGATAAAATGCAGTATTTTTTTCAATGACTATAGAAAAAAGAAGTAAAAAAGCAAAAAGAAAAGGAGAGAACATTATGGGTGGAATTTTTGGTGTTACTTCCAAGGAAGATTGCGTGCTGGATTTGTTTTTCGGTACCGATTATCATTCTCATTTAGGCACCAGACGAGGCGGACTTGCAGTTCTGGGTAAAAACGGTTTTCAAAGAGCCATTCATAATATTGAAAATTCTCCTTTCCGTATTAAATTCGGCCGTGATTTGGAAGAAATGGAAGGACACTATGGTATTGGCTGTATTTCCGACACTGAGCCGCAGCCTTTGATTGTCCGCAGTCACTTAGGCAATTTTGCCATCACCACCGTGGGCAGAATCAACAATGCTGACGAGCTGGTGAAACTTGCCTTTGACAAAGGGAACCCTCATTTTCTCGAAATGAGCGGCGGTCAGATTAATCCCACCGAGCTTGTGGCATCCTTAATTAACCAATGTGATTCCATTCCCGAAGGCATCCGTTATGCTCAGGAAAAAATTGATGGCTCCATGTCCATGCTGGTGTTAACTGCAAAGGGGATTTATGCTGCCCGTGACCGAGTAGGAAGAACTCCCTTAATCATCGGCAAAAAGGAAAATGCCCGTTGTATCACCTTTGAAAGCTTTGCGTATTTCAATTTGGGATACACCTTAGAAAAAGAACTGGGACCCGGCGAAATTGTTTTGGTAAATCCCGACGGAATCCAAACCTTACGATCCCCCGGTGAAGAAATGAAAATCTGTAGCTTTCTTTGGGTGTATTTCGGTTATCCCACTTCCACTTACGAGGGTGTGAATGTGGAACAGATGCGTTACAACTGCGGAGAACGTCTTGCCATGCGGGACGATGTGGACGCTCATATGGTGGCAGGAGTTCCCGATTCGGGGACTGCTCACGCTGTGGGCTATGCCAATAAATCCGATATTCCCTTTGCAAGACCCTTCATTAAATATACTCCCACCTGGGCACGTTCCTTTATGCCTCAGGTGCAGACCGAACGAAATAAAATTGCCAAAATGAAATTGATTCCCGTGGAAGAACTCATCCGTAATAAAGATATGGTGTTAATTGATGACTCCATTGTCCGTGGTACTCAGCTTCGGGAAACCGCTGATTTTCTTTACCAAAGAGGCGCAAAACAGGTGCATATCCGTCCTGCCTGCCCGCCCATTATGTTTGGCTGTAAATACCTGAATTTCTCCCGTTCTACCTCTGATATGGATTTAATTGCCCGTCGGATGATTGCACTTCGGGAAGGAGAACAGGTAGACAAGGCTACTTTAGAAACCTACACCAACCCCGACCACGAAAACTACCACGAAATGGTAGAAGCCATCCGCAAAGAAATGGGCTTCACCACTCTAAAATATCACCGCTTGGATGACATGGTGGAATCCATCGGTCTGGATAAATGCAAGCTGTGTACTTACTGCTGGGACGGTAAAGAGTGCCCCGGCAAGTGTAAGTAAAAATGGCGATAAACGAACCAAAGTAGCCGCTCGGCGTACCCTATGTACGCCTTCGGGTTCCACCAAAGCAAAGCTTTGGCTCCTTTGCTTTATTTCTCATCCATTTTTCCATTACACTGATGTGTGTAAAATGGCCATAACCCGTGAATCTCACCACTCTCCGTACACTCGGTACGGTTTCGGGCCTGTCAAGGCTTTGACTTGATTCGATTTCCGAATTCTGCATCCATTTTTAAGTTGCAATAAAGCTTTATATAAAGTTGAAAAAATCGTAGGATTTTCCTGCGATTTTTTTATAATAAAAAAGCCTTCCCCTCGAGGAGAAGGGGGCCGCTTGCGGTGGATGAGGTGGTAACAAAAAGGAATTTGTAACATTACACCTCATCAGTCACTTCGTGACAGCTTCTCCTCGAGGAGAAGCCTTGAAAGAATCCGTTTTTGTCGGTGAACGATTGCTTCTTGCGGAAAGGCGTATTTTATTATTTCTGCAAAAAATGTGGACAAATGACAATCTTTATGTTATAATAATTATGCTAGACACAATTAAATCAATATACTGGGAGAGGTATATATTTCTCTACGAAGCGTACGCTAAGTGAAAAGCGTACTGCTCTGTTTTGCTTTGTAGAGAAGTATATTGATTAGTGTCTAGCAGCCTATCAATCAGAGTATTGTGCGTTTTTTGATGCATCACTCTGCAAGATGGGTGATGCATTTTTTATTTGGTTTGCTCATTTGGAGCGGAAAGGAAGATTGTATGAAAAAATTGATTGCTGTTTTACTTGCAATGCTGCTGCTTGGCACTTCATTATCGGTAACTGCTGAAACCTCATCGTTACCGCAAGGCATGGTAACAACTCAGGAGCAGTATGCTGACCTGATTGCTACCGCTATCCAACAGTCCGAATACACGGAAGAACAAATTGATAAGGAACATATCTTCATCATAGAACATACCAGCCCGAATCAAATGCGCAATCAAGAGGATGCCATTTGGCTGTATGTGGCTTTGCCGATTCTTGGCACCTCAGATATTTCCTATGCCCATTTTGATGAGGGCGAATATGTGATGGCGATTACCAACTTTGCGGCGCTGGAGGGTATGCAGGTGCCTTACGGTAACCGTTTAGAACATTATCTGAAAGCAAATTACTTAACGGAACCTACCGAGATTACTAATGTTTGGGTAGGAGAACGGGTACACGTTTTTGCATATAAACTGATTTCAGGCGGTTTGGAATACATCATTCCCTATTATTTTGCATCGGAGTCTTCCTTTAATGTTATGAAAGATGAAAGCTGTAATCTGGAATTGGGCAGAGCCTATCCTACGGACGATTTTCTTACCATTTGTGAATTGGAAGCCGAGCTGTACGACGAATACAGAAGCGGGAATAACAAAAAAGAGGATTCTTATACTCATATTGATAACGAGGGTGAAGTTATAGTCCAAAAACCGGAAGCAACCAAAGAGCCACTTCCCACAGAAAAACCGGAGGAAGAAAAAACGGATGTAAAGGTGTACTCTTTTGAAGCATTGACGGGACTTGCCAAAGATGATATTCATCATATTGCAATTTGTAACGGCGCAGATGGAATTTGTTATGCTACTGCATATGACAAGGTTATCACAGAGATATACAATGCCATTCATACCAAAGCATTGATTGTGGATGACAACGAAGATATCCGGGGAGGATTCGGATATCGAATCCTGTTTTTTGTCGATGAAGACACTCCATACAATGAAGCAATTACTTACACCATACCTCACGGAATTACTCTGGGAGAGCATAACTATATCATAACCGAAGAAGAAACATTCCAGATTGCTGTGGAAAAAGTGTATGAGCTAATTTCCAATGATTGCAGTGATTGGGCATCAGACAGCGTAACAAAGGCAAAAGAC
Organism: Clostridia bacterium; assembly: GCA_045580405.1. Lineage (GTDB taxonomy): Bacteria > Bacillota > Clostridia > UMGS1840 > UMGS1840 > SIG452. The sequence goes on from JAZNNT010000023.1 coordinate 13,559, forward strand.
CTGGGATTTTTAGAAGGACTGGCAGATTTGTCTTTCAAAGAGCCGGTTACCCGGGAACAGTTTTGCGAAATCATTTATAATATGTTGATGAATACCGAAAAGGTAGAAAATGCTTTTGCGGTTCCTGCAGCCTTACCATTTCAAGATACATACAGCCATAAGGTTTCTACCTTATATTATGCAGGAATTGTTCAAGGTAAAGGAGACCGACTGTTTGCTCCCGATGATTTTCTTACCCGAGAAGAAGCGGCAACCATTCTGTATCGTGTGGCAGAGTTCTTGAAAATGGAAATGCCACAATCCGCCTACCTTGACGGGATGGAATATTATGCTGATAAGGCAATCATTTCCTCCTGGGCATTTGATGCTGTGTTTTATATGAGAGAACTGGGCATTATGATTGGAACCGGCGACACGGAATTTTCCCCCAAAGCAACTTACACTTTGGAGCAAGCTGTTGCAACTGTTGTGAGACTTTACGAAAAACGGTAATTTTTTGTAGGAAATAGTTTGCGTGTCGTTTTATTTGGTCTCGATGAAAGAGAAAAATTTCTTATACCATTATAAAATAAAAAAACTCCCGTCTTTGATTTCAGACGGGAGTTTTGTAATCAATAAACGAAATTAAAACAAATCCTTTTGGTCAAATTCGGCGTAGCCGATATATTCCCGGTTTGCGGTTCTGCCGTTGTACCACAGCATCCATTTGTGTTCTTCTTCATTCCAAAGAATAGTGGGTTTATAGCAGGCATCGGCATCCCAGGAACCTGCATCGGGAGAAATAATGGGATTTAAGGGGGATTTTTCCCATCCCACAACGCCGTCTTTGGATTTTGCCACACAGATTCTTGCGGTATCAATGTCCTCATATCCGATATAAAAGAGATAGTATTCTTCATCCACCTTCATAATTTGACATCCGCCGATGCGTTCCTGTTCATAGGGGTGATAGGGGTCGCATACGAAAATGGGATTGAATTTCTTTTTTGTCCAGTGAATACCGTCTTCGCTTGTGGCATAGGCAAGCACATTTGGTTCGTAGGTTTCTCCTGCGGAGTACCACATTCTGTAGATACCGTTTTCATAAAGCACGCAAGGATTCATCACCGAATATCCCTCCCAGGGGTATTCGGGGTATAGGATTGGCTCTTCGCACATTCTTGTAAAACGGATACCGTCTTTGCTTTCGGCATAGCCGATAAAGCTGTAACCCCTTGCCTGACCGGTATACCACATTTTGTAGATGCCGTCAATTTTTAACACACAGTTTCGGTTGATGTCATCCTCCCAGCCGGTGGATTCATCATATGCCAATGTGATTTGCGGTTCCTCCCAATGGATGCCATCGTCACTGAAGGTAACGGCACACGCCTTTTTCGGGCGCCAGGAGAAATCCATTCGATAGCGGTTTTCCTCTTTGGTAATATAGGCATCAAACACGGTGCCGGTGCTTTCGTTTCCAAATACGGGATTATTTTGGTATTTCTTGAAATTTCGCATTGGTTTCTCACTTTCTTAACACAAAGATGTCTTCAAATGAAATCCCCCCGCTAAACGGGGGGATTCTCGCTTTTATAAGAACAATAGATTTGGAATGTTGAATTTTGATGCCAAAGGAAGATGCAAAGAAAACTTTATTTTTCAAGCCCGACGGCGTACAAATGGTACGCCGAGGGGTTGCATCTTTCGCAACGAAGTGTTTGGCGCGAAATTCAAATGCCAAATTAGTCTTCTTCGGTGTCTACGTATTTGCTGTCTGCAATTACTTTTTCAGCAACATTTGCAGGAGCTTCTTCGTAGCGGACAAATTCAAATTCAAATTTGCCTCTGCCCTGAGTCATAGAGCGAAGGTCGGTGGAGTATTTCGCCATTTCGGAAATGGGTACTTCCGCATCAATCTGCTGCAGCTTGGAGTTTACGGGAGTCATACCCATAATACGTCCGCGGCGTTTGTTGATGTCACCGATAACGTCACCCATGTAATCATTGGGAACAATTACTTTTAAAGAACCGATGGGTTCTAAGATGCAGGGCATTGCTTCTGCCAAGCCTTTCATATAGGCTTTGTGCGCTGCCATCTTAAACGCCATTTCAGAGGAGTCAACCGGATGGTAGGAGCCGTCATACAGGGTAGCTTTTAAGCCCACCACGGGATAGCCTGCCAGCACACCGTGTAAGATACTTTCTCTTAATCCTTTTTCCACAGCGGGGAAGTAGTTCTTGGGAACGGCACCGCCCACAACTCTTTCTGCAAAGATTAAATCATCTTCTTCATGGGGTTCAAATTCAATGCAGCAATGACCAAACTGACCGTGACCGCCGGACTGTTTTTTATGTTTCCCTTCGGCAGAAACTTTACGTTTGATTTTTTCGCGATAGGGAACAATGGGTTCCTGCAAGGTGAAATCTACGCCGAATCTGGTTTTTAATTTACTCTGAATCACTTCCAGATGCTGTTCGCCCACGCCGCACAGAATAAACTGACGGGTTTCGGGGTCGTTGTAGTAACGGATAGTGGGGTCTTCTTCACGGAGCTTGGATAAACCGGAACCGATTTTTTCTTCGTCACCCTTTTCCTTGGAGATGATTGCCATCTTCACATGAGGAGTGGGTAATTTAATTTTCTTCACTTCCAATTTATCGTTTTTCGCAGCTAAGGTATCACCGGTTTTGGTAACGGCAAGTTTTGCCACACAACCAATATCGCCGGCGATGAGTTCCTTGGTTTCCACCTGTTTTTTGCCCTTGGGTAAATAGAGCTTGCCAATTTTTTCTTCTTTGTCGCGGGTTAAATTGTATAAGGTGGTATCGGGAGTCAGTTTACCGGACAATACTTTAAAGATGGAAAGTTTTCCAACGAAGGGGTCAGAAATGGTTTTGAATACAAACAATCTGACAGGATCGGATTCATTCATTTCCAAAATAACTTCTTCTTCGGTTTCCTGATGAATTGCTTTTTCGGGTTTTGCTTCGTCCGGAGAGGGGAAGTAGTCCTTAATTGCATTTAATAACCCTTTGATACCGATATCATGGGTACTGGAACCAAACATAACAGGTGTAATTTCGCAGTTTGCCACACCTTTTCTTACGGCATTTAAAATTTCTTCGGAGGTAAATTCTTCCCCGGAGAAATATTTGTCCATCAAGTCTTCGGAGGTTTCTGCGATTGCTTCATACATCTGGTCTTTAATGTCGGCACACGCAGCTCTCATGGGATCGGTAATCGGGATGTTTTCCTTGGTGGTAAAGTCTCTTGCACGGTCGTGAATCAAATCCACATAACCGGTTACGAAATTATCAACTTTTAAGGGTACATAGAAAGGAGCAACGGATTTACCGAACACTTCTTTTAACTGGTTTACTACCTGGGTGTAGTTTGCATGTTCATCATCAATATCGTTGATATA
>JAZNNT010000024.1:0-19230 GCA_045580405.1 Clostridia bacterium
TTTTAAAAGGTTATGAACTGTATGCAGATGAATATGTGGCAAAACCTTTTAATCTGAAAATTCTTTCTGCACGGGTGGAAGCGCTTTTGCGTCGCAGTAACGGATTGTCTGAAGAAGTTGTAATTGGGGATTTAAGCTACAATAAGTCTACCTACGAAGTTACCGTGAAGGGCGAAAAGGTGGATTTAACAAACAAGGAATTTGAATTGCTCGGATATCTGATTTTAAATAAAGGGATTGTGTTATCCCGGGATGATATTTTAAACAATGTGTGGCATTACGATTATTTTGGCGATGTGAGAACGATAGACACTCATATCAAAAAGTTAAGAGCCAAACTTTTAGATTGCGGAACTTATATTCAAACTGTGCGAAGCGTGGGATATAAGTTTGACGCTTCTATGTAAAAAACACAGAGAGGATTCGGTATATCATTTGTGAAATCATTAAAAAGGAAACTGGTTTTTTTACTTCTTGCCATTGTGTTTTCGATTCTGATGGTTTTATATGTTGCTAATAATATGCTGTTGGAGCCGTATTACACAGAGAAAGAGAAGGCGGAGTTTAAAGAAACCTATCAACGGATTCAGGTTACGGCAACAGAGCATCCCGAGGAGCTGACGGATTTGCTTTTTCGGATTGCAGCTAACTCTAACATGTCTGTTATTGTAGTGGATCATTACAATCAGATACTTTATTCCAGTGTAAATCCGTCTGACGGTAACGAAGCGGTGTTTTCCCCGCAAATGCTGCAGCAATTGATGGAGTCCACACAGATTCCGAAAAATCAACAGTTTGTGATTCATAAGGTGTTGGATGCAAACAATTCTGAGCACTTGGTAATGGCGGCAAAATTTCAACCTTTCGGCAAACTCTATCTGATTAAACCCGTGGCAGCGATTCACAAAAGCATGGCAATTTATCAAGAGTTTTTCTTGATAGCATTTATTATCGTCGGTGTAATGGGTGCCATCATTATGTTTTTAATCGGTAATTTTTCCCTTCGTCCTATTTATGAGATATTGGACATTTCCAAGCGGATTACCAATCTGGATTTTTCCAAAAAGTATCAGGTTCGTGGAGATGACGAAATTAATGTGTTAGGGGAACAAATCAACATTATGTCGGACCGCCTCCATGAAAACATTCAGAAGCTTTCCGCCTCTAACGAGTCTTTACAACAGGACCTCTATCAAAAAGAGCGGGTTGAGAAAATGCGGAAAGAGTTTTTGCAAAACGCTTCTCACGAACTGAAGACTCCGATTTCTGTTATTGCATCATACACAGAAATGTTAAAGGACAAGCTGATCACCGATGAGAAGGACCGCGAATACTATTACAGCGTTATATACGACGAAACCGAAAAAATGAGTAACATTGTGAAAAACCTTCTGAATGTGGCGCAGCTGGAAACACAGGCATTCAATGTCAGCATGGAAGAGTTTAATTTGTCCGAGCTTTTCGTTGATGTAATTTCCGCATTCCGTTTGCAGATTGAAAAAGAAGCGATTACTTTGCAGGAGAATATTATGCCTGAAGTAATGGTTTTTGCCGATCGGTTTTTAATTGAACGAGTGATTACTAATTATCTGAATAATGCCATAGCACACATAGGAGATTCCAAGGAAATCCGTGTGACGCTGTCTCAAAACGAAGACGGTGCTTATCTGGGCGTGTATAATGACACTCCGAAAGTATTGGATCAAGAAAAAATCTGGACCAGTTTTTATAAAAGTGATGATAGTCAAGGAAACGGACTTGGTCTTTCCATTGTGAAAGCCATTATGGATGCTCACAAGAAGGAGTATGGGTTCCGTTATCTGGGTGACGGCGTGGAATTTTTCATAAAGTTATAAAAAATACCGTTGCATATTTCGATATATGCAACGGTATTTTTTTTTAGAGTTCTTTTTTTTGTAAACGAGTTACACATTCGCAATGGAATGTTCTTGGAAATAAATCGAAGGGATAAACCGTATCACACTGATAGCCGTTTTCTGTCAGATATTTCATATCACGGGCAAGAGTCGCCGGATTGCAGCTGATATATACAATAGTTTTCGGTTGAATGGTTGCCAACATTTGAAGTAACGCTTCATCGCATCCGCTACGGGGAGGATCTAACACAACGGCATCGGGGATGATTCCCTGTGCCACCAGCTTGGGAGCTTCGTCCTCGGCATTGCCGCAGATGAATTCCACGTTTTTGATACCGTTGGCGTCACGGTTCATTTTAGCATCCTCGATGGCAGGTGCACAGCTTTCAATTCCATAAACCTTCTTCGCTTTTTTGGAAAGATTTAAGGTAATTGTTCCGATTCCGCAATATAAATCGAATACCGTGTTGTAATGTTCTCCTAAAAGAGACAGTGCTTTTTGGTATAGCTTTTCAGCCTGTAGCGTGTTCACCTGATAAAAGGACGGAAGGGAAATGCCAAAAACTATTCCGTTCATCGTATCGGTCAGATATTTTTTGCCATAGAGGGTAACGGTTGTATCTCCTAAAATCACATTTGTTTTTTTTGTATTCAGATTCACACCAATGCTGACGATGGAAGGATTTATTCTGAGCAGTTTTTGGATTAGGATATCGGTATGTATAACGGATTCTGCATTTTTTACATTTGCGACCAGTCCCACCATAATTTCACCGGAATGTTCACCGCGACGGATAAAAATATGCCGTACAATACCGGAGTGGGTTTCTTCTGAGTATGGTTGAATCTGATATTCCTGCAAATGAGAAAGAATACATTCGGAAATATCAAAAAATTCAGGATAGGTAATGCTGCACCGTCTGCAAGGGATGATTTCGTGGCTTCTGGCACGATAGAACCCTGAAACGATATGCTGTTCTTTATCGTATCCTACCGGGAGCAGCATTTTGTTCCGATAGGCGTCTTTTTTAGGAGACGCTTCGGTAGGAGCGATGTCCGGCAGATTTTCACCCATGGGCCGGAATGCGTTTTTGATCAGCTGCCTTTTGATCGCACACTCGTTTTCATAAGTTGTATGGTGAAATACGCAGCCACCGCACTGTTTTGCCACAGGGCACACCGACTCCGTTCGATATTCGGAAGGAGACAGCAGTTCTTCAATTTTGCCGTAAGCGGAATTTTTCAGAACTTTTAATATTTTTACTTTCGCTTTCTCACCAATCAGTAGCTCAGGGACAAACACCACAAAGCCGTCATCTGTTTTTCCGATTCCGCTTCCGTCATGAGAAATGTCGGTTACCGTAACGGTTACAATTTCGTTTTTCTTAATCATATTATATGTAAGAAGTCCAAACTTCTTTGTCCTTTCTGGCAGTTCATCCGAAAATTGTGGGAAATCTGTTGAAATCCGTTGATTTCTTGTTATTTTAACACAAAAGTAAATGAATTTCAACCCCCTTTTTTGACACGTTATGCAAAATGTATAAAATAAATTTGTTTTTTTTGGTGAATTAACCACTTTTCTTTTTGAATTAACTGTGCTATAATGAGTCCATAGTAAAACTTTATTATGGGGGTAAATTGTAATGGCAGGTTTAATTTTAAAAAATCTCTGCAAAGTTTATGAAGGCAGTCAGCAGAAGTCTGTTGATAATTTTTGCCTTGACATTGAAGATAAAGAGTTTATCATTCTGGTTGGTCCTTCCGGTTGCGGTAAGTCCACTACCTTAAGAATGATTGCCGGTCTGGAAGAAATCACCAGCGGTGAGCTGTATATCGGTGATACCTTGATGAACGACGTATCTCCCAAAAACAGAGATATCGCTATGGTATTCCAGAGCTATGCACTCTATCCGCACATGACTGTTTTTGAAAACATGGCATTCGGTTTAAAACTGAAAAAAGTTCCGAAGGCTGAAATCAAAAGAAGAGTTACCGAAGCAGCTAAAATCTTAGATATCGAACATTTGTTAGATAGAAAGCCGAAGGCTTTATCCGGTGGTCAGAGACAGCGTGTTGCGCTGGGACGTGCAATCGTTAGAGAACCGAAAGTATTCTTAATGGACGAACCTCTTTCCAACTTGGATGCTAAATTGAGAGTTCAGATGAGAGCGGAAATCGGTAAACTTCATCAGAGACTGCAGACCACCTTTATCTACGTTACTCATGACCAGACTGAAGCTATGACCATGGGTACCAGAATCGTAGTTATGAAAGATGGCGTTATTCAGCAGGTAGATACTCCTCAGAATCTGTATGATCATCCGGTAAATATGTTCGTAGCAGGATTTATGGGTAGCCCGCAGATGAACCTGATAACCGCAAATCTTACCGGTTCCGGTGATGATTTATATCTGGAATTTGCTTCCAGTAAAATTAAATTACCTGCAAGCAAAATCAATGATGCTGTAAAAGAACATATTGGTCAGGAAGTTGTATTCGGTATCCGTCCTGAAGATATTCATGATGAAGAAGCTTTCATTTCCGCATTCCCGGAAGCATCCTTGAATGTAGAAGTTGACTTCTCTGAATTGATGGGTGCAGAAACCTACCTGTATCTGTTAGAAGGTGACAATAAATTCACCGCAAGAGTGAATCCCAGAACTACTGCAAAAACCGGTGATTCTATCAAAGTTGCATTTGACATGGAAAAACTCCATCTGTTTGATCCTGCAACTGAGCTTTCTATTACCAAAGAATAATCAGATGAAAAAGGCTGCCCAAAGTTGGGCAGACTTTTTTTTATATCGAATTAAACTTTAAAAAACAAAAACACATTTGCAATTTAAAAATAATATGATATAATAGAACTGTTTTAAAAAGCATTTGTTGAAAAGAGACAATGAAAAGGGAGTAGCTGGCGTAATGCAATATGCATTGCGGTTACGGTACCGTCAGTACGATATTTCTGAAAGAAAATATCCGGTTAGTAATGAAATGGCAAGACTTTTCTGTATGTGTTTACAGGAAAGGTCTGCCTTTTTTTATGCCTTTGTTGTAAATATTCTCTTAAAATACATAAAAGGAGATTTCAAAATGGAAGTTTTATTGCAGTTAGCTTTGCTGGTCATTGGATTTGTAATGCTGGTAAAGGGAGCGGATTGGTTTGTTGACGGCGCTGCCGGTATTGCAACCAAATTCAAAATACCGCAATTGGTCATCGGTCTTACCATTGTTGCCATGGGCACCAGTGCTCCGGAGGCAGCAGTTAGTATTTCTGCTGCATTGGGAGGCAGTGCTGATATCACAATCGGTAATATTGTAGGAAGTAATATTTTAAATGTGTTAATCATTTTGGGATTATCTGCTGCGATTACACCTTTGGCAGTTGCCAAATCTACCGTCCGGGTGGATATTCCTGTGGTGTTGATTGCATCACTTCTGCTGTTTTTAGGATTAGACGGTGTTTTATCCATTTGGGAAGGACTTCTGCTTTTAGTAGTGCTTTTGCTCTACATGGCATACTTGTTTATTGTTACCTTAAAACAAAAAAATCAGGAACCGGATGAAGTCAAAGAACTCCCGATTTGGAAAGCCCTTCTCTTAACCGTAGTTGGACTTGGTTTCATTGTATGGGGCAGTAATATAACCGTTCAGTCTGCTACCGCTTTGGCAACTATGTGGGGGATGAGTCCCCGTTTCATTGGCCTTACCATTGTAGCTTTGGGAACTTCCTTGCCGGAATTATTCACATCTGTGATTGCTGCCAAAAAAGGAAACGCGGATATTGCCATCGGCAACATTGTGGGAAGTAATATTTTCAATATCCTTTTTGTGGTAGGGATCTCTTCCTTGATTATCCCTGTGCCGTTTCAAAGTAAATTTATCTTTGATACGATAGTTGCAATCGCATCCATTGTTTTACTATGGCTTTGTTGCTTTAAAGATAAAAAACTGCACCGTTGGGCAGGATGGTTGTTTTTGTTATGCTATGCAGCATACTTTACTGTTTTGGTATTAAAACCGTAAGAAAAAAAGCTCTCGAAAGAGAGCTTTTTTGATTATCTTAAATTCTGAAATTCTTCTAATTCGTGCAGGCGGGCATTTTTATACGGTTCTTCTAAAGTTTGCCGGAATACCTTCATCTTGTTTTCTTTTACCATCTTAATAAAATCTGAAATAGTTTCAATGGGGTTTTCACTTTCCATACCGCTCACGTATTCGTAGGTGAATCCGTGGTTGTCAGTACCGGCAAATTCCAAAAGTTCGTATTGTTTTGCATATTTTTGTGCGGAATCATTTTCAAAATCAGTGCGGGAGGCGTTTACGGTTTCCACACCATGCACACAACGGGGAAACAAACGGATGTGATCGATGTATCCGGCTTCCCGAAACGGATGTGCCTGAATGACCAATGCTCCGTGCTCCATATAATAGGGGAGTGCTTGGCTGGGTTTCATGGTTTCAATTTCAGGATGTGCTAAAAACCAGTCCTGATCCAGGCCGTAAATTAGAAAATCAGTTCCGTCAATATAAGAAGATTCCACTCCGCAAAACACTTTGATTCCTATTTCATCCTGCAGTTTTAAAGCAGCCTGATAATCGGAAAAGTAAAAACGGATTCTCTCTTCGTAGGGGAGGGTTTTATCAATCCCAATATTCCCGTCAATAAAGTGATTGGTTACAAAGATTCCGTCAAATCCCAGTTTTTTGTAAAATTCCATAATTTGTCGCACAGTAACCCTGGCACATTTACTTACAGGTGTAGTGTGCAGATGTGTTTCATATCGAAACATAGAATCACCTCGGAAAGCATTATAGCAAAAAAACAGAAAAATAGCAATTGTTTTTTCAAAAAAATCCGAGAAATCGACAAAAAATAAAAAAAGTGAAAAAAACTGAAAAAAATTTAATTTTACTCTTGACAAATCGGGATAAAGACTGTATAATAGCTTAGGTAACGGGATGTAGCGCAGCTTGGTAGCGTGCTTGAATGGGGTTCAAGAGGTCGCAAGTTCGAATCTTGTCATCCCGACCAGAAACGGATTGTTCTTCGGAACAGTCCGTTTTTTCTTTTCTAAAAATTACTTGCAACCTATGACAAATTATGCTATACTGCAGTAGTAGAATATTGCAAAAAGGAACATATTATGGGAAAAATCAGTTTATTTCAAAATAAAAAAGCACTTCATGCAGTATATATCGGATTTTTATGCTCCATGTCTTATCTTGCGGTATATTTTGCAAGAAATATTTTAAGTACCTCCTCGCCGCAAATGATTGAAGGGGGCTATACCAAAGCATATATTGGAGAGGTTGTGGCAGTTTATAATATTTTTTATGCCGTTGGGCAGTTAATCAATGGTGCCATCGGTGACCGTGTGAAAGCCAGATATATGATCAGTGTCGGCCTTTTAATGGCAGGGATCAGTAACTTTGTGTTTTCCCGAATGGCAGGTTCATCTCCTGATATTGCCCGATATGTCTACGGGATGACCGGTTTTTTTCTGGCAATGATTTATGCACCGATGATGAAGGTGGTTGCGGAAAACACAGAACCCATTTATGCAACCCGTTGTAGTTTAGGCTTTACCTTTGCTTCCTTTTTCGGCTCTCCCTTAGCAGGAGTTATTGCATCCGTGTTTGTGTGGCAAAGCGTGTTTGGAATCAGCAGTGTGGCTCTCGGAGTTATGGCTGTTTTGGTGTTTTTTTTCTTCCTGTTATTTGAAAAGAAGGGCATTGTTAAGTATAATCAGTATCGTACCAAAGAAAAAAACAAGCTGGATATCCGGGAACTTGTCCGACGACGGATTCTCCGTTTCACATTGGTTTCTGTTATTACCGGTGTGGTGCGAACCTCTGTGGTTTTCTGGATGCCTACTTATATTTCAGAACATCTGGGCTTTGCACCGGAGCAAGCGGCTCTTATTTTCACAGTTTCTACCTTTATTATTTCATTAATGGCTTTTATTTCGGTTGCGGTATATGAGTTGTTAAAGAGAAACTTAGATAAAACCATGTTTTTGATGTTCTCGTCAGCGACTGTGTTTTTTACGTTACTGTATTTTGTGAAAAATCCGGTTTTGAATATTGCTTGCTTTGTCTTTGCTATTATGTCGTCAAACGGTGCGGCATCAATGCTCTGGAGCCGTTATTGTCCGAGTTTACGGGATACCGGTCGTGTATCTACTGTAACAGGATACCTGGATTTTGTCAGCTATATTGCAGCAGCAGTTGCCAGTATCGTATTTGCAAATGCCGTAACCTCCGTTGGATGGGGTAATCTTATTTTAATCTGGGTTTGTCTGATGGTAGTGGGTGCGTTGATTTCATGCCCGAAATTGCAGAAGAATATTCCTGATTTGACTTGCTAAATTGCTACAATTGTGTTATAATTAACAAAGAGATTTCCAAGAGATTGAAAAATATATATTATGGGAGGAAATTCCAATGAAAACGGTAAGCGATATTTTACAAATGATTCAGGATTATGACATTAAAATGGTGGACTTTAAAATGGTGGATATTAACGGACAGTTTCGTCACGTTACTATTCCTGCCGGTAATTTTTCTGAAAAAACCATGAAAAACGGCATTGGCTTTGACGCTTCTAACTATGGTTATGCCGTGGTAGAAAAAAGCGACATGGTGTTTATTCCCGATCCCGATACCGCCCAGGTGGATCCTTTTTGCGAAATTCCCACCTTGTCTATGACGGGAAATGCCATGATTATTGACAGTCCCAATAACAGACCTTTGTCTCAGTATCCCAGAAATATTGTAGCAGCTGCAGAGCAGTATCTAAAAGATAGCGGTATTGCAGATACTATGCTGATTTTACCGGAATTTGAATTTTATCTGTTCAATCAGGCTGGCTGGGAAGTGTCTGCAAATTCTGTTGGATTTACAGTAGATGCTCAGCAAGCACATTGGAACAGCTATGAAGAAGGTTTGGGTAACGTTGTTCCCAAACAGAAAAACTATCACATTGCAAAACCCTTTGACACAACCTACGAAGCCCGCAGCGAAATGTGTCTTCTGATGGAAGATGCAGGGATTAAATTAAACTACCATCATCCCGAAGTAGGTGCAGGCGGTCAGTTTGAAATTGAACCGGAATTAGGGCAGATGTCCAAGATGGCAGATGCCACGATGATGATTAAATACATCATTCATAATGTCGCAAGAAAACACGGACTTTCTGCCACCTTTATGCCAAAGCCCATTATGGGGGAAGCAGGCAACGGCATGCATGTTCATATGCTTTTGTTAAAAGACGGTCAGCCGGTGTTCTCCGATGATAACGGTTATTCTAACCTAAGTCAGGAGGCGCATTGGTTTATGGGCGGTTTGTTAAAACATATTGCATCCTTATGCGCAATCACCAACCCCAGCACCAATTCTTTTAAACGTTTGGTACCCGGCTTTGAAGCACCGGTTACCGTTGGTTATGCAACCTCTAACCGTAGTGCGGTTATTCGTATTCCTGCTTATGCCAAAGAACCTGCACTCCGTCGTTTTGAGCTTAGAAATCCGGATGCAACCTGTAATCCTTATTTCTGCTATGCAGCAATCTTAATGGCAGGGATTGACGGTATTAAAAACAAAATTGATCCCCATGCAAATGGTTGGGGGCCCTACGATATGAATCTATTTCACTTGCCGGAAGAAGAAAAGGCAAAATTAAAACATCTGCCCACATCTTTAGAGGAAGCTCTGGACGCCTTGGAAAAAGATTACGATTACCTGACTGCAGGCGGCGTATTTCCGGAAGAACTCATCAAAAACTTTATCAAAGCAAAACGTGCAGAGGTTAGTGAATTATCTAAAATTCCGCATCCTGCAGAATTTGAAAAATATTACAACTTATAAGATGATCAGAGGAGATGCAAATTAAAAATTGCATCTCCTTTTTTATTGACAGATTGGCGGAGGTTGGTTATAATATAAGAAGAATTTTCAAGGAAAGGACGGGCATTTTTCAATGAAACGGTTGGTTTTTGGTATTTTGGCACATGTAGACTCTGGGAAAACAACACTTTCCGAGAGCCTTTTGTATTGCTCAGGAGCCATCCGTAAGCTGGGAAGAGTAGACCATAAGGATGCTTTTTTAGATACCCATTCCATGGAAAGAGCCCGTGGCATTACAATATTTTCCAAACAGGCGATTCTGAAGTTTGACGATACCGTAATCAGTCTTTTGGATACGCCCGGACACATCGATTTTTCCACCGAAACCGAGCGCACTCTTTCGGTGCTGGACTATGCTGTTTTGGTGGTCAGCGGAACCGACGGTGTGCAAAGCCATACTGAAACTTTATGGAAGCTTCTGGAACGTTATCAGGTGCCTACCTTTATTTTTGTGAATAAAATGGATTTGGACGGTGCTGATCGTGAAAATCTCTCCAAAAACTTAAAAAAACGGCTTCATCCTTCTGCCATTGATTATTCGGATTCCCTTGATTTAGAGAGCCTTTCTTGCTGTGATGAAGCATTATTGGAAGAATATTTGAAAACCGAAAATATATCGGTTGATAGTTTAAAAAAAGCTATCAAAAAACGAAAATGGTTTCCTGTGTTCTACGGTTCTGCTTTAAAAATGGAAGGAATCGAATTTTTTGTAAACGGGTTGCTCTCTCTTACAGAGGAGCCTTCCTTTACCAAAAGAAAAGAATTTGGTGCCAAGGTTTATAAAATTTCTGAGGATGAGCAAGGGAACCGTCTGACACATCTTAAAATTACCGGTGGAAGCCTCAAGGTGAAAACAACTTTAAAAGCTTCCGGCGATGAGTCTATCGAAGAGAAAATCAATCAAATTCGGATTTATTCCGGACAAAAATATCAAACAGAGGATGAAGTGTTTGCCGGAACTGTTTGTGCGGTGACAGGATTGGAAAACTTCCGTGTAGGGGACGGCATTGGCATGGAACAAAGCAGTCTTCCCATGTGGACAGAACCAGTCCTCAGTTACCGTGTAGAGCTTCCTGAGGGAGTAGATATAGCATCTGCTCTGGCAAAATTAAGAACTTTAGAATTAGAAGATCCCGAGCTTCATATTTTTTGGAATCAGCGTCTTCGTGAAATCCAGATTCAGCTAATGGGTGAAGTGCAACTGGAAGTTTTAAAAGCGATTATTTTGGAACGCTTCGGAATGGCCGTAACCTTCGGGCAGGGAAGTATTACCTACAAAGAAACCATTGCCTCAGCTGTGGAAGGAGTAGGGCATTATGAACCTCTCCGGCACTATGCTGAGGTGCATTTGCTATTGGAACCGTTGTCCAGGGGAAGCGGTTTGCAGTTTACCACAAACTGCAGCGAAGACACCTTAGACAGAAACTGGCAACGGCTCATTCTGACTCATTTATATGAAAAAACACATCTTGGCGTTTTGACGGGTTCTCCCATTACCGATATGAAAATTTCCTTGATTGCCGGAAGGGCACACAACAAGCATACCGAGGGTGGCGACTTTCGTCAGGCAACCTACCGTGCAGTTCGTCAGGGACTGATGTGTGCAGAAAGTATTCTGCTGGAACCCTGGTATGAATTTACGCTGGAAATTCCCGTCGATTCTGTGGGACGTGCCATGACGGATATTTCTTATATGGGCGGAACCTGTCAACAGACAGGATTTACAGAAGATAAGGTGATTTTATCAGGCAATGCACCTGTTTCAAAACTGCGGGATTATCATACCGAAGTCATTCGTTATACCCACGGAGCAGGACGTTTAGTTTGTCGTCTGAAAGGCTATGAGCCTTGTATCAATGCCGAAGAGGTTATTCGTGAAATAGGATATGATCCGGAGCAGGACACAGAAAACTCTCCCGATTCTGTCTTTTGCTCTCACGGGACAGGTTTTTATGTAAAATGGAATCAGGTGCGGGATTATATGCACTTAGACGGCGCAAAACTGTCTTCTGATGAAGAACCAAAAACTCCTGCTCAACATCGGGCAAGGCGGTACTTGGAACGGGTGTATAACGACGAAGAACTCTTGGCGGTGTTCGAGAAAACTTACGGTCCTATCCGTCATCGGGAATATGAAGCGACAAATCCTGCCAAAAGACCGCTTGATCCCACACCAAAATATAAACCCCAAAAACAAGTGCCAAGCGGACCGGAATATCTTCTGGTGGATGGCTACAATATTATTTTTGCCTGGGAAGAACTTAAGAAAATTGCGGAACAAAGCCTGGAAGCGGCAAGGGAACACCTTGTTGACCGTTTATGTAATTATCAAGGGTTTACCCAGTGTGAACTAATTGTGGTGTTTGATGCCTACAAGGTGAAAAATAATCCCGGCGAAGTGGAAAAGATTCATAACATCAGTGTGGTTTACACCAAAGAAGCCGAAACGGCAGATATGTATATCGAAAAAGCTACCAAGCAGCTTGGAAAATATCATAAAGTACGGGTTGCAACTTCTGATAATCTGGAGCAGCTGATTATTATCGGACACGGTGCAATGAGGATTTCTGCAGAGGCCTTTTTAGCGGAAGTAAAAACAACAGAAGCTGCAATCCGGGAAATTTTAGAAGAAACCCGTGCAAAGGAGATATAATATGTTAGCCAATGTTATCAAAAGAATTAGCATTAACGAACACAGCAGTATCAGAATAGACGGTGAAAATGTTTTGTATTTTGATCCGTTCCGAATCAAAAAAGAAATCAATGACGGAGACGTTGTATTTGTTACTCATGCACATTATGATCATTTTTCGCCGGAGGATATTAGGAAAGTTTCCCATCAAAACACAGTGTTTGTAATGCCGAAATCAATGAAGGAAGAAGCGGCAGATTATGGTTATACCGCAGAAAATACCGTTTTTCTGGAGGCAGGGGATTTAACAAGTATCAGCGGAATGATTGTGGAAGCAATTCCTTCTTACAATACAGATAAACCGATGCATCCAAAGAGCATCGGATGGCTTGGGTATATTGTCACAGTCGAAGGTATTCGTATTTATGTGGCGGGAGATTGTGATGCTATGCCGGAGGATGTTGACTGCCAGATTGCTATGATTCCGATTGGCGGTACTTATACAATGAATCCGAAAGAAGCAGCACAATGGATTAATCGCATGAAACCTGATGTTGCGATTCCTACCCATTATGGAACCTTGGTTGGTACCTTAGCGGATGCCGATGCTTTTGAACCTTTGGTTTTTGAAACCGTGTCCGTGGTAAGAATTATTGGTTAATTTTTTGAACGATGCATATCCCCATCATTATTTTGATATATTGTACTATCAAATGAAATGGTGGGGATTTTTATGTTTTTTGTATTTCGGAAAAAAGTGATTATCGGAGTATTGCTTGCTGTTTTTGTTAGCAGCGTCTTACTTCTATCGCTAATGCCAAACGAAATTTCAACTGTCGGGTTAGATTCCAAGGTGATTGTTGTGGATGCTGGACATGGCGGAATGGATGGCGGGGGCGTAGGATTAGACGGCACTCCCGAAAAAGATTTGAATTTACAAATTGCAAAAAAATTAGAAAAAGCACTTGCAGAGCATGGTTATCGTGTCATTATGACAAGAAATGAAGACGTTTCTTTGCATGATGAGGGGAAAACCACTGTCCGCAGTCAGAAGAATTCTGATTTAAAAAAACGTGCCAGTATAGCCAATCAATCAAAAGCAGGCCTTTTTGTTAGTATTCATATGAATAAGTACGAGTCTGCCGACGTTAAAGGGGCGCAGGTTTTTTATCGGAAAAATGATTCTGCCGGGGCACAGTATGCCAAAAGTGTGATGCTGGAATTAAAGAAAATAGACACACAAAATCACCGCACAGAAAAAACACTTCCCAATAAAAATTTGACCTTCTCCAAGCTGGAAATTCCCGGCATATTAGTAGAGTGCGGATTTATTTCCAATGAAGAAGAGTTAAAACAACTTCGGGATGAATCGTATCAGCAGAAGATTGTTGATGCGATTGTTTGCGGTATTAAAAATATTCCGTAAATTTTATCGATAGAAATTGACTTTTTTCGCGGAATGTGATATAATTTTTCGTTGTTTTTTAGATTAAACGGAGGATATCACATGAGCGAACTTACAACCGGCGAGCTTCGGCAGGAAAATAAAATGGGCGTGATGCCCATTCCAAAATTATTAATCAGTATGTCATTGCCAATTATCATTTCAATGTTAGTGCAGGCATGTTATAATATTGTCGACAGTGTATTTGTAGCACAAATTGACCCCGAGAATAAGGCGTTTACGGCGGTTAGCCTTGCATTTCCTGTGCAAAATCTGATGATTGCTGTGGGAGCAGGTACCGGCGTTGGTATTAATGCGCTATTGTCCAGAAGTTTGGGGGAAAAGAACTACGACAAGGCAAATAGAGTTGCTAATACCGGTATTTATTTGGCATTTTTTAGTTTCGTTGTTTTTTGTTTATTTGGCTTTTTCTTTTCTGATATGTATTCCAAATTTCAGACAAACGATCCTGAAATTGCTAACTATTGCTATGATTATATGCGAGTAATCTGTATCGGTTCTTTGGGAATATTTATGCAAATCACAATGGAACGCTTGCTGCAGGCAACAGGAAAATCTTTTTTGTCCATGGTGGTGCAGTTAGCCGGTGCAATTTTCAATTTGATTTTTGATCCTATTCTGATTTTCGGTTTGTTTGGATTTCCGAAAATGGGCATTGCCGGCGCAGCTCTTGCCACCGTGTTAGGACAGTTTGTGTCTATGAGCTTGGGAATTGTTATTAATATTCGTTACAATCGGGAAATCAAGATTTCACCGTTTCATTACCATCCTGATAGAAAAACAGTAGGTGGTATTTATGCGATTGGGGTTCCGTCTATTCTTTTGATGTCTATCGGCACGGTGATGACTCTTTGTATGAATGAAATTCTGATGAGTTCTGTAGCAGCGGATGCTGTTTTTGGTCCATACTTTAAATTGCAAAGCTTCTTTATTATGCCTGTTTCCGGTTTAAATAACGGTATGGTGCCCATTATTGCCTATAACTACGGCGCTAAAAACAAAGATCGTATTTTATCAACCATTCGTTTGAGTTGTCTGATTGCTTCCGGAATTATGCTTCTTGGTATGACAGTATTTTTGCTGTTTCCAAGACAGCTCCTGGCGATGTTCAGTGCTTCTTCTGAAATGGTTGCAATTGGGATTCCGGCACTTCGGATTATCAGCTTGCATTACATTTTGGCAGGAGTGTGCATTATTTTTCTTTCTGTCTTTCAGGCAGTTGGAAAAAGCATGTATAGCTTGTTTGTATCTTTGGGCAGACAGCTTGTGGTGTTGATACCTGTGGCGTGGCTATTGTCACGTTGGTTTGGCATCGGAGCAGTCTGGTGGGCATTTCCCTTGGCAGAACTGATGTCTTTGCTTTTGTCTGTTTTATTTATGATTCGTGTGTACAGAAGACACATTAAACCGTTATAATTAAAAAAACAGGTTCAATTTTGAACCTGTTTTTTTAGTGGATATGCTTTTTTAGACCCCTTTTTGCATAGGTTTATATGGAGAACACTACAGAACAGGGGAGATTGCTATGACAGAACGTGTGCGGGAGCTGCAAAAAAAAGAAGTGATTGATTTATCCAACGGAAAACGCATGGGATTTGTTTATGATGCAGAAATTAATCTGCAAACAGGTAAGCTGGAGAGTCTGGTGGTTCCGTGCCGAAGCTCCATTTTTCGTTTTTTCTGGAAATACGAGGAAACTATAGTTGGTTTCGATCAGATTAAAAAAATCGGTGATGATA
This sequence comes from Clostridia bacterium, assembly GCA_045580405.1. GTDB lineage: Bacteria > Bacillota > Clostridia > UMGS1840 > UMGS1840 > SIG452. The sequence continues at coordinate 15,625 of JAZNNT010000024.1, forward strand.
TTATCTTAGTTGATTTAAGATAATACCAATACCTGAAAATTGCATTGAAAACAGCTAAAAAATCAGTAAATTATTATAAAAAATCATTGACTTTCTATTTGTTTTATGTTAATATATACAAGTAGAAGTTTATAGTAATTATAGTTGCTTGTTAAGATATAAGAGGGGTTTCCTGGTATGAGAAGATTCTGTGTGCGTATATTTTGCTTAGCAATGGCGTTTCTGACATTAAATACAGCACCTGCATTTGCAATCAGTAATGCAGATACCATGCGGGTCTTTAAACGAGTTGTTCAAAATGAAATGTTTCTGCCTCAGCTGTATTCGGCAGTTCCTCTGTATGAACAGTTGTCAATTACCAATGAGTCCGTCAATGAGAAAATGAAGGAGAATATCCGCATTATTTTGACGAAGGCTGAGCGAGAAAAAGAACAGGGAATTTTAACCAGAGAGAATCTGAGAGACCGCTTGCAGACTCTCACGGTTGATACCGCTTTGAATATGGAAGCTGCATATATTGCACTCTGTACCGATGCGTTTTCTGAGGAAACGGTTAAAACTCTATTAAACGGAATTGTTCCGGCAGAGTTCCAGCCTTTATATCTGGCGATTGCAGAAGAGGCTTACGTTATCTTGGGTTTTGGGAAACAAACAAAACCAACCCATGTTTTTGATGACCTTGTGGGTTACGAGTGGGCTGAGGAGGCCATTGCAGAGTTGTTTGACCGTGATATTATCAATGGTGTCAGCGATTTCTCCTTTGCACCGTCTGCCACGGTTACCCGTGAACAGTTTGCAAAAATGATTTGCATTGCGTTTTCCATTGAAGCCGGAGCAGAAAAACCGGTTTTCTCTGATGTACTGGAAAACGATTGGTTTTATCCTTACGTTACCACTATGGCAAGTCAGAAATTGATTTTAGGGGTTGGAAACGGAATGTTTGGCTCCGGTCAGGATATCACCCGTCAGGATATGGCGGTTCTGATGTTCAGAATCGGCGAGCTGCTCGGTTTATTTGACCGAAGCACTGCCCAAACCGCCGGGTTTGAGGATGAACGTTATATTGCTTCCTACGCAAAAACAGCTGTTATCACTTTAAAAGAACTTGGTATTATTCAGGGAAATGAATTAAACTGTTTTAATCCCACCATGTCAGCAACCCGTGCAGAATCTGCACAAATGCTGTATCGTTGCTATCAATATGCAAATAAATAATGAAATGTGTTAAAAATATAATTATATAAAAAGGAGCAAAAAACTATGAAAAGAATCATTGCTTTGCTTTTGGCAATCATGATGTTACCGATTTTCACTTTGGTATCTCAGGCTGCCGGTACTGTTCCTACAATGAGTGAACAGGAATTTAAAGAAGTTCTGTTAGGTATGCAGACCACTCCCGGTGCAACCGATTACGGTGCAGACTTAATCAGAGCGTACAGAAACATTTCTAAAGATCAGTTAGATGTGATGAGAGCGTATTACAATGATACTGCTTCTCCTGCTTCATCTCCCATTCCTTCTGCACCGCCTTTCCTTACAGCGGACGAAGTGGATATTTTAACATACGGATTCATCAAACTGATGACCTTCCCGGATGCGAAAAACGGAACCTCTGCGAATCCCAATACCAGTGATAATGACATCGGCGATGCAGATATCAACAGAGCTACTGCAGCTTTCTACACCGATGTGACCTTCGGTTCCACCACCGCAAAACCGGCTGATATTTTAAACAAGCTCACTTTTGATGACCCTGCTGATACAGAAGGTTATATGACCAAAAATGCATTGGGTGCATTTGTAATTGATTTCCAGAAAAATTTAAGAAGACAAGCTGCAGGCAATATGAGCGCATTTTTAGCTGCATATTGTACTCCCGGTGCTGCTAATTATGTAGATGCTGTGATTCCCTTTGTTGAAAAAGCAGCAGCGGATGCACTGACTACTCCCGCTGGAGACGAGCTTGCACTTGCAAAAACTGCAATGCTTGGCAATGGTATGTTGATGGAAGATTTATCCGGCAACATTTCTGAGGATTCTGCATTCATTAAATTGATTGTTCATGCAATTAACACCTTAAAAGATGATGATGCTGATGTAATGGCAACTGTAATGAATACCATTATGTCCGGTGTTATGGATGCTAAAGTAGAAGTATATTCTGATTTAGCAGGAACCAATAAAACTGCCACTGTTGAACCGAACAATTTAGTTGTTGATTTTAAGGTTGGCGAAACTGTTTACTTAAAAGTGATTTCTGATGAGCTGGTAAAACTGTTTGAACGCGGTGAAGAAGCATCTTTAACTTTTGTTCCCAGTTTATCTGCAAGCTTAGATGCCGGCGTGGTTGATAACGCAGACAACTTAATTAGCATTGCAACTGTAGATAGAGAGAGTGGCATGTTAAAATTAACCGGCGCTGCTGAAGGAACCGGTATTTTAAAATTATACAGAGATACCAATGCTAACTTTGAAGGTACTGTAAACGGAAATGTAAAAGAGCTGTTTATGGAGCTGGATATTATTGTTAACAGACGTACCAGCCCTGCTGGTCCCTCCGGTCCTTCCTCTCAACAGAGAGTAGAAGCTCCTACCATTACTTTTGAAGTAGATGCTGATAAAAATATCACGGTTGTTTTAGAAACCAAAACCCCCGGTGCAACTATTTACTATACCACCGATGGTTCCGCTCCTACTAAAGATTCATTAAAATATGAAGGACCTTTTAATGTTCCGGATAAAACTACGATTAAAACCTTTGCTGTAAAACCCGGTTGGATTGACAGTTATGTGACCACTGATACCATTGACTTATCTGCAGGAACTGTTCCCGGCTTGACCGGCGAGCATATTGCTTATGTTCATGGTAGAGACACCGGTAACTTTGATGCAGAAGATAATGTTACCAGAGCAGAAGTAACTGCAATGTTCTCCCGTTTAATCGTGAAGAAAATGGTATTCTTAGACGGTTCTGAAAGCAAGTTCTCCGATGTTAACGAAGGAGACTGGTATGCTGCATACATTAAATACTTAAGCAATGTTGGTATTGTAAACGGTTACGAAGACGGTACCTTTGGACCTAACAAACCGATTACCCGTGCAGAATTTGCAACAATTGCTTCCAGATTCTTTGAACTGGAAGCAGGTAATGACAACAACTTCCCCGATGTTGCAGACAATCATTGGGCAAAAGACTTTATTGATTCTGCAGCAATCAAAGGTTGGTTAGTTGGTTATGAAGACGGTACCTTCCGTCCTGATCAGCCCATCAAACGTTCCGAAGCTGTTACCATTATCAACAGAATGTTGAACCGTGTAGCTGACAAAGAATACATTGAAGCAAATATGGAAGATGTTCTGACTTATCCGGATCTGGATAAAGCTCATTGGGCATACTACGAAATCTTAGAAGCAAGCAACTGGCATGACCATAAAGTAGAAAACAATATTGAATTCTGGACTGATATTTTCTACGAAGAAAGATTTAATGCATCCTGATTGTAGGTAGTTTTAAAGACTGCACTCTTTGTGAGTGCACTCTTTTTTATGGATAAAACAGAGCTTTAATCTATCCGATTATACTTTTGGGATTTATGCTGTTTGTTC
>JAZNNT010000025.1:0-6325 GCA_045580405.1 Clostridia bacterium
AAAACAAATATTTTTAACGACATCATAGAAATAGGAGGAACTGTTGTGGCAATTCGTTTTGATGAGGTGAATAGAGTTTTCCATTTGGACACTCCCCGTACGACTTATATTTTCGGTAACCATAAAAAGGATGTACCGGTACATATATATTACGGTAAAAAAATTAGTAGTGATTTTTCTTTTTCCGATGTATTTATTGAAGATTTATATTCTTTCTCTCCCTTTCAGGATAGGGTATCATTTACTGATACTCCGATGGAATACTCTTATTTTGGCGGAACTGATTTGCGTCAGCCGTCCTTCCACGCAAGACATGCCGACGGAAGTACACTTTCCTGCTTTACCTATGCAGGATATTCCGTGGTAGCAGGAAAACCGAAAATGGAAGGTTTGCCGTCTTCCTATGTGGAAGAGGAATCCGAAGCGGATACTTTGTTGGTAGATTTTGAAGACAAGCTTGCCGGTTTAAAAATTACTCTGAGCTATACTGTGTATAATGATCGTGATATTATCACAAGAAGCGTAAAAGTGACCAATTTTGGCACAAACAAAACAGAAATACTTCGTGTGATGAGTATGAGTATGGATTTCTTAGATGGAGATTTATATGATATCATTCATCTGGAAGGGAACTGGGCTAGGGAACGCCATGTGGAACGCCGGGATACTATGCATGGCAGTATGTCTATCAGTTCCAAACGCGGAGCAAGCAGTCATCTTCATAATCCTTTCTTATGCCTTGCAAAGAAGGAAACGACTGAATTCACAGGCGATGCATATGGCTTCGGACTTGTTTATAGTGGAAATTTTACTGCAGGAATAGAAATGAATACGGAAGAACTGATGCGTGTTTATATGGGCATCAATGACTTTGATTTCTGCTGGAATTTAAAGCCGGGTGAAACCTTCCAGACACCGGAAGTTGTGATGACTTATTCTGAAAAAGGATTAAACACAATGTCTCAGAATTTCCATTCCTTTGTAAAAAAACGCATTTGCCGCGGTAAATTCCGTGATATTGCAAGACCTGTTTTAATTAATAACTGGGAAGCTACATACTTTAATTTTAACGAAGATAAAATTGTGGATATCGCAACCACTGCAAAAGACCTTGGTGTTGAATTAATGGTTTTGGATGACGGTTGGTTCGGTAAACGAAACGACGACAACTGTTCCTTGGGTGACTGGTATCCCAATCTGGATAAGCTTCCCAACGGTATTGGTTCTTTAGCGAAGAAAATTAATGATTTAGGGATGCTATTTGGTATTTGGATAGAACCTGAAATGGTTTCTCCCGACAGCGATTTGTATCGCGCTCATCCTGATTGGATTGTGGGCATTAAAGGAAGAAAATCCAGCCTTGGCAGATTTCAGTATGTACTGGATGTGAGCCGTCCTGATGTGCAGAATTTTATCATCGAAACTGTTTCTTCCATCTTAAGCGAAAATCCCGTTTCCTATATCAAATGGGATATGAACAGAAATATTTCGGAACCCGGATCTTTCTTATTACCACCGCAGCAACAGCAGGAATTTGCACATAGATATATGCTTGGCTTATATCGTGTATTGGAAGTGTTAATTCAAAAATTCCCGGATGTGTTGTTTGAAGGCTGTGCAGGTGGTGGCGGACGCTTTGATTTGGGGATGCTGCATTATTTTCCACAAATCTGGACCAGTGATGACAGTGATGCTGTAGAACGGATGCACATTCAGTACGGCACTTCCTATCTTTATCCCTCCGGTGTGATGGGAGCTCATGTTTCTGCAGTGCCCAATCATCAAGTACAGCGTGTTACTCCTATTGAAACCCGTGGTAATATTGCCATGATGGGACGCTTCGGCTATGAACTGGATCTTGCTCTTTTAACCGAAGAAGAAAAAGAAATTGTCCGTGAACAAATTGTTACATACAAAAAATGGGGAGAAGTGATTCATAACGGCACGATGTACCGTTTGGAATCTCCCTTTAATAGCAATCATTTTGTAGTTGAATTTGTCAGCGAAGATCAAAAACATGTGATTGTGATTTATGCAACTATTTTGAAAAAAGCAAATACATATCCTGACCGTTTGAAATTAATGGGATTGGATTCTGCATCTCAATACCGCGAAATTCACATCGATAAAACATATGGTGGCGATGTGTTGGAGCAAATCGGAATTCAATTTCGTTGTCAGGGCGATTTTACCAGTAAAATACTTATTTTTGAAAAATTATAAATTGGTACAGTATCTGCTAAAAGGTAAGAATGAGAGATTGATTCCGGATGCATCAGCATCTTATGGAATCAAGCGAGAATGATAACATGAGAATGAAAAATAAATTGTTAACAAATCCGTTTTATGTTGCTGTTATTGCCTGCTTTTGTTGTGCATTGTGGGGAAGTGCTACTCCGGTCATAAAAATCGGTTCGCAGTTGATGTTGCCAAATCAATCCACAGCATCAACAATCTTATTTGCGGGAATCCGATTCTTTTTGGCAGGTGTGATGGTTATTTCTTACGATAGCGTTACACATAGAAAAATTTCATATCCCAAACCTGATAATTTGATGAAGATTATTTGGGTTGCACTGTTTCAAACTGTAATCCAGTATATCTTTTTCTATATTGGTGTTGCTAACACCACTGCGGTAAAAGCAACACTAACCACAGGTTGTGGAAGTTTTTCTGCGATTTTAGTAGCAACATTGATTTTTCGCTCAGAAAAATTAACTCTGAAAAAAGTTTTAGCGTGCATAATCGGATTTTTGGGCATCTTTTTCGTTCATTTTGACGGACTAGACTGGAACATGAACTTTTTGGGCGACGGATTTGTTTTTCTTTCTACAGTGTCTTACGGGGTGTCTGCCTCTTTAATGAAACGTTATTCTGATGCAGAAGAACCGTCTGTAATCAGCGGTTATCAGTTTTTAATTGGTGGATTATTGATGGTTGTTATTGGTTTGGTGTTTGGTGGAAACGTTGCGGTTGAAGGAATTGTATCCTGGAGTATTCTGCTGTATCTGGCATTGATTTCCGCATTAGCATACTCCTTATGGGGCGTTTTACTAAAGCATAATCCACTTTCTAAAGTTGCTGTGTATGGTTTTATGATTCCTGTTTTTGGAGTGTTGTTATCCCAGTGGATTTTGTCGGAGCAAAGCGGTGTGCCGCAGTTTAGATTGTATTCTGCTTTGCTTTTGGTAAGTATCGGTATTTATATTTTAAACCGTCCTGCCAAAAATCCCACGATATTAAAATGATTTATTTTGGCATAAAAAATGCTATCAACCAATATGTGTTGATAGCATTTTTGATTATTTAATATCTTCTACAATTGTTTCCGGTGCAATATCTAATTCTTCGGGATGCTCTAATAACCGTTGGAATCGCTTGAATGCTCTGGAAAAATAATGGCCGTCACAAATTCGCTCATCCAAGGTTAACACAAAATCCATGTAGCGATGTTTTTCCATTTCCCCGTGACGGTTTAATTCGCATTTGCTGTATTTTTTACCCATTGCAAGAAACAGAGGCATATTGCCAAATTCATACAGATGATGGCGGACAGGCCCAATTCCTAAGGATCCAAGATTGGTAATAAAAATGGAACCGTGGAAGGGGCTTAGTTTTGTGAGAAACCGGGGGAGAAGCTTGAAATAGTCCAGCAGTTTTAAAAGCCAGACGATAAATTTTAAAATTACACTTGGCATCCCGACAAGAAATCTTGCAGCAAAATCCATATCATTTTGGTCGCCTTCCTGACGGTTTTCTTCCAGTAAAATTTTCAACTTTTCATAAACAGTGTTTGCAGTGTCTTCGGGAGTGAGGAATAATTTTACCACTGTTTCGGGAGCATTTAGGCTCATTTCCTTTTTGATGGTTAAACAGATTTCAATGCCGTTTCTGGCGTAAAGACGCTGCCCACGAATAAAACGGTTTAATCCCGGTAATTCAGCAATGACTCTGACATAGGCTGCCATAAATACATGCATCATACCAAAGCCGGCAAGCCCTTCCTCTCTTTTTTGGCGGATATACTGCTCACTTTTTGTGATTTCGACTGCGGAAGAATAACTGTTGGACGCTGCATTTCGGTCGGGCATAATATAAAGCGCCACAGAGTCCATGGGAGCTCTGCTTTTTATTTTTCTTCCTTCTTTTTTACTAATTTTGCCCATATATCGGCACCTCTTAAACAATTTGTGAAGATTCTGTGAACATTATAACATATAAAAATACAAAATACAACAAAAAGTAATAAAAAAATTTATTTTTATACATTTGTGTTAGGCGGTTACGTTTTTTATCATAAAAATAATCGCCAAGAAAAAAGGTTGACAAAAAACGACAGATGGTATATAATATTATAGTTAAATTTTAGACAAAAGGTTGTCAGGAGGCTTTATCTTATGGCAAATGAAAAACGAAGCAGCTTTACCGGAAAGCTCGGTTTTGTAATGGCTGCTGCCGGGTCTGCGGTAGGACTCGGTAATATCTGGAGATTTCCTTATCTTGCGGCTAAATACGGCGGCGGTATCTTTCTGCTGGTATACTTAATTCTTGCAGTTACTTTTGGCTTTACTCTGATGACCGCAGAGATAGCATTAGGTAGAAAAACCGGCTTAAGTGCCATTGGAGCTTTTCGCAAGTTAGATAAACGGTATTCTTTTGTAGGTTATCTTGCCGCAATTGTTCCTATGATTATTCTGCCTTATTATTCTGTTATCGGTGGATGGGTAACTAAGTATTTATATACTTTTCTTACAGGCGGTATGCTGCAAGCAGCCAATAGCAGTTTCTTTACTAATTTTATTGGTATCTCTTTGGAATCGGTAGGTTGGTTTTTCTTGTTTATTGCTGCCACTACTCTGATTGTATTATGCGGTGTGAATAAAGGAATTGAAAAGGTCAGCAAAGTTATGATGCCGATTTTAATTTTGCTTTCCATCACAATTGCAATTTACTCTTTATGTATGCCGGGTGCGATTGGCGGTTTGTTATATTATATCACACCTAATTTTTCCAATTTTTCTGTGACGACAGTTTTGGCGGCAATGGGGCAGTTATTCTATTCCATGTCTCTTGCAATGGGGATAATGATTACCTATGGTTCCTATATGAAAAAAGATGTAAGCATTGAATCCTCTGTTTCTCAGATTGAATTTTTTGATACCGGAATCGCATTCATTGCAGGTATGATGATTGTTCCGGCTGTTTTTGCCTTTTCAAATGGAGATTTAGCAGCAATGAATAAAGGCGCAGGGCTGATGTTTATCACCTTGCCGCAGGTATTTCAGACTATGCCGTTTGGAGATATCATTGGTGCAGCATTTTTCCTGATGGTATTGTTTGCAGCTTTAACTTCTTCTATTTCTTTGATGGAAACTGTAGTTTCCATTGTTTGCGACAAATTAAAGCTTAAGAGAGTCCCTGCTTGTCTGGTGGTATTTGGAGTATCTTTGTTGCTTGGTATTCCTTCCGCACTTGGAAGCAATCTGTGGAGCTCTGTAAAAATTATCGGCATGGAATTTTTGGATTTCTTTGATTTTATCAGTAACAGTGTACTGATGCCGATTGTAGCGCTGTTAACCTGTATTTTTATTGGCTATGTATTAAAACCGAAAGCAATTATTGAAGAGGTGGAAACAGCCGGTCAGTTTAAACGGAAGAAGCTGTTTTCAGTTATGATTAAGTACATTGCTCCTATTTTCATTGTATTGATTTTGGTTTTCTCAGTATTGGAAGCTCTCAAAATTTTAAAAATTTAATGATCTATCTCAATGCACTTTCTTGTTTTCGGACAGGGGAGTGCATTTTTTGTCCTGTGATATTTTGTGAACTATTCAAATTATCACATTATAAGCACACTGTATCTTCAAAAATTGTGCAAAATATGGAAAATCTAAAAAAATCGAAAAAATGCGAAAAAAAACTTGTGTATTCAACAGGTTTATGCTATAATTAAATTGCTATTGTTTGACATGTTGGTTGGATTTAAATCATTTTGTTATTTTTTTAACGAAGTTGGAATAAATCTGAAGTAGGATCATTTTGTATTATCGTAAGGAAACAGCATTACAAAAGGAAAGGAAACCATCAGTATGAAGTACAGTTACTATCCCGGATGCACCTTGAAAAATAAAGCGAAAGCTTTGGATGAATATGCCAGAATATGTGCCGAAATTCTTGGCTTCACATTGGAAGAAATCAAAGACTGGCAATGTTGCGGCGGTGTTTATCCGTTAGGAAATGATGAAATTGCAACAAAACTATCTTCCGTCCGTGCTTTAAATGATGCTAAAGAAAAAGGGCAGGAACTTGTAACTGTTTGTTCTGC
>JAZNNT010000026.1:0-9492 GCA_045580405.1 Clostridia bacterium
TAAACATCAGATATGCCAATGCCGCAATTTTGGTAATTGCAAAAACGGTTGCAACCTCGCTGCCTGCACCTTCCATCAACACCAGTTCTTCGGTATCAATCAGATTTTCCAGCCCTACAAAGCAAACTGCTAAAGTGCCAACTACGTTTTCTTTGGCAATAAAGCCGGTAACCGCTGCTGCTGCAAGCTGCCAACTCAACACACCAACGATGGGAACCAAAATATAAGCAAAAGGAGATGCAATGGACGCCAAAATAGAAGCATCTGCAGTTTCTGCAACCTGGAAGCTCCAGGTAAAGGTCTGCATAATCTGTACTGCCATATTACATAAAAGAATAATGGTTGCAGCTTTTACAATATATGCCCAACCACGGCTGCACATGGATTTGAAAGCACCCCAGAAGGACGGAATTTTATAATCGGGCAGCTCAATAATAAAGAAGGATTTTCTCGCCCGATAGCCGGTGATTTTGTTCACCAGCAATGCGCCTAAGAAAATCAGAATAATACCGGATAAGTACATCAAGGTGCTTACCCAACCGGCATCATCAAAGAATGCGCCTGCAAATAATGCGATAACGGGAATTTTAGCACCGCAAGGCATAAAGGGCGCCAGCATTGCAGTTGCTCTGCGTTCCCGTTCATTTTTAATGGTACGGCTTGCCATAATGCCGGGCACTGCACATCCAACGGTAATGACAAAAGGAATCACGGATTTACCGGAAAGACCAACTTTTTTGAAAATGGGGTCTAATACAACTGCAACTCTTGACATATAACCGCAATCTTCCAAAAGGGCAATCAGGAAGTACATTACCATAACAAGCGGTAAAAAACCAACGACTGCCACAACGCCACCGATGACTCCATCCACTAAAATTGCAGAAAGCAGCGGGTTTGCGTCACCTAAAAGTCCTCTCACCCATTCCTGGAAGATTTCCATGTAACCCACCAGCCAGTCCGCAACGGGAGTTCCGACCCAAACCTGAGAAATCTGAAATACCAGATACATCACAACTGCAAAAATCGGAATCCCAAGCCACTTATTGGTTAAAATCGCATCAATTTTATCTCCGAAGTGCTTGTCTTTGGTCAAAACCTTACGGGTTTCCACTTCTTTGACAATGAGATTCACAAATTGGAAACGTTTTCTGTCGGCAGATTCTACAGCCTGTTTACTGGTCAGATCAATGTTTCCCTGGGTATATACCGCTTTTTGGGTGGTGCCTGCACGATCAACCGCTGCAGCAATCACTTCTTTTAAGCCATCAGAAGATACAGAAACCGTTTCAATTACAGGACAAGAAAGCTGTTGGGAAAGCTTTGCAACGTCAATTTTTGTTCCTTTTTTGTCATTAATATCACTTTTATTCAGTGCAACAACCACCGGAATGCCAAGTTCTAAAAGCTGGGTGGTAAAGAACAACGAACGGCTCAGATTTGCCGCATCCACAATGTTAACAATAACATCTGGGTTTTCCTGCTTCACATAAGCACTGGTAATGCTTTCTTCCGAGGTAAAGGGTGACATGGAATATGCACCGGGCAAGTCCACGGCAATCAGGTCACTTCCTCCCACTGAATAAGCCTTTTTAATGATATGCTCTTTTTTCTCAACGGTAACCCCTGCCCAGTTGCCAACCTTTTCATTGCTGCCGGTCAAAGCGTTATACATAGTGGTTTTACCGGAGTTCGGGTTTCCTGTTAACGCAATTCTCATAATAGTTTCTCCTTTTATTCATTCCTTTTGTATGATTTAACTTTTCTTCGAGTTAGCCTTGACTAACTAACAACCAAAAATTAAGGGCAAGAAGCTACCCTAAATGATAATAGCTTCTGCCAACTGATTGTCGATGCTGTATCTGCCGTCCTTAATGGAAACGGTGCATCCTCCTCTTCGGAATGCAACCACGGTAATCACCTCACCTGAATAACACCCCAGCGAAAATAAGAAGGCATCTAATTCTTCGTCGTCGGTTTCAATATTCTTGATAATATACTCCTGACCGGGGATTGCATCCAATAAACTCATATTCCGCACCTGTTTTCAAAAATAGATTTTACACGTTTTTATAAAAGTTAGTCTCAACTAACTTCTTTGGTTAGTTTAGCATAACTAACTCATTTTGTCAAGAGTTTTTTCTAAATTTTTCCTCTTAAATAGATTTTTGATAAATTTCAACAAAAAAGAGAAAACGACCGGTTCCTCCATTGGTCAATTTTCTCTTTCTTTTCATTATTGGTTATTTTAAATATTCCGGCATTTTATCCGCATCATCTTCAATCTGCCAATCAATGGGAGTTTGTCCTGTCATTTGCAAAAACTGATTGGTTTTAGAAAAATGCTTACAATCCCAAAAGCCGTTATAAGCAGATAAGGGGCTGGGATGTGCCGCTTTTAAAATCAGATGCTGAGGTGCGGTAACAAGCTTTTCTTTTGTTTTGGCATTGGCTCCCCATAGAATAAACACCACAGGCTTTGCTCGATTGTTTAACATTCTGATTACCTGATCGGTAAACTCTTCCCAACCGCAACCCTTATGGGAATTTGCCTGGTTTTCACGAACGGTAAGCACATTGTTTAATAGCAAAACCCCTTGCTTTGCCCATTTTTCCAAAAAACCGTTTTTAGGAATTTTACATCCTAAATCGTTATGTAATTCTTTGTAAATATTCATAAGAGACGGTGGAATATCTACCCCTTTTTTTACCGAAAAGGAAAGACCGTGTGCCTGTCCCCTGCCATGATAGGGATCCTGACCGATAATGACCGCTTTTACATCAGAATAGGAAGTCAGTTTCAAGCTGTTAAAAATATCATACATATCGGGATAAATCACATGATTGGAATACTCCTCCACCAAAAAGGAACGGAGTTTCAAATAATAGGGTTTGTCAAACTCCCCTTTTAGCACAATATCCCAATCGTTATGAAATTTTACCATACCAAAATCCTCCGTATTTCTGAAAGATTAATCCTTATTTCTCATAAAATTCAGCACAAAAGAAGCTACTGTTCCAATCGCAGAACCAAGTAGGAAAACAAAAATCAGATAATAAAGTGCATCAAAAGTCGCAAACGGACAAAATACCGCAGTTTTTGTCATATCACCAATTACAAAATATGCACCTAAGGTTGTTGCGTACAACCAAATGAACACCAGTAAACTGATTCCGATATAAGAAAATGCATACTTGATTTGTTCATACTTCATGAGAAACACCGGTACCAAAGATGCTAAAATCAATCCGGCAATATTCGTTATTTCCCAGGAAATAGCCCCATGGGGCTGAAAGATGGCTGCTCCTGTTACTTCGCTGAGCACCCAAAAATTCTGCCACCTTGTCAAAAGTCCGATACCTACTATAAAAACGACATATAAAAGATAGGTGCATCCACCGGATAATGCCCCCATTTTCAATGATTTTTTCATGCTGTCCATTTCCATAAAACAGTCCTCACTTATCCATGATAAATTATATCAAACTCTGTATCACAATTATTTTATCATAAACACACAAAAAAAGCAAGATGAAAAATTAATTCAAAACAAATACTTGACAAATCAATATTTTGGTTGTATAATGCACTTGTATTTCGAAATACGAAAAATAAAAGATTTGGGGAGCTGACCATAAGTCGGCTGAGAGTAAGTGTGTTGCACTTTAACCCGTAACCTGATTTGGATAATGCCAACGTAGGGAAAATAACGTGTTTTCTTTTTTATCCGAATCAAAATTGATTCGGATTTTTTATTGGTATTATTCTTTTCTCACTTAGAAAGGAGTAATAAAAACATGCAAACAACTAAAAAACTAACCACTTGTGCCCTGCTGATTGCTTTAGCAACAGTGCTGATGTGGTTATCAAAAATTATTCCGGCTCCCTGGCTTCAGGGGGGCAGCATTACCATTGCATCTATGGTACCCATTGTGATGGCAGGGCTGTTATTCGGCACAAAATGGGGACTTGCCGCATCATTTTCTTATGCTCTGATTCAAATGCTTTTCGGATTCTATCCCCCACCGACACAAACCTTTGGATACTTTGTGTTGGTAGTATTATTGGATTATCTGGTTGCTTTCGGCGTACTGGGACTGTCCGGATTCTTTTATAAACTATTCCGACAAAAAGGATGGGCGGCACCGCTCTCGGCAGCCATTGTCACTACCCTTCGGTATGTGTGTCACATTTTGTCGGGTATTTTAATCTGGGGTGTCTATGCCGAAGAAGGACAAAGCGTTCTCAGTTATTCGTTAATCTATAACGGAACGTACATGATTCCTGAAATCATCATCACAACCATAGTCACAGCATTCATCTGCAAAATGGGATTTATGAAATCCCGCATCAATTAAAAAACATAAAAATAGCCGCACAGTTTTGTGCGGCTATTTTTATATCGATTCTGAACAATTTATTTAATTTTATTTTCTTTTAAGAACCAGATTTCTTTTGCATAGTTGCGGATGGTTTCGTCAGAAGAAAATCTGCCTGCCATTGCGATATTGTACGCAGACATAGAAAGCCATTTCTGCGGATTGGTGCGGTACAGATTCATGGCACGTTCCATGGTTTCTTTATAAGATGAAAAGTCTGCTAATACAAAGTATTCGTCGTTCTGACGAATCAGAGAATCAAAGATAGGCATAAATTCGCCGGGATGTGCATCACGGAAGAAGTCGCCTTTTAAGGTATCTAAAATACGGCGAAGTTTATAATCGGACTCATAGATATTCACGCTGTGATAGTCGCCATCTCTGTAGTGATTTAACACTTCGCTAACAGACATACCGAAGGTAAAGATATTTTCATCCCCTACCGCTTCTGCAATTTCAATGTTCGCACCGTCCATGGTACCCATGGTTAATGCACCGTTTAACATAAATTTCATATTACCGGTACCGCTGGCTTCCTTGGATGCGGTGGAAATCTGTTCGGATAAATCGGATGCCGGGAAAATGTGCTGTGCAAAGGAAACATTGTAGTTTTCCAAGAACAGAACGGTAATAATATCCTTGGTATCGGGATCGTTATTCACTAAGTTTGCAACGGAATTGATAAACTTAATCACCAATTTTGCATAAGCATAACCGGGAGCTGCTTTTCCGCCGAACAAGAAGGTCATGGGCTGACGGTCTTTTTGGGGATTATCCTTAATATCAAAATACATATCCAGAATCTGGAATGCTTTTAACAGCTGACGTTTGTATGCATGGATACGTTTTACCTGCACATCAAAGAGGGTGTCGGGATTCAGCAAGAAATTCTGCTTATCTTTAATAAAGTTTGCAAGTTTAATCTTGTTGCGGTATTTGATTTTCCCAAGTTCTTCCAAAAAGGCAGCATCATGATGTAAATCTTTTTCAATGATTTTAGAAAGCTGAAGCGGTTTTTTAATAAATTCTGCACCAATGTTTTTGGTAATCAGCTCAGTGAGTTCGGGGTTGGAATCCACCAGCCATCTTCTGTGGGTAATACCGTTGGTTTTGTTGTTGAATTTTTCGGGTGTGGTCATATAGTAATCGTGGAACAGCTCATCCTTTAGAATCTGACTGTGCACTGCTGCAACACCGTTCACACTGTGGCTGCCTGCGATTGCCATATTTGCCATATTCACCACGTCATTCTGCAGAATTGCCATATAAGATACCTTGCCGGTATCACCGGGATAAATCCGATAGAGTTCTTCGCACAAACGACGGTTGATCTCTTCGGTAATCATATAGATTCTGGGCAGAAGCTCACGGTACATATGGATAGGCCACTTTTCTAAAGCTTCCGGCATAATGGTGTGGTTAGTGTAGGACAGGGTTCTGGTGGTGATACCCCATGCATCATCCCACGGCACTTCGTATTCGTCTACCAGCAGTCTCATCAGCTCCGGTACACAGAGCGCCGGATGAGTATCGTTAATGTGAACTGCAACATACTGATCCAATTTCCAGATATCATTGCCCAATGCCACATAGTCTCTTAAAATAGAGGTTAAGCCGGCAGATACAAAGAAATACTGCTGTTTTAAACGAAGTAATTTATTAGAATAGTTGGAATCATCAGGATATAACACATCAGAAATGGCACGAACGGACTGACGGTATTCCACAGCGCTGGAGTATTCTCCCCGGGAGAATTTTGAAAAGTCAAATTCATCTTCCTTAGGTTCTGCACTCCAAAGACGCAAGGTGTTTACAATGTTATTATCGTAACCAATCATGGGAGTATCATAAGGTACTGCCATAACCGGATCATAGTTAATCTGCGTATAATAGTTTTTACCGTTTCTGTCTTCACAAACTACTTCCCCGTAGAATTTCACTTCCACAGATTTGGAAGAACGGCGTGCTTCATATAAGTTTTCGGTATTCAGCCAGTTATCGGATTCTTCCACCTGATAACCGTCCACAATTTTTTGCTTAAACAAGCCATGTCTGTAACGAATACCGTTCCCATGACCTGCATAACCGCAAGCTGCCAGAGAATCCAAGAAACAAGCAGCAAGTCTGCCTAAACCGCCGTTTCCAAGACCGGCATCCGGTTCAATATGAGTAACACGGGTGATATCAAAGCCCAATTCTTTTAAAATAGAAGTCATATCTTTTAAGATATTTAATCTTCTTAAGTCTTTGCGAAGGGCTTTTCCCATTAAAAATTCCAGGGAGAAATAGTAAACCTGCTTCACATTATTTTCTTTATAGTGCTTTTTGGTTTTTACCCATTCTTTCCCGATTAATTCTCTTACCAAAGAGCCCAATGCAAAATACATATCACGTTCGGTTGCATCTTCCACGGATACGTTTCTCACACCTTCTAATTTATTGATTAACGCCTGCTTTAATTCTTCTTTGGTCATTTTTTTGGTTTTTTCAGCAGTGGCTGTGCT
This sequence comes from Clostridia bacterium, assembly GCA_045580405.1. GTDB lineage: Bacteria > Bacillota > Clostridia > UMGS1840 > UMGS1840 > SIG452. The sequence goes on from JAZNNT010000026.1 coordinate 6,885, forward strand.
TGCTTTGGCAGCAGTCTTTTTCGCAGGTGCTTTCCTTTCGGAAGCTGCTTTCTTCGCAGGTTCTTTCGCTACCTTTTTTGTGGTTTCTTTGGTAACTGCTTTTGCAGTTTCCGTGGTAGCTTTCGCTGCTTTGGAAACTTTGGTCTCTTCTTTTTTGGTGCTCATATCTATTTGTCCTCCTTAAGATTGTTCATTATCACGTAAGATTTGGGGGGCATCAAGATGCCATATTCATTATATAATACGTTGTTATCGGAAAGTATCGCTTCCCCAGGAACCGCTTCTTTCCAAAAGGCTGTTTCCTCACCGCCGTTTACAAATACGGTAAGATTTCCCCGTTTAAAATGAAGGATTCCGTCCGTATGGGATATTTCGGTCAATGCGGTTTTTAAATCTGCTTCATATTCGTTATGGAATTTCGTTACTGTTTGATAAAATTCCAAAAGCTCCCGGTCTTCTTCTCCGTAAGGATAAGTCCGTCTGCAATACGGGTCGGCAAAGCCCTGAAGCCCTACTTCGTCCCCATAGTAAATACAAGGAATACCGGGCAAAGTAAACTGCAGAATTGTGGCAAGTTTTAAAAGCTCTTTTGCCCTGTGGTAAGCTTTTTCGCTCATACGGTAGCTGCCCTGCTCTTCTAACGGCACCTCTTCTGACACACCAAGCTCGGTGATAATCCGGCGGGTATCGTGAGTGCCGAGAGAATTCATTAAAACTGCCAAAACCTCTTGAGGATAATTTTCTAAAATCGGCATCACAGCATTGATAAAACCATCTGCATCATGATGCTTCACATATTCTATAATCGCAGTACGGAAGGGATAGTTCATCACGCTGTCCAACTGGTCTCCCAACAGATAGCGACGTTTCACACCGTAGCTTTCCTTGTTGGAAGCATCCTCCCACACTTCTCCGATTACAAACCCATCGGGATTAATTTGTTTTACGGTTTTGCGAAGACGGTCGATAAACACATCGGGCAGTTCATCTGCCACATCCAGCCGCCATCCGTCCACTCCACGATCACTCCAGTATTTTAGCACACCGCTTTCTGGATTGGTGATAAAATCAAGATAGCATTCGTTATCCTCACGAACATTGGGAAGATTGATAAATCCCCACCAGCTTTCGTAGGTGTCGGGAAATTGGCTGAAACAATACCAGGGATAATATGGTGACTCCGTACTCTGATATGCTCCCAAAGAATCGTAGTTCCCATATTTATTAAAGTATACACTATCGGCACCCGTATGACTGAACACACCGTCTAAAATGACGCGGATACCACGTTTTTTGCAAGCTTTTGTAAAATCTATAAAGTCTTTTTCCGTTCCCAAATAAGGATCAATTTTTTGATAGTCCGCCGTACTGTAACGGTGGTTTTCTCCGCTTTCAAACACGGGATTTAAATAAATAATTCCGACCCCAAGCTCCGAAAGATAGTCCAACTGCTCGGTGATTCCCTTTAAATTTCCGCCAAAATAATCGTTAGCAAGGTAGGGATTCTGCTCGGGCAAAAAGATGGGAGTATCATTCCAGTTTTCATGAAGAATCCGCTCATTTTTGGTAGCGGGAAGCTTTACTTTATCACTTCTTTTAAAGCGGTCGGGAAAAATCTGGTACATAATTTTCCCTTTTGCCCAATCGGGAGTATGAAACTCCTCTTTGTAAACCGTTTGCTGAAACATGGGATATTTTTCATCCAACACCAGTTTTCCGTTTTGATTTCTGCCGATAACGGTACCGTGCTCGGTTCGGATATGAAATTCATAAAAGAAAGCTTGTGCATTTGGAAAAGCAACCTTCAGTTCATATCGGCTGTATTCCCCATGGCAGCCCTCATAATCAAAATCATACCAAGTTCCCGTGGAAGTTACCAAAGAAACTTTTTCCACATATACATCATTGAAAATGTAAATACCAAACAAAACCTCCCGGTTTACCCGAACGGCACCGAAAGGATTTTTACAGAGAATATCGCGGGAATTAAAATAAATGTTCAACTGCATGTTCTCCTTAAAAATGTAGGGCAAAAAAACACCCAATACATTATACCCTTTTTTACGTGTTTTGTCAACTGACAGAACAACAAGGATTTTCATTTCTGTGCTTCATTTTTTTATGTATAATTACCAATAACACTTTCCAAAATTTGTAAATTAACACAGACTTTTATTTTTTATATATTTTTTACAAAAAACACTTTATTTTTTATTTGTTTTATGTTATAATATGCCAAAGAGATACCATTCGACATCCTTTGTTTTTATTCTCGGATTAAAAAAGAACCGAAAAACAAAGCAACGGCGGGACAAAACCGCCGGTTTTGTCGTGTATTACAGAGCAACTATCGGGAGGCTACATCATGCAACAATCCAATAATCAAATGGCAAAATACCTGTTTCACCAAGGGACCAACAGCCGTGCCTACGAATTTTTGGGAGCACACCTTACAGGAAAAAAATGTGTCTTCCGTACCTGGGCACCCAAAGCAAAGGCGGTCTATGTGACAGGTTCTTTTTGTGATTGGAATTATAACGCACATCAGGCGAATAAAATCACCGATGGCGGATTGTATGAATGTATCATTGACAATGTGAGTGAATTT
>JAZNNT010000027.1:0-4652 GCA_045580405.1 Clostridia bacterium
TGATATTATGAGCGCCGTCGCTCTGGAGTTTTACAAAAATATCACCAAGCTGTTTTGGGGAAATTGCTTTTCCAAAACAACCGATACTGATATCATAATTCTGACAGTACCGACAAGCTAAATTACATCCTGAAAAAAACACTGTCCCCGAACCTTTGGTGCCGCTGATACAGGGTTCTGCCCAAAAATGAGGAGCCGCCCGTGCCACCTTAATCTGTTCGGTTGCACCGCAAAAACCAACGGTTTTGGTTCTGTCAACACCGCAGTTTCTCGGACATAGCGTACAGTTTTTTAATATATCCATCGTTAAACTCTCCATTCGCCGAACACAACAAAACTGTTATCTTATGTTGACGGAATATCACCATTTACCTTTTAATGTTCTTTTGCAATAATATTGTTACAGGTTATGTAAATACTATCTTCCCAAGAAAAGAGAATCCCTATTTGAAAATCATCAGTTTCTTCACGATATAAAATTTCCATATAACCGAAAGTATCAATGCAATTCATAAAATGCCCACGTAACTCTTTTACGCCAACAAATGTAATAGCTGCTTTTTTCCCATAAATACATAATTGATTTTGCTCGTATTGCAGTTTTACAATTTCCAAATCATGAAACCCATCATATTTTTCATAGGCTTCTAATGTTTCCTTGGTTAACAATGGTGTTATTTTTGTGCGAAAGTATTCATTATATTTGTGGATATTTTCCAGAAATATCTTATCGGCAGTTTCCATATCGTAAATATCCGAAATTCCATTGATGCCTTTCCAAAGCTCTTCAGTAAAAAAATTCATATAACTCTCCATTTCTTACGGCATGAAAGCAACAAGGGGGAGGACGGCTTTTTATCTTATTCCGCCCCATCAAAACCGAATCTTTAAGCATCTGTTTCTCTTACACCCATCATAGCACACGATTCTCTTTTTGTCAATGAAACAAATTTTTGGTGAAAATCGGTATTCGAAAATAGTTTTTCTTGACAAGAGGAAAAGTTTGATATATTATATATAATGTAATAATAGGAAAAAAGCGGAAAAGTTTATTTTCTGACGGAGGATTATTTATGGCAAAGGAAGCAAAAAAGTATTTTAAGGTTGACCCCTGGAAAATTATTGAAGAAGGCTTTGACCCTAAGGAAGGTCGAGTTGGCGAAAGTATTTTCTCCATGGGCAACGAATATATGGGTATCCGCGGCATTTTTGACGAAATGTATTCGGGAGACAAGCTGGTAGGCTGTTATTTTAACGGCGTGTATGAAGAAAAGCCTCTCTCCTACCCCGAATATTTTAACGGTCTGGCAAAAAGATGTTGCTTTATGATTAACGCGCAAAACTGGTTATACACCAGAATTTTTGTGGACGGTGAAGAAATTGACTTGGCAAAAGTTCCCTTTAGCAATTTCTACCGTGAATTAGATATGAAAACCGGCTTGGTATTAAGACGGTTTACTTATAAAGATATCACCTTTACCTTTGAAAGATACACCAGCATCAACTATCACTATATCGGCGGACAGAAAATCACCATGACAAGTGCTTCCAACCACGATGTGAAGCTGGTTTCCGGTATTGACTTTACTCCCATTCATGAGGAAGAAGGCAAAAACTACTGGAGTGAAGTGGACAAAGGTGATGATTACATCATCTGTGCTACTCAGACCAGCGGTCAACGGATTTATTCCAAAATGAAAACCAACTTAGGTGCAGGTAAAACCATTCACGAAGATAAAATGGTGATGCAGGAATACAATTTCACCTTACAGGGCGAAAAAGTATTTGAAAAAGTGGTTTACAACTTTGTGGAACGTGACAAGGATTTAACCATTGATTTGGCAAAAGCAGATTCCTACTTAGCAAAAACCTATGACCAGTACAGAGCAGAACACGTGGCTCGCTGGGAAGAAATCTGGAAACATTCCGACGTGGAAATCGACGGTGATGACGAAAACCAACAGGGAATCCGTTTCTGTATCTTCAATATGCATCAGACCTACCACGGGGATGACGGCAGATTAAATGTTGGTGCAAAAGGCTTAACCGGTGAAAAATACAGCGGTTGGACTTTCTGGGACTCTGAAACTTACTGTCTTCCCTTCTATATGTTCAATAACCCCAAAGCGGCAAAAAATCTTCTCATGTACCGTTACAACACCCTGCCCCAGGCAAAAGAAAGAGCTATTGAACAGGACTGCAAAGGTTCCTGTTATCCCATGGTTACCATTGACGGTACCGAAAGCTGCGGTGTTTGGCAGCACGGGAACTTAGAAATTCACGTTACCGCAGCGATTGCATACGGTGTGTGGCATTATGTGAGAAATACCGGAGACGAGCAGTTCTTAAAAGACTACGGTCTGGAGCTTTTGGTAGAAACCTCCCGTTACTTTGCATCCCGTGGTGACTGGAGCCCGAAAACCGGTGAATTCGGTCTGTGGGGCGTAATGGGTCCTGACGAATTCCATATGATGGTACATAACAACACCTACACCAACTTTATGGTGAAGAAAAACTTCCTCTATACCATTGAAATGGTGAAAAAATACGGCTATGATGTTCCCGCTGATGAATTGGCTCAGTGGCAGGAAATGGCTGACAAAATGCGTATTAACTATGACGAAAAGACCAAGCTTTTTGAACAGCACGACGGTTATTTTGATTTCCCCGAATATGACGTAAAAGGTATGGACCCCGATAAGGTTCCCGTTTACAAATACTGGGCGTATGACAGAATTTTCCGTGTGAATATGTTAAAACAGCCCGACGTTGTGTTGATGCAGTTCTTCTATTCCAAAGACTTTACCTTAGAACAAAAGAGAGAAAACTTCTATTTCTACGAACACAGATGTTCTCACGAAAGCTCCCTCTCCCCTGCAATTCACTCCATTATGGCTGCTGAAATCGGGGATTTGGATATGGCGGAAGAATATATGGCATACGGCAGCCGTGTGGACATTGACGACTACAACCGTAATGCTCATCAGGGCTTGCACGTTACCTCCATGTCTGCAGCGTGGATGAATATGGTTTACGGCTTCGGCGGTATGAGAAGTGACGGTGATATGCTTTCCTTCAAACCCAACATTCCCAAAAAATGGGACAGATATGCATTTACCATTTTGGTTCGCGGTAGTGTATTGAAGGTGGAAGTGGTAAAAGGAAAAGCAACCTTCAAAGTATTAGAAGGTGGCAACGTGACCGTGGAAATTTATGACAAGGCATACGAAATCACCAAGGAGGGCGTAGAAATTGAATACTAATCTTTCTAATATTAAAGAAATCAAAGCAGTTATTTTTGACTTGGACGGCGTTATCGTTTCCACCGACGATTGTCACTACAGAGGCTGGAAAAAGATGGCAGACGAAGAAGGCATTTATTTTGATCGCACCATCAATGAAAGACTGCGTGGTGTGAGCCGTATGGAAAGCTTAAACATCATCTTAGAACGTGCCGAAAAAGAATATAGCGAAGAGGAAAAAGTGGCATTGGCTGCCCGTAAAAACGGATATTATGTGGAATTTATTCAGGCATTAACTCCCGATGATATTCTCCCTGGGGTCATGGAAGCACTGGAAGGTTTAAAAGCAAAAGGAATCAAAATTGCCATTGGTTCTTCCAGTAAAAACACTCCCATCATTTTAAAACAAATTGGCTTATCCGATTATTTTGATGCAGTTTCCGACGGAAACAACATCACAAAATCCAAACCCGATCCGGAAGTTTTCTTAAAAGCTGCAGATTTTTTGGGAATGCCTTATGGTGACTGTGCCATTGTGGAAGATGCAGATGCAGGCATCGCTGCCGGAAAAGCCGCAGGTATGACCACCTTTGCAGTAGGAAGTGCCAAAGAAGGTGACCAAAAACTCACCACTATGAAGGATTTATTACAGCACGTATAAACCAAACTAAAAAAATCCCTGAATCCAATCAGATTCAGGGATTTTTTTATTCTGCTGTTTCGTTTTCCTTGCAATCGGTAGCCAAATACATTTCCTCTGTTTGTTGTTGAATTTTTTTAAAATCCTCAATCACATCAGTGATTTTGTTGAATAATTCAAAATACATTTTCTTGTAGTCTGCCACGGTAGGTTCCTCCTTGATTTTCATTACAATAAAAAAGGTGTGCACAACCGAAGTTATACACACCGAAAAATGCATTTCTCCGATTGCTACCACACAAATCTTAACGAAAAGGAAAACCCTAACGATCGCTAAGTGGAGAATGCATTTTTACCGAATACATTCTTAACGATCGTTACAAGAAATAAACTCTACAAAAACAGAGCTTTCCCCTTTTGTTATTTGATTTGTGTGGTAAGCTCATTATAACATTTCTAAAAAGAAATGTCAACCCACAAAATCCCACAAGAAACGACAATAAAAAGGAACATCCCAAGAGGTCTGTAAGGAAACAATAAATAACCACCCGCATAGCGGGTGGTTTTTCATTTTCGGGCATAGCCCTAATAATACTGGCGACGCACAAGTACGTTTTTCATTGGCCTGTCAGCCATGCAACTACTACTTGCTACCCATAAATGAGTTATCTTTTGCTGGCTTCCCCTTGAGGGGAAGCTGTCACGGAGTGACTGATGAGGTGTCGAAAAATCTTTTCCCCAATCGAAGATATTGTTTAAGGAAGAAACCA
>JAZNNT010000028.1:0-11925 GCA_045580405.1 Clostridia bacterium
GTAGCCATGTCGTTCTGTGAGCCAAGGAGTTGTAGCCCCTAATTGTCTTCCTAAGACCGCTTGGCCTCCGACTTTCTCTCAAACAGCTTTTATATTCTATCACACTTTTTTGGGGTTGTCAATACTTTTTTGAAGAAATTGGGTTATTTTTTTGCACTGCTTAAGGTCTTGACACCATGTTTGCAAATCTCGTTTAGGGAGCAGGTTTCACAGGCCGGTTTTTGGGCTTTGCAAACAGCTCTGCCATGTGCCACCAGGCGGTGACAGAAATCAAATTGATATTCCGGCGGGATAAATTTGCGAAGTGCCGATTCGATTTTTACCGGATCGGTTTCACGGGTTAAACCCATACGGTTGGCAAGACGTTTGGCGTGAGTATCAATTACAATGGCAGGCTTTTTGTATATTTCCCCTAAAATCACACTGGCAGTTTTTCTGCCTACTCCTGCCAGCTTGGTGAGTTCCTCCATGGTATCAGGCACTTGGGAGTTGTGCTCTTTTACCAGCGCTATTGCACAGTTGCGGATGTTTTTTGCTTTGTTTTTGTAAAATCCTGTGGACTGAATCATTTTGGCAATTTCCTGCTCCGAGAGGGCTGCAAACGCTTCAGGAGTGTTATATTGCGGGAAAATAGTTTTCGTCACAATATTCACTCTGGCATCGGTACACTGTGCCGACAAAATAGTGGCAACCAATAACTCAAATGGCGTGGTGTAGTCTAAGGTGCAATGGGGATTTTCATACAATATATCCAGTTGTTCTTTTAATTTGAAAAACAGTTCTTTTTTGGTCATGTTTCAGGATTCCTTACTGTTCGGTTACCACCGAATTTTCCACTAAGAAGGTTTTGGCACCCTCTACCTCAAACTGCTGGGCATCGGTGATGGTGATAATGGTTTGGCATGGTTTGATATAGGAAAACAAGCTTTCCTGCCGTGTTTTATCCAGCTCAGATAAAATGTCGTCTAAAAGCAACACGGGATAGGAGCCTGTCAGTTCCCTGATAAACAGCATTTCTGATAATTTCAGCGCTAAAATAATGGTTCTTTGTTGTCCTTGAGAGGCATAAATTTTGGCGTTTTTATCGTTTAAGTAAAATTCCAGGTCATCTCTGTGAGGACCAACTCTTGTGGTATGGAACAGTTTTTCTTCCGGTTCCACTTCCTTGATTTTTTGGAAAAACAGCTCTCGAATGGCTGTTCTGTCTTCCACAAAGACATCAAATAATTCACTTTCGTAGCGAAGATTCAGTTCTTCATTGCCGCCTGCAATTTCCGCATAAATCTTTTTGGCAGTTTCCTTTAGCCGTTCCACAAAGAGGGCACGGTAAATAATAACCTCGGTGCCAAATTCCACCAGTTTATCGGTGTATACTTGCAGAAGTGTTTCGTCGGGATGTTCTTCTTTTAAGAGCTTGTTGCGGTTTCGTAAAATGGAGTGATAGTATTTTAAAATTTTGTAATAACGGGGACGAATTTGACACACGTCTGCATCTAAAAATCTGCGCCGTTGCTCCTTATCACCTTTGATTAAATTTAAGTCCTCGGGCGAAAACAACACCGAGTGAAATTCCCCTAAAAAGGAGGCGTTATCGGTTTTCACATCGTTTAAGAATAGCTCCCGTTTAGTGGATTTAGACAGCCCGATTTTCATTTTTTGAAGACGGGAATTTTCCTCTTTCCGGAAACAAATTTGCATTTTTGATTCGTCGCAATCAGACAAAATCAGTTCTTTATCCGTTACAAAACGGTGAGATTTTAAGGTGGAAAAATAGTGAATTGCTTCCACAATATTGGTTTTTCCCTGTGCGTTTTTACCGCAGAGAATATTGGTGGATGGAGAAAAGGAAAGGTCTAAATAGTTGTAGCTCCGAAATTGACTTAATTTGATATTCTGAAGATACATTTTTTAGCCTCCTTTCCTACCATGATATCCAAACTAAATATGTAAAATTGCTTCTTTTAAGTTCACATTTCCTGTGTAGATGGCTTTGCCCACGATAGCACCGTCCACACCGATTTCTTTCAAGTGAACCAAATCCTCGAAGGAGCTGACACCGCCTGAGGCAATCACGTTAATGGAAACGTGATTTTTCATTTGCTCCATCGCTTTCAGATTGGGACCCGATAGCATTCCGTCGGTGGCGATATCCGTGTAAATAATGGTATCCGCACCCATGGCTTCTGCTTTTTTTGCAAGTTCCAATGCGCTGATTTTACTGGTATCGATCCATCCGTCAATGGCAGCGTAGCCATCTTTGGCATCAATGCCAACGGCAACATGATTGGGGAATGCCAAAGCGGTTTTTTCAATTTCTTTGGGGGCGGTTACTGCAGAAGTTCCGAAAATCACACGGCTAATCCCGTTTTCTAAATATTCTTTTGCGGTTTCAAAACTACGGATTCCGCCGCCGATTTCAATAAACAGACCGGTTTCTTTGGCGATTTCTAAAATAATGTCCTTGCAGTAGGGCTCTTTGTAACGGGCACCGTCTAAGTCTACCAGATGCAGATATTTGGTGCCTTCCTTTTGCCACTGCTTTGCAGCATCTAAGGGTTTATCAAAATAAACGGTGGTATCTTCGTAAACGCCTTTACAAAGACGTACACATTTGTTGTCTTTAATATCAATTGCGGGGTAAATAATCATAGTTTAAAATCCTCGTTTTCTATGGATGATAACAGCTGCCTAAAATCGGATGGAGCAGTAAGATTCATTGCCTCCTTGGTGACAGGATGGATAAATTCTGTCCGATGGGAATGAAGATACAGCCTTTTGGCAGGAATACCTTCATACATGATGTCTCCCACGATGGGATGACCGATTTTGGAAAGATGCACCCGAATCTGATGGGTGCGTCCCGTTTTTATTTGTAATTCCAGTAAGGAAAAGTTACCGTTTTCGGCCAGTACACGATAGCCGGTATGCGCAGGCTTTCCCTTGTCATCACAAATCCGTTTCAGAGAGGTTTCCGATTCTCTTCGGATGGGGAAGGTGATATCACCTGACTTTTGTTCAGGTCTACCGCTGACCAATGCCAGATATGTTTTTTGAAAGGTTCCATCCTGCTTTTGGTTGGACAGGGTATGGTGAGCCAATCCATGTTTTGCAAGAATCAATATACCGCTTGTGGTTTTGTCCAACCGGCTGACAGGTCGAAATGGCATAGGATAGCCGTTTTTCACATAATACTGCGTCACAAAATTGCCAAGGGTTCCGTTTGCGGTTCCTAAGGCAGGATGAGTGGCAACGCCATAGGGCTTGTCTACTGCCAGTAAATCACAATCCTCATACAGAACACCAAACCTGCCCTCCTCAGGCTGGCAGGAAAGCTCGGTTTCTCTTGGAAACAAAAGAGTTACCTCATCACCTGCCATTACGGGATGACGGGTTGTGACAGCCTGCCCGTTTACCAAAAGGCAGCCGATATATTTGAGCTTGGTAATATTCCGATGGGAAATACCTTGTCCTTTTAAAAAGTAGTCCAAACGCTCATGGTTGGATTGAGCATGAAAGCAGAGCCGTTCTCTTACTTCCATTGCACATTTTCAACCAGTGCGGTACAGTGCGCCAGCTGGGTTGCAACCCGAAGTTCAGTTCCTTCTACCAGCTTCACTTTACCCATCATCAGGTTGCCGTCATCCTGACGGACAGCGGTGCCTTTCACCGTGACTACCAGATCATAGCGGTCTTCCACAGGGACAGACAATGCTTCGCCGGATAAGGTTTCCAAAGTGTCCATTGCAGGCGTAGCGGTAATACCGGCAACAGCTCCGATAGGTTCTTCCAGTTTATAGTGATAAACGGTGTCACCTTCACGAAAAGCGTTGACGGTAACATCACGAACCGTTTCAATTTTTAAATCGTAAGACACTTCCACAGTGTTTTTGGCAACCTCTTTGTCAATTACTAAGAATTTATAGCCGATGCCGACTGCCAGCACCAAAATCAAAAGGATTACAAGCAAGTCAAACAAATTGATTTTTCCGAATAGTTTTCCGTTTTTCATCATCATAGCACACCTCCTAAAATTACTCTGCAATCTGAATATCGGTCACGATGCAGTTTACCATGTATTTTTCGTTGATTAGGGGAATGGTGTAACCAATTTTTAATTCGGTTTCGCCTGCCATTACGGTGAAGTCAGACACATCTGCCTGAATTTCTACCACAATATCCTTGGTGTAGCGACCATCAACGGGAGACTGCACAATTTGATTGGTTTCATAGTTTTTTACCGCTTTTGTGTACGGACGGTTTTCCGACACGCTGACAATTTCACCCAGATAGGTGGTTTTTGCATTGTCGGAAACATCATCTCCCACGGCAACTTTGGAGAGAATGCCTTCTTCCAAGTCCTGTGCTTCAAAGGTAACGGTAACGGTCTTTTGGTTGTTTCGGGTAACGGAAGTATTGATTTTGGAGATACCGTAGAATGCAGCCAGCAAAACGGCCAGCACCACAATTGCTTCAATCACGTATTTCATTGCTTTACTCATTTGCTAAGATCCTCATATACTTTCTCTGTATTTTTTGCCATCATTTCTACTGTGAAACCGTTTTCGTAGGTTTCTTTTGCGCCTTGTTGGTATTGGGAAATGAGTGCAGGGTTATCTTTTATTTGCCGGATTGCATCTGCCAACGCATCGGAGTCGTTGGTGGGAAATAGAATTCCGTTTTTCCCGGTAATGACTAACTCCGGATTTCCGCCGTAGTCCGTTGCGATACAGGGGATTCCCAGGGAAAATGCTTCTAAGATTGCCAGGCTGCAGGCTTCGGTGCCGTAGGAACAGTTTAATAAAACGTCCGTTGCATAAAGCAGGGGAGAAACATCCGATAAGAATCCGGTAAAGAGGATGGTGTCCTCCAAGTTGTAATCTTTTACCATTTGTTTTAAGGATTCTTCTTCGGGACCCGTTCCTGCAATTAAGAATTTTAAGTTGGTGCGATCAGCAAGTTTGGAAACCGCTTTCACCAAGTATTTGTGTCCCTTTACAGGATTTAATCTTGCACTGATGGAGAATACCAAATCGTCCTCCAAAATGCCAAACTGTTTTCTGGCGAGTGCCCTTTGCTCCGCAGTAGGCATTGCAATGGCTTCCACGCCGTTGTATACCACAGTGATTTTTTTTGCGGGAACGCCGGTATCGGTCTGATTTTTCTTTGCCGCCTTGCATACCGCAATACTTTGGTCGCAGGTTATTGCGGTAATCACACGATTGATCAGTTTTCCGATGGGAGTTGTGAAAAAACCTGTAGGTTCAAACACACTGTGACGGGTATACACAATCTTTTTCACGCGACTTCCCCATTTTGCCGCCGCCACTCTTGCAGACATGGTGCCGTGGGCGTGGACAATATCGGGCTGTTCTTTCTGAAAAATTCGGTATAGGTTTTTTACACCATCTTTGTGATAGCTCACATCGGCAATACCGTCACATTCGATAACGGGTAATCCCACATCTTCATAAAGAGCTTTCAGTTTAGAGCCGGTGGGAACCACCGCTTTCACCCGGAAGCGTTCCTTATTGTGATACCGGAAGTATTCTGAAATCCATTTTCCCGCACCGCCGATATTGGTGTCGGAAATGACCATTAAAACATTGATCATGCTTCATCGCCTCCTACCGCAAACAATGATGCTGCAAGGCTTAACAGAGCAAAAAACAGCATATACATTCTGTAGTTATAGAAGGTGTTATCAAAGAAGCCTTGAATCAAAAAGGATACAAATCCGCTGATTAGGGCAACAGCCAACACCTGAAGTTCTCTGGATTTAGGACGTTTATACACCATAAAAAGTTGTTTTAGGGTGTAAAATGCTAATAAAACAAACACAATGAATCCGAAAATTCCGGTTTCGGAAAGCTGATGGAAATATAAACTGTGAGAATGGGGCGCCATAATGTCCATATAGGCAAACGGTGCGTAAGATACTTCAAAGGAATAGCTTCCCAAACCAATTCCGGTGGGCCAAACTTTCTGAAGCATTTCCACTGTGCCTCTCCACACATACACACGAAATGCTGTGGAGCCGTCTTTTAGGTTTCCGATACTCATAAAGCGATTCAGAATATTCTGGGGAATCACTAAAATAGAGAAGGGGGCTGCCAACACCAGCGGAATTAGTGCCTTTTTGTAAAGCAGGAGGATAAACAGTAAAAGTCCTGCAATCAGACCTAACCAGCAACCGCGGGAGTAGGTCAGAATCAGACAGCCCAAAGCCGCCAGCAGGCATCCGGCATATACAACTTTGTGCAGTTTTTTCTTGGCGATGATACACATAGCCAGTGCCAGGGGAATTAAGAACAGTAAGTATTCTCCGAATACATTGGGATTCTGGAAGGTGGAATAGATACGTCCGGAAATGTCGGAGAAAAGCTGCGTATCTGTCCAGGTGGTGGTTTCATAACTTCCGGTTAAGTATTGCAGATACCCAAAGGCACATACAAAAATGCCGGACAAGGTGAAATAGGAGATACTCATTACAAGTCTTCTGGGAGTGGACACAAAGTACCGTACCACATAATACAGTCCTACAAAGGCAAAGTATACCAGGAAAATCTGAAATTTATCGGGGGCTTTGGAAAGCCACAGACCGTATAGCAGGGAAATCAGATACAAGCCGACAAACAGGTCGGTGATGATGGGTTTGGATGCTCTTAAGTTTTTTTGGAAGTCAGATTCCAAAAAGGCGAATACCAGGGAAAGCATACAAAGGGCAACCACTGCCATGGTAGGCAGAATGCCTGCTAAAAACAGCACCATCAGAAAAATCAAAAAGGAAAAGCTGTAGCCGGAAGAATCAATTTGAAACCAGCCTAAAATTTTGGAGGTACCGACAATTTCTGTTACCGTGGTTTGGGAAAACAGTTTCTTAAGCGAGCGATAGCAGAAGCTTTCGGTAATCAGGTGGCTAAACCATCCGAAAAACCCTGCAATTTTTCCCATCAGCTTTGCAATGCCGGATTCCCGGAAGGACTTTGTGGGAAGATCGTTCATAAAAAGCTTATACACAAAGGTCTTTCTGAAAGGAATCAAAAAGAACAGATAAATTTTTCGTAAAATCTGATAGATCTTACTGTTCTGAAACACATTCATCATCGTTTGAAAACTCCTTTCAGTTTACTACGCAATTGGGGTTGGGTGAGAAGGATTCCCACACCGTATATCAGAATACCGGAAACAGCGGCAATACCGACTGTTATGATATGCCCGATTAAACTGCCTTTTAAGGGGATCAGACTGTAAGTAAGGGTGCACACAGGGAACATCACAAGTCCCATCAATACATATCCTATCGTGGAAAACAGTTCTTGTTTGCCCAAAAAGTTTAACTGTTTGTTTAACAGTATCAGCAGCACAATGGACATGAAGACCGCCGTCAGACTAGTGGCAAGGGCAAGTCCGAAGGATGCCATCACGTTTTTTAATACATATGATAACCCAATATTCAAAAGAATGGCGACTCCTGCGGTAACGGAGGGAACGAGCATTTGTTTGCGGGCATAGTAGGCTTTGTTGAGCAAATCCAGTAACCCGTAGAAAGGGATGCCTAAAGAATAGTAAAAAAATGCTCCTGAGGTCAAATATAAATCGTAGTCGGTAAATTCGCCACGCTTGTATACAATTTCGATGATCGGGGTATTAAATGCCAGCATCAGCACCGTGATGGGAACTAAAACCGCCACAATCAGCGAAAAAGAAACCCGCAGGGTATTATTATATGCCTCAGAATCTTCCTGTACCGATTGTTTGGAAAGACGGGGGAAGATGTAGTTGGTCAGGCTTACCGTAAACACGCTGGACACAATCAAATACAGCTTGTTTGCCCAGTTTAAGGTGGAAAGTCCGTGAGGGATGCCCGAAGCAAAGGCGTTATTGATCATGGTAGAAATGGGTTGAATCCAGGTGCCAACCATAACAGGAATGGCTAATTTCACCACAGTTTTTAACCCTTCGTGACGAAGCACCGGCTGATAGCGGAACCCTTTTTTCACAGCCACGGGAATCTGAATGGCAAACTGGAGAATCCAGCCGACTACTAAAGATACCGCAAGACCGTTAATGCCAAACCTGTCATTTAAAAAGAACAGATATAAAATGACAATGCCGTTGGAGACCAGACTCATAGCGGCGGGAATGCCAAATTCTCCTTTGGACTGAAGCAGTCCCACAAAGGAAAATGCCAGTGAGGCAAATACAATGACGGGCAACATGATAATCAGAAGCCGGATGGCAAGTTCTCTCACATCGCCTAACAGCCCTCCTGCCATCAGGGTAACTAAATCAGATGCAAAGAAGACTAAGATTCCTGTCAGTACCACAGAGCCAATCAGAATCACATTCAAAAAGGCGGATGCAAACCGGTCGCCTTCTTTGGCACCGTCTTTTTCCAGATAAGTGTTATACACCGGGATAAACGCAGAGCTTACCGCTGAGGCAAACACGATATCAAATAAATTTAAGGGCAATGCCGACACGCCGTAAAAGGCTTCGGCAGCACCGGAAGAACCGTAAAGCTGGGCAATGAGCATTTCTCTTCCTTGTCCCATCAGTTTGGACAAAAGAATCATCAGAAACATAAAGCCCACGGTTTTGATGGATTTTTTCATAATATGTTCCTTTATTTCACGATATATTTACATAAATATCTACATTATAATGTACCATATTCCAAAAAAAATGTCAATCATTCCATAGGAATTTATCCCGAATCTTCTCCCGGATTTTTTCATTCTTTGTAAAATTTCACGAAAATCAGAAAAATTTGTGTCAAAATTCGTCATAAACAGAGAAAATGAAAAAAACGCCAATTTTTTTCAAAAAAAGGTTTGCTTTTTTTTTCACAATGTAGTATAATGATTGTCGGTGTGAATTGTTGTATTAAAATTTTATCATAAATACGAAAAAGTATGAAAATCGAGGAGGATTTTTACCATGTTAGTTTCCGCAAGCGAAATGTTAAAAAAAGCAAAAGAAGGCAAATATGCAGTTGGTCAGTTCAACATCAACAACTTAGAATGGACCAAAGCAATTCTTTTGACTGCACAGGAATGTAACTCTCCCGTAATTTTAGGTGTTTCCGAAGGTGCAGGAAAATATATGACCGGTTTTAAAACCGTTACTGCTATGGTAAAGGCTATGGTGGAAGATCTGGGTATCACCGTTCCCGTTGCTCTGCACTTAGACCACGGCTCCTACGAAGGTGCTAAGAAATGTATCGAAGCAGGTTTTTCTTCCGTTATGTTTGACGGTTCTCACTATGGCATTGAAGAAAACATTGAAAAAACCAAAGAAATCATTGCATTAGCAAAGGCACAGGGTATCTCCGTGGAAGCAGAAGTTGGCTCCATCGGCGGTGAAGAAGACGGTGTTGTTGGTGCAGGTGAAGTGGCTGATCCCGATGAATGCAAAATGATTGCAGATTTAGGCGTTGATATGCTGGCTGCAGGTATCGGTAACATTCATGGTAAATATCCTGCAAACTGGGCAGGCTTAAACTTTGAAGCGTTGGACAAAATTCAGCAGAAAACCGGCAAAATGCCTTTAGTTCTTCACGGTGGTACCGGTATCCCTGCAGATATGATTCAGAAAGCCATTTCTTTAGGCGTTTCTAAAATCAACGTAAATACCGAATGTCAGCTGACCTTCGCAGAAGCTACCAGAAAATACATTGAAGCAGGCAAAGACTTAGAAGGCAAAGGCTTCGACCCCAGAAAACTGTTAGCACCCGGTTTTGAAGCAATTAAAGCAACCGTAAAAGAAAAAATGGAACTGTTCGGTTCTGTAAACAAAGCTTAATTTTGCAACACTTTTGATAACTTGAAAATATGATATGAGAAAAGGCATCGGCTCACCCGGTGCCTTTCTTTCAAAAACGGAAAGGAAGACTTACGATGGAAAAAGCAGTTTTAACCGTTATCGGAAAAGACAGAACAGGGATTATTCACGGTGTATCCGGCGTTCTTTTGGGAGCAGATATCAATATTTTAGATATTTCGCAGACCATTATGCAGGATATGTTCACCATGGTGATGCTGGTGGATATCGCAAACTCTAATATTGATTTTTCTGCGCTGAAGGAAACACTCACCACAGAAGGACAGCGTTTAGGTGTGGAAATTACCATCTGTCATGAACAGATTTTTAATTCCATGCACAGAATCTAAGAAAGGAATGTTCACATTATGATTACCAATTACGAAGTGATTGAAACGCTCAAGATGATTAACCAGGAAAACCTGGACGTAAGAACCGTTACCATGGGCATCTCTCTTCGGGACTGTGCACATTCCGACCCGAAAATTGCTTGTCAGAATATTTATGATAAAATTACCAGATATGCAGAGAAGCTGGTGCCCGTTGCGGAAGGCATCGAAGCGGAATTGGGCATTCCCATTGTAAACAAACGTATTTCTGTTACACCGATTTCTATTGTAGCAGAGAGCAGCCACACGGATAACTACACCTGCTTTGCCGAAGCACTGCAAAAAGCAGCAGATCAGGTGGGCGTCAACTTTTTAGGCGGATTTTCCGCACTGGTGCATAAAGGCCTAACGAAAGGGGATGATATTTTAATCAATTCCATCCCCGAAGCATTAACCGTGACCAAAAACATCTGCTCCTCTGTGAATGTGGCATCCCTAAAAACCGGTCTTAATATGGATGCGGTGAAACGAATGGGTGAAGTGATTGTGGATTTGGCGCACCGAACCAAAGATCAGGACAGTATCGGCTGTGCAAAACTGGTGGTGTTTGCCAATGCGGTGGAGGATAACCCCTTTATGGCAGGTGCCTTTCACGGTATCGGAGAACCCGAATGCGTCATTAACGTGGGCGTTTCCGGTCCCGGTGTAGTACATTCTGCCTTGAAAAAAGTAAAAGGTGCAGATTTTGAAACCGTGGCAGAAACCATCAAGAAAACAGCATTTAAAATTACCCGTACCGGCCATTTGGTTGCCCAGGAAGCAGCAAAACGGTTAGGTGTTCCCTTTGGAATTGTGGATTTAAGCTTGGCTCCCACTCCTGCAATCGGAGACAGCGTTGCCCGTATTTTAGAAGAGATGGGCTTGGAACGCTGCGGCACTCACGGAACCACTGCGGCACTGGCCCTGTTAAACGACGCTGTGAAAAAAGGCGGTATGTTTGCCAGCTCCTTTGTGGGAGGACTTTCCGGTGCATTTATTCCCGTTTCTGAAGATGAAGGCATGATTGAAGCAGCCGCAATGGGTGCGTTGTCATTAGATAAACTGGAAGCTATGACCTGCGTTTGTTCTGTGGGGCTGGATATGATTGCCGTTCCCGGTGACACACCTGCTTCCACCATTTCCGCTATCATTGCAGACGAAGCAGCAATCGGCGTGGTCAACCAGAAAACCACCGCAGTCCGTGTGATTCCTGCATATGGCAAAAAAGAAGGAGATTACGTGGAATTTGGCGGATTGTTGGGAAAAGCACCTGTAATGGGTGTGCATCCCTACAGCAGCGAAGAATTTATTGCAAGGGGCGGTAGGATTCCTGCCCCCATTCAATCTCTCAAAAACTAAGGCTTGATATAATCACCGATACCGCAAAAGGCATAGGGTTTCTATGCCTTTTTTGTTTAAGGTGAAAATTTGTTGTCACAAATTTTGATTCAAATGCCTTTTGCTATCAACCAACCTCGCCACTCGCTGTACCAATGTACAGCTTCGGGTAACCCGTTGGGCTCGGTTGATTCATTCTCGGCAATTATCTCATCGCCTTTGGTAGTGCGAGCTCATCGCTCGGCGTATAGCATATACGCCTTCGGGTACCGTCAAGGCGTTGCCTGGATTCAGTTTCTCCCTTTTCATTCAATTTTTCTGCACCCTTGGCAGTGCGAAATAACAGAAAATAGTAGAAAGTTAGGGATTTTTTCTAAAAACCCGAACATTTTTTGTT
>JAZNNT010000029.1:0-5391 GCA_045580405.1 Clostridia bacterium
GACTGCCGTGTAACGAGTGTACACAAAGGTGCAAAAACGGAAAAAGATGCCTGTTTACGATGCCTCCTCCTCGGAGAAGCGGTTCATAATGGCCAGTGACAGCAATACCAGTATCATCATGACCAAAGAAATTGCGGCACCTACGTTGTAGGTGGAGATGTTCTGGAATTGGCGTTCGATGGTGTCACCGATGAGTTCAAAGGTACCGCCACCTAATTTCTGAGAAATGTAGAAGGTGGAAATGGAAGGCACAAACACCATGGTAATGCCTGAAATGATGCCGGAGGCGGACAAGGGCAAAATCACCTTTCGTACCACCTGGAGCTGGCTGCAGCCTAAGTCACGGGCTGCTTCGGTCAGACTTACATCCAGTTTGGAAATGATGGTGTAGATGGGAAGCACCATATAGGGTAAAAAGTCATAGACCATCCCGAAAACCACTGCTCCTTTGGTACCGATTAAATGAACTTTTCCCCAGTTTAAGGCACCTAAGATGGTGTTTAAAAATCCACCGTCATCCATAATTGCCATCATAGAGTATGTACGGATTAAAAGGTTGGTCCACATGGGAAGCATAAGCAGGGTAATCATAATCTTCTGGGACTTTTCCTTATAGCTTGCAATGAAATAGGCTAAGGGATAGCCAATCACAAAGCAGATAAAGGTGGCAATCACCGAAAGGCTGACAGAGAGCAAAAAGGTATTGGTATGCTCTTCCAGCGCCAGAATATTACCAAAGGTAAATGCGCCGTTCGCATCGGTAAAGCTATAGTAAATTACAAAAATCAGGGGAGCCAAAATAAACAGAACTGACCAAAGGATGTGAGGCGCCGCCGTCATTTTTCCCCAAAATCCGGTTCTCGTTTTTTCCATCCTAATCACCTACCGTTTCCGTGTTGGACAATTCGTCAATTTCGTCGGAGAAGGTGGAATAGTCACCGTACTGACCGGAAAATTCGGATTTTTTCATAATATGAATGGCATCAGGATCGATGGACACACCGATGTTGGCATTAACGTCCACAAAGTCGGTAGACTGAATCATCCATTTGAAACCGTCAATGTCCACAATAATTTCATAGTGAACCCCTTTGAAGGTAACCGAGGTAACGATGCCGGTAAGCATCCCGTCTTCGGGGGATACCACGTCCACGTCTTCGGGACGTACTACTACGTCTACCTGCTCACCGGGAGCAAAGCCTTTATCCACACAGGAAAAGGTGTGCCCGGAGAAGGTTACTTTGAAGTCTTCATTCATGACTCCGTCCAAAATGTTACTTTCCCCGATAAAGTCGGCAACAAAGGCGTTCACAGGCTCGTTATAAATGTCGGTAGGAGTGCCAATCTGCTGAATCTGACCGTCTGCCATAACCACTACCACGTCGGACATGGAAAGAGCTTCCTCCTGGTCATGGGTTACATAGATAAAGGTAATGCCGGTCTGCTTCTGAATTTTTTTCAGTTCGTTTTGCATATCTTTACGAAGCTTTAAATCCAAAGCCCCCAGCGGTTCATCTAAAAGAAGTACTCTGGGATGGCTGATTAAAGCACGGGCAATGGCTACTCGCTGCTGCTGACCACCGGATAATTTGGTCACGTTTTTTCTCTCAAAGCCTTTTAACGCCACCAGCTCCAGCATTTCTTTCACTCTGCGGATAATTTCTGCATTGGGAACTTTTTTAAGACGCAAAGAAAACGCCACATTTTCAAACACGTTTAAATGGGGAAACAACGCGTATTTCTGGAACACGGTGTTGATACTTCTTTTATGAGCAGGCACATCGTTAATCCGTTTGCCTTCAAACATTACGTCCCCTGCGTCTGGTGTTTCAAAACCGCCCACAATTCGCAATGTGGTGGTTTTTCCACAACCGGAAGGACCAAGCAGCGTCACAAACTGCTTGTCGTAAATATCTAAGTTGATAGAGCTTAATACCTGCTCTCCTTCAAACTCTTTGGAAATGTTTTTAAGTTCAATAATTTTTTTCATCTGTTCCATTGAAGCGTCTTCCTTCCCCGAAAAAAATAACAAAAAAGTGATGTGTCCAATGACACACCACTTGCAAAAAAATCCATCTTTTTAGGGACAAAATACCCCTTTTTCAGATAGTTTAAGATAGGTTTCAGAGCTTGATACGCGTACTCTTATTGACCGTTTCACAAGTCGATGTGTGCCATAGCACATGGTTGTAAAGGAACCAACTTATAAAATTTGAGCTTCTAACTCAATCAATAAGGCAGGTGTTTCCTGCCAACCGAATCTTTTGCTTGGATTCGGCGTTTCGGCGTTCGACCCGGCTGTCCGTCTGGCCTTAGGTTGCAAAAGATTTCACCTCTCGCAAGCGGTCGTAATTCTCACCCTCCGGAACCTATGTTCCAAATTCTGATGATACGCTCAGTATAGCACAGTTTTTTTCCAATGTCAACAAATTTTTACGGATTTTTCCCCATATTTCACAGGTTTTTGATGATTTTTATCCGATTTCCTACCTCAAAAACTCCGAAAGTATCAGCTCTCTGGTTTTTGGCACGTCACAAATAACATAAGAAATACCGTTCACCATCTCCTGGGACAGTGGCATCTGATGGCTACAAACGTCTACTGTGGAAAAACTGCCCAAAAGCTTGGCAAATAAAGGCAAATCTGACACAGTCAGATTGGTATCCACATGAGCAGAAAGCTCCCCGTAGATTTCTGCAGTTTTTCCTAAATACTGAGGTTTTGCTTTCTGATGAATCAATTCTTTTAAAAAGATTTGCTGGGCTTCGATACGGCCTAAATCCGCATTGGCATACCCTGCCCGAAAACGGGTAAATTGCTCTGCTTTTTCGCCGTCTAACAGTTGATAGCCGGGATACAGATCAATGATTAGATTCTGCTCCGGATCCCGATAGTACATCCGCTGAGGCACATCAATCCAAACACCACCCAAAATGTCCACGATGTTTCTCACTCCCTGAGGCTTCACCACCGCATAGTAATGAATGGGTAAACCGGTTAACTCCTTCACATAGCGAATTGGCTCTTCGTGACGCTTTCCGGCCTGCCCCAATGCATACAGGGAATTGAATTTTAAAAAACTCCCGTTACGGCGAATACGGGTATCACGGGGAATGGAGAGAATGTTTAAACGGTTTTGGTCAGCGTTTAGAGAAAGAAGCATCACCGTATCGGTTAACAGCTCACTTTCGTCTGTTGCCAAAAAGAGGATATTCACCCGTCCGCCCACGCAAACATCGGTCACTTTGGGACGGAGTCGCTCATGGGGAGCAATATAGCGGTAGGAACACCAGGCTCCAAGCACTGCTACCGCCAAAGCAACCATAATTGCAGCAAAGTAGGTAACAAAAGAAAAAAATTTATTGCAATTCATTGAGAAAACACTCCTTTTTTCCGTGCTTCTTATAGTCTGCACGAAAAGAAAGACTTCTAATCGCCTGTTTTTTCAAGCAATTTAATCCCCTTTGAAAAAAAATAAAAAAAATGCTTGACAAACCAAGCTTCCTGTGTTATAATCGTTAAGGTGAAATTGATGATTGAACTTTTTCCCAAGCCTGTGCTGGTGTAGCTCAATTGGCAGAGCAGCTGATTTGTAATCAGCAGGTTGCGGGTTCGAGTCCCATCACCAGCTCCACTTTTTCAAACCGAATATGGAGGGGTTCCCGAGTGGCCAAAGGGGGCAGACTGTAAATCTGTTGCATCTTGCTTCGATGGTTCGAATCCATCTCCCTCCACCAAAAAGACATCCGAAAGGGTGTCTTTTTTGATTCTGTCAAAAGATGGATGAGAACCATCGAACGGTTCGTCGAAACAGCCAAGTGCCGACGGCAATTGGACTGATTCCTTTTTCTACACTGCATGAACCGATTTTGGAAATCATACATTCCCCCCTGGTGTTCTCCAAAACAAAAAAACAGATTCGTTATCAAAAAACCAATCTGCTTTTTCCTTTTTATGATTCTAACTCAATTTTTCCGAAAAATTCGGGGCGATGGAAATCCGGCTTTTCGGTACCGATTCGGTTCCAGCATCCCCAATGAGGCGCCTCACACAATTCGCAAAGCTTTTGGAAGTTTCCTGTCCAGGAGGTGGAAATTTGGGGATAGTAATTCGTAAGCAAGGTATTCGGAATATAGAATTTTGCTTCCCAGCCACCGTTTTCCAAAACACGGGTATCAATATGCAGCATATCAAAATCAATATACTGCAATTCCCGGTCAAATCGGTCGGAGCCAATCCCAAAGAGCATAAACCCCGTTACACTCAATTCAAAATTTAAGTATTTGTTAGTGGTTTCGGGGGATGCATTCAAAAAGATTTCCACGCAACTGTCTAAATACACTTCGGTATTCATCCCCTGAGATTTTCCGATGGGATTTTTTTCGTCGCTGTAAAACTTCATCCCGATGCCGTTTTCGTCCTTTAACATATAAAAATGGGTTTGGACGGTATCTTCGGGCTTGTTCCAGGGGTAGTTTGCAATACTGCCTTCGTTTGCTCCCTGCCAAATGGGACTGTCAATAGGCAGGTCCGCCGAGGCAACTTTTTTTACGGTATAAGTATTCATGTTATTTCTCCTTGTTGTAAATTACAGAGTTTCCGATTCCAAAAAAGCCCTGAGAACCAGGGCTTTTTGTTTGCGATATTATTCCCACTCGATGGTGCCAATCGGCTTGGGAGTTAAGTCTAAGAGCACACGGTTGATACCTTCCACTTCAGCAGTGATGCGGTTGGTGATTTTGTGCAAAATTTCGTAGGGGATTTCTTCAATGGTGGCGGTCATAGCGTCGGTGGTGTTTACCGCACGGATAATTGCCGGCCAGCCTTCGTAACGCTGTTCGTTCCGCACGCCAACGCTTTTTAAATCGGGAACGGCGATAAAGTACTGCCAAACGGTTTCGGCAAGACCGCAGTTATCAAATTCTTCCCGTAAGATAGCGTCTGCTTCACGGAGGGCATGAAGTCTGTCACGGGTGATGGCGCCTAAGCAACGCACACCAAGGCCGGGACCCGGGAAGGGCTGACGGTATACCATAGCATGGGGCAGACCCAATGCTTCCCCAACCACACGGACTTCGTCTTTAAAGAGCAGTTTCACGGGTTCTACCAGATTCATTTTCATTTCTTCAGGCAATCCACCCACATTGTGATGACTCTTTACGGGTTTTCCGCTTTCTGCCGCTTTAATACTTTCTAAAATATCGGGATAAATGGTACCCTGTGCCAGAAACTCAATACCGTCTAATTTTGCAGCTTCTTCATCGAACACGTTAATAAACTCTGCTCCGATGATTTTGCGTTTTTTCTCAGGATCAGACACGCCTGCCAACAGATCTAAGAAACGGTCGGTAGCAGCCACATATATCAAATTAGCATCCAACTGATTGTGG
>JAZNNT010000030.1:0-19313 GCA_045580405.1 Clostridia bacterium
GTCAACAACTTTGTTGGAATAACCCCATTCGTTATCATACCAGGATACTAATTTCACGAATTTATCGTTTAATGCAATACCTGCATCGATATCGAAGATAGAGGTTCTGGAATCGTGGATCATATCGGAAGAAACAACTGCTTCATCAGTATAACCTAAGATACCTTTCATTTCACCGTCTGCAGCTTCTTTTACAGCAGCTACGATTTCATCGTAGGTTGCGGGTTTAGCCAAAGTACAGGTTAAGTCAACAACAGATACGTCTAAAGTGGGTACACGGAAAGCCATACCGGTTAATTTACCGTTTAATTCGGGAATAACTTTACCTACAGCTTTAGCAGCACCGGTAGAAGAAGGAATGATGTTACCTGCAGCTGCTCTACCGCCTCTCCAGTCTTTTTTGGAAGGACCGTCAACGGTTTTCTGAGTAGCGGTGGTAGAATGAACGGTGGTCATTAAACCTTCAACCAGACCGAATTTGTCATTGATAACTTTTGCTAAAGGTGCCAGACAGTTAGTGGTACAAGATGCATTGGAAATGATCTTCATAGAGCTGTCGTAAGAAGTGTTGTTAACACCCATTACAAACATAGGAGCATCTTTGGAAGGAGCGGTGATAACAACTTTTTTAGCACCAGCTTTGATGTGAGCTTCTGCTTTGTCTAAAGTGGTGAATACGCCGGTAGCTTCTGCAACGAAGTCTACTTTGGAAGCACCCCACGGAATTTCTTCGGGATTCATAGAAGCGTAAACGTCGATTTCTTTGCCGTTTACAACTAATTTGTCACCTTTGATTTCGATATCGCCTTTGAACTGACCATGGATGGAGTCGTATCTGAGCATGTATACCATGTATTCTAAATCAATGAAGGGGTCATTGATTGCAACAACGTCAACCTTGCCGTTTTCCATTGCAGCTCTGAATACCAGTCTACCGATTCTACCGAAACCGTTAATACCAACTCTTGCTTTCATGATAAATACCTGTGCCGAACCCGGCACATTCCTTTCTTACGTACTTGGCAATTCTGCCATATATAAAATTTTTTTAACGAAGTTTTGCAAGGAAAAAATTTCCTCTTTCACAAACCTTACCTATTATACTACATTGACAAAAAAATATCAAGCTTTTTTTATCATTTTTTCATCTAAATATAAATTTTAGTAAAAATAAACAACTTTCACGGATTATTTGCCGATTGCTTTGTCTTTTAAGATAACGTCGTGAGCGCCACCTTCCACAATACTGGTAGAAGAAACACGGGTCAGTTTTGCTTTTTCCTGCAGCTCATCAATGGTTAATGCACCGCAGTTACACATAGTGGATTTTACCTTCTTCAAAGTAACGCTTACGTTATCATGCAAGGAGCCTGCGTAAGGAACATAAGAATCAACACCTTCTTCAAAAGAAAGTTTCGCCTGTCCTCCACTGTCATATCTTTGCCAGTTTCTTGCACGGTTAGAACCTTCGCCCCAATATTCTTTGAAATAATTACCGTTAATGTTTACTTTTTGGGTAGGACTTTCATCAAAACGGGAGAAGTATCTGCCCAACATTACAAAGTCAGAACCCATAGCTAATGCTAATGTGATATGGTAATCATGTACGATACCGCCGTCTGAGCAAATGGGCACATAAATACCGGTTTCCTTAAAATATTCGTCTCTTGCCTTTGCAACATCAATTACACTGGTAGCCTGTCCGCGACCAATCCCTTTTGTTTCACGGGTAATACAGATAGAGCCGCCGCCAATACCAACTTTAATGAAGTCTGCACCTGCTTCTGCTAAGAAACGAAAACCCTCTGCATCCACAACATTGCCGGCACCGATTTTAATTTTATCACCGTATTTTGCTCTTGCAAATTCCAATGTTCTCTTCTGCCATTCGGTGTAACCTTCAGATGAATCGATACATAACACATCTGCTCCGGCTTCTACCAATGCAGGAATTCTTTCTTCGTAGTCACGAGTATTAATCCCTGCACCCACAACGTAACGCTTATCGGAATCCAATAATTCTAACGGATTTTCTTTATGGGAAGAATAGTCTTTCCGAAATACAAAATACATCAATTTACCGTTATCGTCCACAATGGGAAGAGAATTTAATTTATGATCCCAAATAATATCATTCGCTTCCTTTAAAGTGGTTCTTGCATTTCCGGTAATCAATTTTTCCAGCGGAGTCATCAGTTCAGAGACTTTTACATCTAAAGAAAGTCTGGAAACACGGTAGTCTCTGGAGGTAATGACACCTAAAAGCTTACCGTTAGGCTTACCGTCATCAGTAACAGCCACGGTAGAGTGACCTGTTTTTTCCAACAGCTCTAAAATATCTGCTAAAGTCTGGTCAGGTTTGATATTGGAGTCACTGTAAACAAAGCCTGCCTTATGTGCTTTGACACGGCGCACCATATCAGCTTCTTCTTCAATGGTCTGAGAACCGTAAATGAAAGATACGCCACCCTCCATCGCTAAAGCAACTGCCAGTTTTTCCCCGGATACAGACTGCATTATCGCAGAAACCATCGGGATATTCAAACTGATGGGACATTCTTCCTGTCCTTTTTTGTATCTTACCAAAGGTGTTTTTAAACTAACCTTATCCGGAATGCATTCACAGGAGGAATAACCCGGAACCAGCAGATATTCACTGAAGGTATGAGATTCATTTTCAAAAAAATAAGCCACTTTTTTTCTCCTTCTTTCTCTTTTTGAACTTAAAAATGATTATTGTATCTATTTTACAATATTTCTGGAATAATGTCAATATCTTTCCAAAGATTTTGACTAATTTATCAAATCTTATTCCACAAAATCGAACTGAGCATCATCAATGATAATGGTATCGCCTTCTTTTGCACCTTTTTCTTTTAAAGCAGCGATGATTCCCGACTTGATCAATGCCCTTTGCAGATACTGCAGAGATTCGTAGTCGGTAAAGTTTGTGGAATTGATTAATTTTTCCGGTAAATCCCCTTCTAAAATAAATACGTCATTTTCTCGGATAATGGTGAAGGGTTCTTGGGATTCTCTGACCAGAAGCTCTCTGTCAACTACTTCCACTGCTTCTTCCGGCGGAATCTGAGACAGTCTTTCTCTGGTGTATGCCATCAGTTCGTCCACACCTTCCCGGGTGGCTCCGGAAATAAAGAATACTTTGTATCCGTCTGCTTCCATTTTGGAACGGAATTCATCCAAGGTCGATTTGTCATATACCAAATCAATTTTATTTCCCACCACAATTTGTTCTTTTTGGCAAAGACGCTGGGAATACTGCTTTAATTCCTCGTTAATGGTATGAAAATCCTCGATGGGATCTCTGCCTTCAAATCCGGAAACATCAATCACATGCAGAAGCAGTCTGGTTCGTTCAGTATGCCTTAAAAAAGCATGGCCTAACCCAACACCTTCACTGGCACCTTCAATAATACCGGGGATATCTGCCATTACAAAGCTTTCCCCTTCCCCAAAGTCCACCACACCTAAGTTGGGAATCAAAGTTGTAAAATGATAGTTGGCAATTTTGGGTTTACAGGAGCTTACCATAGAAAGAAGCGTAGATTTTCCGACATTAGGGAATCCTAAAAGTCCAACATCAGCCAGCATTTTTAATTCCAGTTCAACATTCAGCTCTTCCCCTTTTCTGCCGGGTTTGGCAAAACGGGGAGCCTGACGTTTTGGTGTGGCAAATCTGGCATTCCCAAATCCGCCTTTTCCACCTTTGGCAACAATCACCTGTTTTCCATCTTCGGATAAATCCGCTAAATAAACACCTAAATCACTATCTTTAATTGCAGTGCCAACAGGAACCTTGATAATTAAATCAGCACCATCTTTCCCGGTACATTTTCCTCCTGCACCGTTTCCGCCGTGCTCGGCAACATATTTTCTTTTATAACGAAAATCCATTAAGGTTGATAAATTACGGTCTGCCACAAAAATAATGTCGCCGCCTTTTCCGCCATCCCCTCCGTCAGGTCCGCCGGATGCCACATATTTTTCCCGATGGAAAGCAACTGCACCGTTTCCGCCATTTCCCGCCTTAATGAAAATTCGCGCCATATCAACAAACATCAGGATTCCTCCTTTCTAATCTTTTCTCTTTATTTATCCACGAATCTGACCGTTTCCGTAAATAATATATTTCACAGTCGTTAAAGCTTCCAGTCCCATAGGACCTCGTGCATGAAGTTTCTGAGTGGAAATACCAATCTCCGCACCGTAGCCAAATTCAAATCCGTCAGTAAAACGTGTGGAAGCATTCACATATACTGCTGCCGCATCCACAGATTTTAAAAACTTCTGAGAATTTTCGTAGCTGTTTGTTACAATACACTCAGAGTGTTTGGTATTGTGTGTATTAATGTGAGAAATTGCTTCATCAATGCCGGAAACAATTTTCACAGATAGAATCAAATCGTTATATTCCGTATAAAAATCTTCATCACTGGCAGGATTTGCGGAAATAATCTGCAAAGTCTTTTCGCAACCGCGAAGTTCCACGCCTTTCTCTTCCAACACTTTTTTTGCCATCGGCAAAAACTCTTCGGCAACTTTTTTGGAAACCAGCAAGCTTTCGCAAGCATTACAAACAGAAGGACGTTGTGTTTTGGCATTTACCAAGATGGAAAGTGCCATGTCTAAATCAGCCGAATCATCTACATAAGTATGGCAGTTTCCTGTTCCCGTTTCAATAACAGGAATAGTTGCATTTTCTACCACGGTTTTGATGAGTCCTGCACCGCCTCTGGGGATCAGCACATCCACGATACCGTTTAACTTCATCATTTCTTTGGCTGTTTCCCGGCTGGTGTCAGACAGTAATTCTACTGTGCTTTCAGGAAGTCCTGCCGAAACGATTGCTTCTTTCATCACCTTGGTCAGTGCAAGGTTGGAGCATAACGCTTCTTTACCGCCACGAAGCAATGTTGCATTCCCTGTTTTTAAAGTCAGGCAAACCGCATCGACCGTAACATTGGGACGAGCTTCGTAAATAATGCAAACCAACCCTAAGGGAACTCTCTTTTTGCCAATCACCAAACCGTTGGGACGTTCCGTCATATTGATAACTTCTCCAACCGGATCTTTTAATGCAGCAACCTGACGGACACCTTCTGCCATGTCTGCGATTCGCTCTTTTGTCAGACGAAGACGGTCTATCATGGTAGGACGTACTCCATTTACTTCTGCATTTGCAAGATCTTTTTCGTTTTCTGATAAAATATAGTCTGTATTTTTCAGTAGATGGTCAGCAATTTTTAAAAGAGCATCATTTTTCTGAGAAATCCCTGCCAGAGCTAACGTGTAGCTTGCTTCTTTTGCCAATAAAGCTTGTTCTCTTAATTCCATTCTACACCGTTTCCTTTCCGTGAAATGCTGTACCAACCGATTCTCCGTCAACAATCTCATAAATAATTTCAGGATCATCGCCTTGCGCAATCACAGTAGTGATTTGGTCCTTTTTTGCAATTTCAGCAGCTAAAATCTTGGTATACATACCGCCGGTACCTAATTTAGAACCTGCACCGCCTGCCTTTTCCTTGATTTCATCTGTAATCTCATAGATATCTGAAATCAGTTTCGCAGCCGGGTTTTCTTTCGGATTATCATTATAATAACCGTCGATATCTGTTAAAATAATCAGTAAATCCGCACCAACTAATCTTGCAACATATGCAGATAAGGTATCATTGTCCCCAAATTCAATTTCTTCCGTAGAGATAACGTCATTTTCATTGACAATCGGAATCACACCCATATCCAACAAAACAGAAAATGTATTTTCTGCATTATGGCGGGAATGTTCATTATCAATAATGTATTTGGTAATCAGAATTTGAGCCACATCTTTGCCGTACTGAGCAAAAAACTTGTCGTAAATTGCCATCAGCTGACATTGACCAACCGCTGCAGTTGCCTGCTTTTCCTTCACTTCGGTCGGCTTTTTGGGAAGATTCAGTTTTGCTACTCCAACCCCAATGGCGCCCGAAGATACCAAAACAATTTTTTTACCCTGATTCTGAAGATCTGATAACACCATTACCAGCTTTTCAATTCTTCTGTAATTCATTTTTCCGTTGTCATAGGTTAAGGAACTGGTCCCGATTTTTACAACAACGGTATCTGATAGTAACTTTCTCATATTTTATTCCTCTATGTCCTCGTCATCATTGGTAATGCCGTTTAATTCATGAATAATAGATTCCAGCTCAGCCATCCCTTTGCCAAATTCTTCCCAGTTACCGTTCTGAGATGCCTCACGAACCCGATTATATGCTTCCGTAATTTTTCTGATACTGTCATCGCTGATATCAACTTGCGGTAACGGAATCACAGGCTCCGATAAGACAGGTGGTATACCGCTAACGGTTTCTTCCGCAGAATCGACGGGAGTAAACAAAGTATCCACTGCTTGCCGTAATGTGGAATGAATGGCAATTTTACTGTCATAGGCTGCAATCACCATTTTTAATTCCGGAAATGTATTTTTCCCGGCAGTTACGTAA
Organism: Clostridia bacterium; assembly: GCA_045580405.1. GTDB lineage: Bacteria > Bacillota > Clostridia > UMGS1840 > UMGS1840 > SIG452. Next base: position 6,513 of record JAZNNT010000030.1, read on the forward strand.
ATCGGTTCTACATATAAAACAGAATCTGCAACGGGAACCGTAATTAAATTTCCACGAATAATGGTGGACTCACCGGATCCCCAGGCAGACATTACCTGTGCAATTTTAGGGTCAGAATTAATACGTTTTTCAATTTGAAGCGGTCCGTAGACAGTCTTTTCCTGAGGAAACTGCGCCAAAGTTAATTTTCCGTAGCAGTCTCCGTCGGAACCGGCTATAAACCATGCGACCATAGTATCCTTTCCTTTTTCGGTGAAAGGAATCAATAAGGTCAGTTCCTGTTGGCCGTCTCTCATCAGCATCTGATAAGAGGGCTTCATTCTGGTTTTTTTCTGATCTTCTGAAATACTTTCTTGCCAGGAGGAGCATTCTGAGAAAATCTCATTTGCAATCTCCCAATCATCTGAACGATTATAAAACGTTGCAGCATCATTGATATGATACCGCTTTAATATTTCAGTCTGAATACCAAAATACGTTTCAGGATATCTGATGCTCTGTTTCAAATCCTTAGGAAATGCTTCCTTCATAAATACATCCGGATATATTTTCTGATATACATTGATGATTTTATCAGTCGGATCAGTAACATAAATCTCTACTGTACCGTCGTAAGCGTCTACCACCGCTTTAGCGGAATTTCGGATATAATTAAAATCTTCTTCATACTTTTCCGCATACGGAAAATATTTTGTGGTAGTGTAGGCATCCACAATCCATTTCAAATGTCCGTCCGCATCCACCAGTAAATACGGATCTTCATCAAATGTTAAAAATGGTGCTGCGATTCTGACGCGATCCAACACATTGGTATTGATTAGCAACTTGCTTTCTGCCGTAATAAAACCGGAAGTAAGTAATTGATAATCTCCGTAATGAATAGAAAACAAGAATCGGTTCAGTCCATTTAAAGAAATGCCGGATTGTCCCTGGTATGAATTTTCAACAGCCTTTCCGTTAGAAAGGTAGTCAAATTCTTTTACCAAAGTATTCACCACAGAATAGTCATCGTCATATTCTCCGTAATAAATCCGGGGCTCTGTGATTTTTATCTCAGGTACTGTAGAAGTGACAGGAGTATCCTTTACATAAAAAACAGGATGCCCATCTGAGGTAACGGAATCCGCCGGCAGCATTACAGCTCCGAATCCATGGGTAAATCGCATTTTGTCATTTGTATAGCTTTGTGACGTGGGAGATTCCTCCAGCTTTTTGAGTTCACGGGGAGAAACCATAACGGCTTTTTTGCTACCATTGATTTCATAATTTACTGTATCGATATCAATAAACTCATAATAATCACGGATCCCCTGAAGCTGACCTAAAATTGTATGGGTTGCATCCAGATCAAGCAAACCAATCTGTTCAATTGCATCATAATTCTCTGTCGCATCTTCCGATGTCCAGTTGTTTTCTGCCGGAAATTCCTGTTCCAACATATCATGCACACCATATGCGGTTCTGGTAGCATCAATATGATATCCGATATATGGTGCTTCCATTTGCACCTCTGCAGGTTTTACCTGAAAATACTGCGTAATCAAAGCACTTGCTGTGAAACCGATTAACACAACAGGAATGATCAATGCTGTAAAAATTGCATATTTAAATTTTGCCCTATTTAAGAAAATAAGAACACTAATCATTACTACTGCACCAATATACGGCATAATTCTGTAGTACTTTAACCAAATATGAACATCTGTAAATCCTGCACCGGATATTCCGGCAAATTCAGAATACAAAATATCTTCTGCTTTAAACTTATAAGAGCAAAGATGAATCAACACAATAATCAAAAGCTGAAAAACAATGTGTGTAATAATTTTTTTATTGTGAACAAATTCTTTTAAATTTGTGACGCCCAGACGTCCGTATAAAAGCACATATAAAACGGAAACCAAAATAGAGACAAATATTGCAATTCCCATACAGCTGTCTAACGCTGCAATTGCAAATGGCCGGATGAACACATAGTAAGAAACATCTTGCCCGAAAATCGGATCAGTCAGTCCCCATTCTGTTGTATTAATCATCATCAAAAATTTGGAGCATACTGCATCCTTGATAAAAAATCCGGCAAAAACTGCCAGTGTTAAAGATAACAGCCATATCGGGAACATTGGTTTTAAGAATCCAAATGTTTCATCCATATTCATCATCGTTTTCCGAACTCGAAGCAAACTGAAAAATATGGCAGAAAACACTACCAAAAAGCTTACCAGATGAATGAGCTGCTGCACCACGACATTTTTCAGAAAAACGGAAGCGAAATTTTGCCCTACTTCCCGAATTTGAATGTATTGCATATAAAAATGATAACCGGTAATCAGAATCGTCATCAACAAAACAACACCAATTCCAATCGATAACCCTATCACTGTTTTTTTAAAGCCGTTGTTCACAAATATTCACTCCTCATGAAATGAAACAATCCCTAATCAAACAATTCCTCTGCATAGGAAACAGGATCAAAATCCATTAAGTCCTCCAACTGTTCCCCAACACCAATCAGTTTTACAGGCAAGCCGGTTTTTTGAACCAACGGAATAATTACGCCGCCTTTTGCCGTTCCGTCCAATTTGGTTAAAATAAGACCGGTTAAGCCTGCTGCTTCAGAAAAACTTTGTGCCTGCAGCAAGGCATTCTGTCCGGTAGCTGCTTCCACAACCAGCAAAGATTCAATAAATTCCGCACCGGTCTGCTGTTTTAAAATACGATGCATTTTGGACAATTCGTCCATAAGACCTTTTTTTGTTTGCAGTCTTCCAGCAGTGTCGCAAATTAAAACATCTTTTCCAGTTTTTTTCAGATGTTCTGCAGCCTGATAAATCACAGAAGCCGGATCCTGCTCTGCTTCACCACAGAAAAAATCAGCACCACTACGTTCTGCCCATACCTGCAGTTGCTCGGTTGCTGCGGCACGGAAGGTGTCTGCAGCCGCTAAAATCACAGATTTTCCTTCTTTGGAAAACTGATATGCCAGTTTCCCTGCGGTGGTGGTTTTTCCTGCTCCGTTAACACCAACTAAAATCATAATGTATGGTTTGTTTTCTTTTTTTAACGTATGATCAGGAGAGAGAATCTCAGAAATAATCAATTTGATTTCTTTTTTTACTTCTTCCGCTTCCGTCAGATGTTTCTGTTTGACCCGCTTTCTTAATTCTTCAATAATAAATGCGGAGCTTTCTGCGCTGATATCTGATAAAATTAAAATTTCTTCCAGTTCGTCATACAGGTCTTCGTCGATCCGTTTGAAAATTTTGAAGGCGTTGTTGATACCTTCTGACATTGCTTTTTTAGTTTTTTCAATGCCACGTTTAAATTTATCAATAAAAAACATTGTTTAACTCCTTTAATCTTCGGTAATAACATCTTTCATCTTCAAAGAAACCAGTTTGGTAACTCCTTTTTCCTGCATTGTTACTCCGTATAATGTGTCTGCATTTTCCATCGTGCCACGTCGGTGAGACACCAGTATAAACTGCGTTTTGTGCTTATAGTTTTTAATATACTCTGCAAAACGGTATACATTCACCTCATCCAACGCTGCCTCAATTTCATCGAATACACAAAATGGCAACGGTTTTAAACTCAAAACAGAAAATAAGAGAGCAATTGCAGTAAAAGCCTTTTCACCGCCCGACAGCAACGAAATACTTTCCAGTTTTTTGCCGGGGGGCTGCACAATAATTTCAATGCCACTTTCCAGCACGTTGTCCGGCTCGGTTAATTTTAACGAAGCATTACCTCCGTTAAAGAGTTCCTGAAATGTTTCCTTAAAATTTTCGTGAATCAAATTGAATTGCGTAATAAAATCTGTTTTCATAATGGAAAGCATGTCAGAAATCAAGGTTTCCAGTTCTTCCTTGGCGCCTTTTAAATCATCTTCCTGCTTTTTCATAAAAGAATACCGTTCGTGAACTTCCCGGTATTCTTCCACAGAAGATAAATTGACATCTCCCAAAGATTTGATCTTAGACTTTAATTCTCCGATTCGCTTGCGGTCGTTTTCTGCTTCCCCCTCTTCGGTAGAAACAAGCTCCAACCCCTGAGAATAAGTTAACTCATACTGCTCCCACAGGTTTTCGGTATATACTTCAATATCATGCTGAAGCTTTTCGGCTTTTACTGTTAATTTAGAAAGCTCCTGCTCCAACACCAAAATAGCATCCCGTGCCTGCTTTTGAGCATCTTGTTGTGCAAGAAAGGTTTCGTCAATCGATTCTTTTTGCACTCGAACTGCTTCCAGTTCCGCCATGGTATCCTTCAGATGCTGTTTTTCTTGTTTAATTTGCTCCTGTTTAAATTCGATATCCTCCGCCAGAGCTTCGTTACGCAGCACTAATCCATTAGATTCCTTATTTTTGTTGGAAAGCTGAAGCTCATATTCTTCCTTTTCCGACAACACTGTTTTCTGATGTTCAATTTCATCGCGGATTCCTTGTTCGATAAAGGAAAGATATGCCTTCTTCTGATTTAATTCCGAAAGACCTTCCGACAGTGTTTCTGCCTGTAGTTTTTTAGAATCAATCGAATAATTCAGGTCGGTTTCCGCCTGCACCATAGCCAGAAGAGTTTTATCAATTTGTTTGATTTCATTTTTTAATTCTTCAATGTTGGCGCTTTTGGATAAAAACCCTGCAGATTTTAATATCTGACCGCCCACAATGGAGCCTCCCGCATTAAAGACCTCTCCACTCAAGGTTACAATACGAAAGCTGTGATGATATTTTCTGGCAATGGAGGCTGCTGCCTGATAGCTGTCAACCACCAAAGTTTTGCCTAAAAGACCGGATACAATTCCGTTAAATTTCGGTTGATAGGAAACCAATTCAGTTGCCTTCCCGATTACACCGTTTTCACTTAATGCTTTGCCAAAGTCATATTCCCGTTCTTTCACCGTTTGAACCGGCAAAAAGGTAACACGGCCAAGCTCATGTTTTTTTAAGTAGTTAATTGCCTCCTTGGCATCCTCCTCATCTTCCACAACAATGTTCTGAAGAGCGTTTCCTAAAACTGCATCAAAAGCCAATGCTGTTTTTTTATCGGCTTTGATAATATCTGCCAAGGTGCCATAGAGAGTGACACTTCCGAGAAAACCGTTTTTTGAGGCAGAAAAAATTTCCTTAACACTTTTCTGGTATCCTTCGTAGTTTTTCTCCAATTCGGAAAGATACATCACCTTTCCTTGCTTGGTATTTCGTTCCACAGTCAGTTCTGAACGCTTGAAACGGCTTTCTTCCAAATTCTTCTGGAGTGTTTCTACTTCCTGATACAATCCGTCAATTTCGCTCTGAAGATGTGAAAACGCTTCCATTTCAGTTTCAATATTTTTTCGGTTTTCCCGCAACTGATTGATCTTCTCTTCACGGTCAGAAATCAATGCTTCATATCGGTTCAGGCGCATCTTATCGGTTTCTGTTTCGTTATTCAAACGTTCGATATCACGAATGTTTCGCTCAATTTCTACCTGATATAAATTAATCTGGTTTTCAAATGCTGCAATATTATATTCATAGTCTTTTTCTTTTTTATGAAATTCTTCGGTTAACAGATCCGCTTCCCGACGCTTTTGACTTAGCTGCAGTGCTTCTTGATCCAGTTCTTCAATCCGTTTGTTTGCCGTATCCATATCAGCAGCCAGCTTTTCCTGTTTAGAGCCTAATTCAGTAAGTAATTCTCTGTATTTTTTTAAGTGACGACACCAATAACGAATCTCTAAAATCCGGAGCTCATCTTTTAATTCCAGATATGCCGCTGCTTTTCTGGAAGACTTTTCTAATCCGGGAAGACGCTGCTCCAATTCAGCCAAAATATCATTTAAACGAAGAAGATTATCATTAGTCTGAGTCAGTTTCCGTTCAGCTTCATCTTTTTTATGACGGTATTTGGAGATTCCTGCAGCTTCTTCAAAAAAGTTTCTGCGGTCCTGAGGTTTACCGGAAATAATTTCATCGATTTTCCCCTGTCCGACAATAGAATAGCCGTCACGACCGAGACCGGTGTCCATAAAAAGTTCATTAATATCCTTCATGCGACAAGGCGACTTATTAATAAAATATTCCCCTTCACCGGAACGATAAACGCGACGGGTTACCATGACTTCATCAAAATCAATTTGTAGTGCATGATCAGAATTATCTATGGTGACAGAAACTTCAGCATAATTCATCGGCTTTCTTCTGGCGGTTCCCGAAAAAATAACATCCTGCATATTGCCGCCACGAAGAGACTTCGCACGGGACTCCCCCAACACCCAACGGATTGCATCGGAAATATTACTCTTACCGCTGCCGTTGGGACCAACAATGGTGGTGACGCCCCCTGTAAAGTCTAATACAGTTTTATCGGGAAAAGATTTGAAGCCATTAAGCTCAATGGTTTTTAAGTACATACCAGTGTTTTCCTTTTCTGATAATTTCTGACAAATAATAGATAAATTGAATCATTTTATTATAACAAAAATTCGTGGAAAAAGCAAGTGTTTTCCACGAATTTTCTGCTAATTTTTTCTGTTTTTTTCGATAATTTGGTACAAATCCTGATAAAGGTACAAGGAACCGCATACCACAATCAGTTTTTTGGTATTTTTTGCAGCGGAAATTGCAGATTCCAAGTCCAAAAAAGCAGTTCCGAACACACCGCTCAGCTTCCCTTTTTCACATAAGTTTTCTGGCGTTTCGCTACGTTCATTATTTTTAACCGAGGTGAAATAAAAAGTTTCGCCTGAAAATACGGATAAGCCTTTCACAATATCTTTATCCTTCATAAAGGCAGCCACAAATATTTTTTCAGTATCAGGATAATATCTGTCCAGACTTTTCTTAAGAGCCAGCATTCCGTTTAAATTATGAGCACCGTCAAACAGCAAGCCCTCTTCAACCAATTCAAATCTTCCAATATGTCTGGCTTCATGCAATCCTTCTCGAATATTACTTTCTGTCAAGTTCAAATACAGTGCTGTCTCTACCGCTAAAGATGCATTTTCAATCTGGTGATACCCCAGGATGCCACAAACAAGATTCTCCAAATGTTTATAGGAAAAAATTTCGCGGCATTGTTTTGGATTGCCAACGGTTGATTCTTCGGCAACATACACCGGAGCATTTTTTTCTTGTGCGACCGCTGTTAAAACATCCATAGCTGCATCATCCTGGGCAAGAGTAATCAGCGGAACGCCTTCTTTAATGATCCCTGCTTTTTCATAAGCAATTTTATCAACAGTGTTGCCCAGATATGTCTCATGGTCAATGGCAATTCTGGTAATTACACTGCAAAGCGGTTTTCTAACCACATTGGTAGCGTCATATCGGCCGCCAAGCCCGGTTTCCAAAACAACAACATCACAGTTTTGCTCCAGAAAATAACAAAATGCAACTGCAGTCCACACCTCAAATTGTGAAGGAATTTCGCCCGTTGCCTCCTTGACTTTCGGTAAATAACTTTCCATTTTCAAAAGAAGTCGTTCTAAATCCGTATCGGAAATTTCCACACCATCAACGGTGATTCTTTCGTTAACCCGCAGCATGTTGGGAGAAATAAATTTACCGGTTTTCTTACCGGATTTCGTGAGCATCGTTTGTAGAAATGCACATACCGAACCCTTTCCGTTAGTCCCTGCCACATGAATAACAGAAAGTTTATCCTGAGGGTTTCCAACACATTCCAAAAGCTTGGAAATCCGCTCCAGCCCTAAGTTGATTACCGTCTGAAAACTATTGGCATATCGGACAAATTCCTGCCGGGAAGTTTGTTGCAATTCCTTCAGGTGGTAAGAAAGTGTCCGAAGCAGGAAGTAACCCGTTACAATTTCCACCGGAATTTTAATAAGGCATTGAAGCATCCGTTCCCAAATAACAAAACCAATCAGGTGCAATCCGCCACGGAACATTGCTCCCCAGATACTACCTAAAATTAAGTCAATCACTATTCCTTTGATCAAAACACAAAGGGAAATTCTTAGCAAGGTTTTCTCTTTTTTATAAAGAAACAACCCGTAAAAAACGCCATGTAAAATGGCATTCAATGTCCATCCGAAAAAAAACGCCATTCCCTTACTGTTAAACAGCATTCCGGCAATATCTGAAAGCCCGCCGGCAATACCGCCCCATACAGGACCGAACATTGCTCCTGCCAAAGAGATGGGAACAAAGCCAAAATCCAGCCGGAATACCGGAGTCAACTGCAGAGAAAGCAATCGCACCAGCACAATGTTCAAAGCTACCAAAAATGCCAAATAAACCAGTTTTTTCAAATTTCTTTTTTCAGACATAAAAAAATCCTTTCTTGTACCACACTACAAAAAGGAAAGCAAGACGTCGTTTTTATATATCAATATAAAAATGACAAATGTATTCTTTTGTAGCAACGGAATGCGGAAATAATATCGCAGATTCTTTTGATATCTTCTGGTATCTTTTGATTTCCTGTTTGAAACCTTCGATACTTTACACCTTTTCAATCTTTCGTAAAAGAGACAACTTCCCGTTCTCTTTTCACTTAACGCATTATTTCCTACTCTGCTTATTTTGGAATCAAATTCCAACGATACAATCATACACCTAATCACTGATTTTGTCAATAGAAAAACCACTAATTTGACTATTTTTGTCTATAAAAAAACGAATTGCATGATTTCATACAATTCGTTTTTTTCTTATATTCTGCCTTGTTTCAAATAAGCAATATATTCATCCTGCGTAAATAAAGGCGTGAAGTTTTCAATCACTTTCGTAGCTTTTGCCGCATGATTTGTAAGAAGTTCAACTATAGTAGCAGCTAAAATTTTCGCTGCACCAATGTATGCAACCTCCGGAGCTGAAACCAAAAAGTCTTTGGAATGAATCGTACCGGAAAAACCGCCAATGGATGGCTGAACCGTGGGAATCATACTGCTGATATCACCAATATCGGAAGAACCCACCGCCGGCACACCGTGTATCAATGTGTTTTCTCCCAGCACTTCTTTTGCTACCTCATCCATCACATCATTAACGGCATCACATTCCTTTAATGGCAAAAAGCCAAGCATATCTTCAATGAACACTTCGGTGCCAATCATCTGAGACGCTCCCTGCACTGCACGGTTCACTGCCTCATTCCCCTTACGAATCGCATCAAAAGAAGCACCTCGCACATAAGTTTCCATACAAACCTCATCCGGAACAGAATTCACCACATCACCACCTTTGGTGATAATGGGATGAATCCGAATGTGTTCTTCCTCGGTAAAGGTATCACGATTGGAATGGATTCCCAAAATAGCAAGAGCTGCCGCATTTAAAGCATTTACACCTTCATCGGGACGGCTTCCGTGAGCCGCTTTTCCACGAAATGTAACGGTTTTCGCCATAAAGCCTAAGTTAGAGGTTCTGGAATAGAATTTCGTCTCCGATGCTTCTGTCTGTGCGTGAATCATCATAACAATATCCACATCCCGGAAGGCACCTTCATACACCAGTTGTTGCTTCCCACCAAAGTAGGAAATTTTTTCCTGTTCTTTTAATGCTTTGCGAGAAGATAAATCAATAAATTCTTCTGCAGGAACTGCCATAAAAGTAATTTTTCCGCACAATTCCCTCCAAACACCGCTTTTCTTTAAACCAATTGCAGCCCCAAGCATTGCTGCCACCTGTGCATGATGGCCGCATGCGTGTGCTTCCCCGTTGAATCCTTCATATGGATGGCCTTTACAAATCAAAGAATCCATTTCGCCGATGATACAAACATTGGGGCCTTTCTTTTTGGTATCAAGGGTTGCCTTCACACCGGTCAACGCTAACGGGTATTCGTATGTAATCTCCAAATCATCAAAGGTTTTACGAATCAAAGCGGAAGTTTTTTCTTCAAAATAACCTAACTCCGGATTTTTCAGAATTTCTTCTGCGATAGCAATAATCTGTTCTTTATCTTTGTCTATGGCGTCGTAAAGTTTTTGTTTGATAACCATTTTATCTCCTCCTGTATCTTTTGCTTTCATATGCAATATCCTTACTATAAAGACTGTAAAAATCTTGTCAGTATTCCATATCAAATGTTAATTCTTCATAAAAGCCAACAAGTTCTAATGCATACTCCTTTTTCAATTCATAATATTTACTTGCACAAAGGGGGCCTTTAATACTACCTCCTGAATATCTCATATTACAGATTTCTGTATATAAATCCAAATTATTTTCACAATATGCATCATATCCGTCTCTTAGAATATCAAGTTTTTCTATAATGATATCCTTTTTATTTTCAAAAACATCTTCTGTGACAGCAATAATTTTATCATAGTACTCCGCAGAAACAGCATCCCATTTATCTGCATACTTATATGCTAATTCCATCATTCCTAAAGTTGTTATATATTCATCTTTTTTCGATTCTTCTTCGTATTCACTTTCAATATCATGTAAAAGTTTATCACTTACTGATTTCTCTTGTACCACGGTAGTGATGTCATTTATATTCGTCTCCGGTACAGGAGTTCTTTTTTCGCAAGCACATAGACACAATACAACTAATAATGTGGTCAAAATCAGTATTCTTTTCATAACATTTCCCTCCTTCAGCATCCAGTATATACTCACATTAAGTCAAAACAAAAAATCAAAAAAAGACTTGCTAATTTTTTTCAGTATAACATATTTCAAAAGCAATGTCATTTTGTAATAAAAAAGAGTTGCGAATCCAAAGATTCGCAACTCTTTTTTTGCTATATTACAACTAAAATTGTATTTTAGCCTTTGATTGCAGCCTGAGCAGCAGCCAGTCTTGCAATCGGTACACGGAAGGGAGAACAAGAAACATAGTCTAAGCCGATTCTGTGACAGAATTCAACAGAAACGGGGTCACCGCCGTGTTCACCACAGATACCGCAGTGCATTTCGGGACGAACTTTTTTACCTAAGGTAACAGCTAATTCCATCAGCTTACCAACACCGGTCTGGTCCAGTTTTGCAAAGGGATCGTTTTCAAAGATTTTTGCATCATAGTAAGCATCTAAGAATTTACCAGCATCGTCACGGGAGAAGCCGTAGGTCATCTGGGTTAAGTCATTGGTACCGAAGCAGAAGAATTCAGCTTCTTTTGCGATATCGTCTGCAGTTAAAGCAGCTCTGGGAATTTCAATCATAGTACCAACTTCGTATTTTAAGTCAGCGCCTGCAGCTGCGATTTCAGCATCAGCAGTTGCAACAACGTCATTTTTAACGTATTTTAATTCTTTGATGTCGCCAACTAAGGGAATCATGATTTCGGGAACAATGTTCCAATCCGGATGAGCTTTCTTCACATTGATTGCAGCACGGATAACAGCTTTGGTCTGCATTTTAGCAATTTCGGGATAGGTAACTGCCAGACGGCATCCTCTGTGTCCCATCATGGGGTTAAATTCGTGTAAGGAAGCAATAATAGCTTTGATATCTTCCACGGTTTTGCCCTGAGCTTTTGCTAAAGCAGCAATATCAGCTTCTTCGGTAGGAACGAATTCGTGCAACGGAGGATCTAAGAAACGGATGGTAACCGGGTTACCTTCCAGAGCTTCGTATAATTTTTCGAAGTCTCCCTGCTGATAGGGCAGGATTTTTTCTAATGCAGCTTCTCTTGCTTCAACAGTATCTGCACAGATCATTTCTCTGAATGCAGCGATTCTGTCTGCTTCAAAGAACATATGCTCGGTACGGCACAGACCAATACCTTCAGCACCCAGTTCAACAGCTTTTTTCGCATCAGCAGGAGTATCAGCGTTGGTTCTAACTTTCAGAGTTCTGAATTCGTCAGCCCACTGCATGATTCTGCCAAATTCACCAGCGATTTCAGCATCAACGGTGGGGATAATACCATCGTAAATGTTACCGGTAGAACCGTCGATAGAGATTTCATCACCTTCCACATAGGTTTTACCAGCTAAGGTGAATTTTTTGTTTTCTTCGTCCATGTTGATGTCGCCACAACCGGATACACAGCAGGTACCCATACCACGAGCAACAACTGCTGCGTGAGAGGTCATACCGCCACGAACGGTTAAGATACCCTGGGACGCTTTCATACCGGTGATATCTACAGGAGAGGTTTCTAAACGAACTAAAATAACTTTTTTGCCCTGTGCGTTCCAAGCTTCTGCATCTTCAGCAGTAAATACAACCTGACCGCAAGCAGCTCCGGGAGAAGCACCTAAGCCTCTGCCTGCAGGAGTAGCAGCTTTTAATGCTTTTGCATCAAACTGGGGATGTAATAAAGTATCTAAGTTTCTGGGATCGATCATTGCAACTGCCTGTTTTTTATCGATCATGCCTTCGTCTACTAAGTCACAAGCGATTTTTAAAGCAGCTCTTGCAGTTCTCTTACCGTTTCTGGTCTGGAGCATATACAGTTTTTTGTTTTCAATGGTGAATTCCATATCCTGCATATCTCTGTAATGATCTTCTAAGATTGCGCAAACTTTGTTAAATTCATCAAAAGCTTCGGGGAAGGTTTCAGCCATCTGAGCGATAGGCATAGGAGTACGAACACCAGCAACAACGTCTTCACCCTGAGCGTTTACTAAAAATTCACCCATTAAGCCTTTGTCACCGGTAGCAGGGTCACGAGTAAATGCAACACCGGTACCACAGTCATCACCCATGTTACCAAATGCCATCATCTGTACGTTAACAGCGGTACCCCAGGAATAAGGAATATCGTGGTCCATACGGTAGATGTTTGCGCGCGGGTTATCCCAGGAACGGAATACAGCCTTGATAGCTTCGAAGAGCTGTACTTTCGGATCATCCGGGAAGTCTTCGCCGAGCTGGTTCTTGTATTCGCCTT
>JAZNNT010000031.1:0-10629 GCA_045580405.1 Clostridia bacterium
CGCCCCTTGCATAAGAGGTGAGAAACAATAGCAGAAGATTCATCACAAAATTATAAAAAAATAAAACATCAAAATAGACGGTTGTCTCAAACATAGGATTGCCTCTTTTCGTTACGGTATCGAAGATGCACTCAGTATAGCATATGAAAGTCAAAAAATTTAGTCTAATCTGTCGGTAAAACCAGCTTTTTTATTGACAAAATCCAAAGATTTTTTTGTTTGTTATTGTATTTATGAAAAAACTGTGCTATACTGAAACTACCAAAAAAGAAAAAGGAGGGTTAGCTTGTGGCAACAGATTATCGAAGCAATCATTCTCAGCTGGTGCGTAATTTTTTATCACACAAGCTGACCATTGAAGGAAAATCTCCCCTAACGGTAAAAGAATATGCCTACGATTTGCAAACTTTTTTTCGTTATTTGGTAAAGCAAAAGGAACATTCTGACACTCCCATGGAGGAAATTGATATTTCCCGTGTGGACATTTCCTTTATTGAATCCATTGAAATTACAGATATTTACGAATACTTAATGTATTTAAGCAAAGAAAAAGGAAACGGCGTCAAATCCCGTGCCAGAAAGCTTTCTGCCATTAAATCTCTTTATAAATATCTTACTGTGAAGATGCATCTTTTGGAAAAAAATATTGCCAAGGATTTGGAAATGCCTAAAATGCCGAAAACCCTTCCCCGTTATTTGGAATTGGAGGAAGCAAAACAGCTTTTAAACTCGGTTGGCGGAAAACAAAAAGAACGGGATTTTTTGATGCTCACCATTTTATTAAACTGCGGACTTCGTGTTTCAGAGCTGCAAAATATCCGTTTGTCACACATTCGAGGAAATACTTTAACCGTAACCGGAAAAGGCAACAAAGAACGGCAACTATTTTTAAATGATGCTACCCGTAAGGCTTTAGATGACTACTTGGCAGTTCGTCCTCAAGGAAAAACAGACTATCTGCTGCTGTCTTCCCGTGGGAATGCTATTTCGGTAGCCGGCATTCAATATACTATGAAAAATCTGTTCCGAAAAGCAGGCTTGGATGCCACAAAATTATCCACTCATAAGCTTCGTCACACGGCGGCAACGCTGATGTATAAACACGGGAAGGTGGACATCAAAACGTTGCAGAAAGTGTTGGGACACGAAAACCTAAACACCACCGAAATTTATACCCACACCGATGATTCTCTGGTGAAAGAAGCAATTGATCTGAATCCCCTGGCTCATTTTGAAAAAAAAGAATCAAAATAAAAAAATGAAAGGATGTGCGCTATGCTGACATGTAGTTTGGTAACCGGTACGGAAGGCATGTATAACATTACAGCCGAAATCAAAAAACAGGTGGAAAAGCAAAACTGGAAGGATGGGTTTTTACTCATCTATTGCCCACACACAACCGCTTCGGTTGTGATTAGCGAAAATGTGGATGTGGACGTCAAAGCAGATATTTTATCGGCAGTCAGTCAGGCTTTTCCCAAGCGGGAAGACCATTTGCACTACGACGGAAACTCCCATGCACACATCCGTTCTACCGTTGCAGGAGTATCCGTAACTCTGATGGTGGAAAACAAAAAGCCTGTGTTAGGGCAGTTTCAGGGCATATACTTTATGGAATTTGACGGACCAAGAACCCGAAAGTATTACCTCAAATTTATTCCGACTCCATAGCTTTTAGCAATGAAAAAACGGTATTGCAATGCAATACCGTTTTTTTCATGCAATGGTACGAAATACAGTTCCAAATTGCAACCTTGAAAAAGCTTTTCTGAAATATCAGAAAAATTATTTCATGTTGTTTTCGTAGGACTGGATCATTTTTTTAACCATCTGACCGCCTACAGAACCTGCTTCTTTGGAGGTTAATTCGCCGTTGTAACCCTGTTTTAAGTTAACACCAACATCCTGAGCAGCTTCCATTTTGAATCTGTTTAACGCTTCTTTTGCTTCGGGTACTAAGTTCTTTTTGCTTGCCATAACGATTCTAAAATCTCCTTTTCGTAATTTACCTTCCCTAAAAAATACTGTTGGAAACCTTCGTAATCCAAAAAGTCTTTTTCGTGGAAGACAGTCATAGTTTGTGAAGATATCCGAAATATATGCTGGAAATTTTTATCGTTTTTTGGCTTTTTATTTTTTAAAAAAATTAAATTACGCAGTTAAAACTTTCACCCGAACGCCGGGAAGTCTGCCTAAATTGCCCGATAAAGAATTAATTTCATCGGGAGCAGCATCAATCACCACAGAAATAATGTTTAAGTTCTTTTCTCTGTATGGGATTCCCATTCTGCCAACCACCTTATCGGCATACTGATGCAAAAGGGTGTTTACCCTATCGCTGACAGAAGCATCCTCTATCATCATAGCAACAACTGCAATTTTTGTTTCCATATGTATATTCTCCTTATTTTGAAAGAAAAGGCGAGCAGACAGCTCGCCTTTTCTTTTATTTGTTTACTTTACTTACATAGAATGATGAAAAGCGATGAGAAAATGATGCAGAATTAAGAAATCGAATCAAAGCTCTGCTTTGACAAGCCAAAAGGTATATATGCTGCCGAGCGGTGAGATTTATTGATGCTGCACATTTTTACAGAGCCGTGCTATTCTACATCCAGAATACCGTACTTATCATCTTTTCTCTTATACACAATGCTGATTCCGTCATTTTCTGCATTACGGAATGCGAAGAAAGTGTGTCCCAACAAGTTCATTTGCAAAATTGCTTCGTCCACAAACATGGGCTTTAATGCAATCACTTTGGAACGGGCAACAGTAAACTCTGTTTCTTCGGGTGCATAAAGAGTTCCTTTTTCTTCTTCATCCGCTTCAAAATCCTGGAAAGTTTCTGCAATCGCAGCAGCTTTTTTAATTTTGTTTTCGATTTTGGTTTTATATTTTCTGATCTGTTTTTTTAGGTTTTCCATCAGCTCATCCATTGCGGTCCAGATATCGGTATCCGCTTCTTCCACACGGAAGATGGTGTCTTTATAGAAAATGGTTAATTCCACAATGTAGGTATCTTTGATGAGAGACAGGGTTACGGTTGCTTCCGCGGTATCGTCAAAGATTTTGTCAAACTTGGAAAGCTTTGCCGCAAATTTTTCTTTAAAGCTGTCTTTCGCCTGGAATTTTCTTTCGTTAAAAATTACTCTCATACTGATTCTCCTTTGCTTTAGCCGATCCGAATGGAAAATCCGTAAATATCGGTTCCGCATATCGAACCGAGCTATTATTTTTTATGGAATGTGGAAACTCCACTCCAAAACGAATTAAAGAACTTTGGTGAGATGACGGGAAACGTGGCAACAGATGTTCACCGCTACAGGCAAGCCTGCAATGTGAGTGGGATGGTCAATGATGTTGACCCAAAGTGCGGTGTTATTGCCGCCTAAACCGGCAGGTCCGATATCGCTGGCATTAATTTTTTCCATCAGTTCCTTCTGCATTTTCTGATATAGCGGTTTTTCGGGAACGGTGCCAATGGGTAAGGTCAAAGCCACCTTGGAAAGCTTCGCCGCCTGCTCAAAATCACCGCCTACACAAACACCTACTACGATGGGAGGACAGGGATTGGGGCCCGCAGAACGCACTGCACTAAGTACCACATCCACCACACCTTCATACCCTGCGGAGGGAGGAAGCATTGCAATTTTGCTCATATTTTCACTACCAAAGCCCTTGGGTGCGATGGTAATCTTTAACGCATCGCCGGGAACAATATCGTAGTGAATAATGGCAGGGGTGTTATCTCCCGTGTTCACACGGTCTAAGGGGTCTGCCACCACGGATTTTCTTAAGTAACCGTCCGTATAACCCTGACGGACACCTTCGTTAATGGCATCGGTGAGGTTGCCTTCCACATGTACTTCCTGGCCAACCTCTACGAAGAAGACTGCATATCCCGTATCCTGACAGATGGGAATTCGTTCTTCTTTGGCAATGTCTGCGTTCACAACCAGTTTTTCTAAAATATTTTTGCCAACAGGGCTGGTTTCGGTTTTGCAAGCATTGCAAATGGATTTATAAGCATCATCGGGCAGGACGGTATTGGCATCAATACACATCTGCCGAACGGTTTTGGTAATATCAGTTGCTAAAATAGTTTTCAATGTTATCGCTCCTCTTATTGGTTATATTCGACATGAATATCTCAAAATCCTTTTTTTACAGAAAAATTTTTTATTGAAGTGTTTTTTAGAATACCCAGTTGGGCATGATTTTTAGTTTGTTCACATAAGCAGGATCCACAGGGATGCCTGTTAAGACGGGGTAGAATACTGCAAACATTGCTACCGCCAGTATGCACACCGCCAATGCACCCCAAAGGGATTTTCCATTTTTTGCCAGTTGCTTCCAATAATATCCCAATCCAAGCGCCAAAAAGCAAACCATGGGGAAATAATGATACATAAAGGTACAACGAGTAACAAACATCCAGGGCAACATCTGGCTGAAATATCCTGCAAAAATTACAAATGCTGCCAAAGAAATTTTCTTTTCCCGAACAGAGTGAATCATTGTGTAAATAATGCCTGCCAGTCCGCCCCAAAGCAGAACGGGATTGCCGAAGGTGGCAATGGTTTCACGGGAACCGTTTGCCAAAACCACACCCTGATGCATCCAGAGCGGTTTTGCATCAATCATCCACTGATACCAGTTGGCACTGTAAGGATGTGTCGCCGTTAACTGGCTGTGATATTTAAACATATGTTCCTGTGCGGAAATAAATCTCTTAAAAGTTAACGGTTCGTTAAAGCAGCCAAAATACGGAATGTAGGTCAGATAATAAATCAGGAATGGGATCACGGCATATAATCCCAATGACCACAGAATCAGTTTGCCTGCCTGTGTGTTCCTCGGTGCTTTTTTGTAACGAAGCCAGATGGCAAACAGATAAATAGCACCAAGACCGATACCGGGATAAATTGCCGCCCATTTTACGGCAGCACCGCAACCAAACATTACGCCGGAAATTCCTAAAAACAGCAAGGTTTTCCAGTTGATTCCCCGCTCAATATATTCGTGCACAAATTCCAGCAGGAAAGCAAATGCTGCGATAATAAAGAACACCATAAAGGAATCGATGGAAGAAATTCGGGTATGAGACAAGTGCATAAATCCAAAGGTGAACAGCACCGTGGTAAGCAATGCAACTTTATTGTAGCGAAGCAATCGTTTTGCCAAAAGATAAAACACGGGAATCATCAGAATGGCAAAGAACACACCCATAAAACGAACCCCTAAGGTATTCCATCCGAATAAGCTGATACCGATGGTGATCAGCAATTTACCAAGAGGCGGATGGGTAGTTTCATACATGGAAAGGTCGTTTTTGTATTCATACGCTGCACGGCCGTGATAAATTTCGTCAAAATAAAAGCTGTTTTCGTAGGAAGGGTCTGCAGGAACGGTGTACGGCTCGTCGGAGAATGCCGAAATTTCAGTGCCGTCAGGTGCCACAACAGTGTAAGGAATCTGATTGCCGTTAGCATCAAAGAATGCAAATTCGCCCCATTCGGTAATTGCATCGGAACCGCTTGCCAGAACCTCTAAGGTAACGGTGTCTACCAGCGGATTTGCCAGCTTTTCCTGTTGCCAGCTGAAAACATAGGTGGATTTTTCCTGCTTTCCGTTAAAATTCACATAGGAAACCATATCTGCTCCTTCGTAACGGAGCTTGAAATTTCTTAAGCCATACCCTGCAAAATAGCAGATTTCAGACACCTCCGAAGTTTCCTGCAACCGGAAGGTGACATTCTGTCCTCTCTCAATTTTCGCATAAGTCTGCGGTGTATTACCGGTGCTGCCCAAACGGTAGAACGCGGCACCGCCGAAGATGACCATCACGCATAAAATTGCAACGGCACTTTTCCAGGTGAATTTGTCGGAATATTCCCGTACCTTTCGTTCTTTCTTGGGGTACTGTTGCGAAATTACGGTAAGGGTTTCTCTTACCAGATACCACAATACCGCTAAGTTTACAATGGATGCAATCACAAAAACCATATTGTAGTAGTCAGAGGAAACTCCTGCCAGATATTTTAAAGCAAAATCCAGATTTAAAAAGTAAGTCAAGCTTAACAGACAAGAAATGCCAAAGTATTTTTTCTTACCGGTAAATACAAAAGAAAGCATCAGAAGAACCGGCACAAAATACCAGTAACGCTCGTGCATTTTGGAGCCTAACATCACAATGGCAAATAAATAGGTCCCAAAAATCAAAAACAGATTTTTCTTATCTTTATTGAAAATAACGGCTAACATACCGCCCAGCACACAAACCGCCATCAAAAGGGTTCCCCATTTTTCAAAGGTGAGGAACATAAAGCTGTCGGTAATAGGCTTCATATTACCGTTTAATAAGCCAAACAGATTAAAGGTGTTTAAGGATGCAAAAGGATAGGATGAGAAGGTTTCCATGTATTTGGAAACTAAGAATGGCAGATCCGGCACGCCGTTTCTGAAAGGTATCATAGAAATACTCATCAGCGCCAGTGCAAACAGGAACGTAACAACAAGATTCCAGATGATTTTAAACACTTTCGGGAAATGGTTCTTCCATTTCGGAATTAAAACCAAGGAATCACTCTTGATAAATAAAATTGCAACTAAAGGGGCAAACAAAAAGCTCTGAGGCTTGGTTAATGCAGAAAGAGTGAACAGTAAAGCGGAAAGTGTCAGCTTATCTTCCAGCAAGAACCGGAAGGTGAGAAGCATCAGATAGCAGAAAACGCCGTCTGTTTGTCCCCAATAAGTACCGGTAATCAGAAAGGAGGGAAACAATGTTAACAGCAGGGTAAAACCTAACTGCTTTGGTTGAGGATACCGTTTGCTGTACGCCCTTAAAAGCTCATAGCCAATAAGCCCTTCTGCAAGAATCCCCGGAAGTTTGACAAAGAGTTTGGTCAGGTATTCCCCACCGCCAAGCAGATTTTTAATCCACCCGAAAAAGCCGGTCATCATAATATAAAGAGGCGGATAGTCACAGAAATAGCCTTCCGCATAGAACCCATTTAAGCCGTTGGCAGCTTTATTCATCCAGGCACTGTAGGTCCCCATATCCACAGCGTATCCCTCAAATTGAGGCGCAATGAAAATTTTTACCAGAGTACCTACACCCAATACTACCAGTGCAGCTACAGTAGGCTTTCTCTGTGGATTGACTTGTTGCAAACGGTTATTCTGGTCTTGATAAATAAACCACATAAACGCTGCAAAAATCAGTACAAGAATCATAGAAGGTTGCATAACATTACATTCCTTTCCTGTCTTACAAATTTAGCATATCGGTAAACCGCTTATGATTGATTGGAAGCATCTTCCTGCCATTTACATTTGCGGCGAAGCATAGAATTTTTGGGGATTTCCTGTTCCGAATAGATACTCACAATCTGCTGAGCGTGAGGTGCGGATTCCATTTCTTCCCCATCGGGATTGCGAAGGTCGGTTGCAGGAAGCAAAATACTTTCTCCTTTTGTGGTTAACACATCCAAAATGTCGTCCCGATAAAATTTATTTCGCTGCTCAATGTAGAGACGTTTATTTTCACTGTCATAATCTTTGACGACACCAACCAAAGTGTAATCTCTTACATAGTCGGAGGTATGCACCAGTTGACCGTCTGCATAGGGATTGCCAAAGTAAAACCCTTGGCAATATTCACGGTGACTTACCTTGTTGACTTCTTCCAAAACTTCGGGAGGCAATTGGTAATTGTCGGGATTTTGCTTCAAAATATCCAGTGCTTTTCGGTAAGCATTGGTGGTTACTGCCACATAGTAAGGCGTTTTCATTCTGCCCTCAATTTTAAAGGAGGTAATGCCCGCCTTTGCCATCTTGTCCAAATGCTCAATCATGCACATATCCTTGGCATTCATGATATAAGTTCCGTTTTCGCTGCCACCGATAGTAAAGGGATAGTTGGGACGTTTTTCTTCATAGAGTTTATATTTCCAACGGCAAGGCTGGGCACATTCACCGCGGTTGGAGTCTCTTCCCGTCATATACGCAGACAACAAGCATCTGCCCGAATAGGAAATACACATAGCACCGTGGCAAAAGGCTTCCAAATCCAAATCAGGATTGGTGTTTGCACGGACGGTGGCAATTTCATCTAAGGTAAGCTCTCTTGCCAAAACCACCCGTTTGGCACCCATATTATAGTAGGTATTACAAGCCACAGAATTTAGGATATTTGCCTGGGTACTCATATGAACCTCTAAATCGGGACACCATTTTTTGATGAGGCAAAGGGCTCCCAAATCGGAGGCAATTACGGCATCAATGCCCAATTCATAAGCTTCACGGATGGCGGTTTCCAAGGTGGCAAAATCACCGTCTCGCATCACCATATTGCAGGCGCCGTACAGTTTCATGCCGTATTTCTTTTTAATTTCGATGGCTTTTTGAAGGTAGTCACCCGAAAAAAGCTGCTGAGGTGCCCGAAGAGACAGTCCATTTAAGCCGATATAAGCGGCATCCGCACCAAAAACCCCTGCGGTTTCCAGCTTTTCTAAGTCCCCTGCCGGAGACAACAATTCTAATTTTTCCATTTTTTTCATATTGGATTCCTCAAATTTTTCCGAAGGTATTATCGTTTTATGGTGAGGGAAACGCCGTCACCAATGGGGATGACCACTGTTTCCAGCTCTTCATCGTGACTGATGGCATCTAAATACATCCGTAACCGCTTTACAATGGTTTTTTTCCGAAGAATCAAAAGGTCATCATTTGCCACCATCCCTTTATAAAGCACATTGTCGGTCACCAACACCCCGCCTTTGGGAAGCAGTTTCTTTAGGTAAGGAATGTAATCATAGTACTGCCCTTTGGCACTGTCTAAAAAGATAAAATCAAAGGTTTCCCCTGCATTTACCAACTCTTCCAAGACATCCATTCCGTCACCGTTTTTGGGGAAAATCCGTTCTGTTAAGCCGTTTTCCTGGAACAACTTGCATGCCTCTGCAAAATTTTCGGGATTCTTTTCCACGGTGATAATTTTAGCATCGTTTCCGATAGCTTTGGATAAAATCACTGCAGAGCATCCGATACCTGTGCCTAATTCCAACACCTTTTTCGGTTGCTTCATCATTGCTAAAAGATACAGCAACTTGGTGGTTTCAGGCTTTGCCACGGGAATATCACGATCCATGGCAAAATCGTATAATTTTGTCACATCCTCCGTCACCAACGAACGGATATAGCGAAGGATAAATTCAAAATTGATATACTGTTCTTCAATCATAATAAAATGTTTCCTTTTTCTTTACAAGGCTTCTCTTCGAGGAGAGGCTCCGCCATCGGCGGTAGTAAGGTGTTGTAGGGTTCGGCGATTTTCGACGAACCGAATGTTGTATTGGCGGAACATCCTAAAGGCTGTTCCCTACATTTCCACCTCATCCGAGTTGCTTCGCAACCCACCTTCCCCTCCAGGGGAAGGCTTTATCATGTCGCCAACTTTCGACAATCTTACTATAAAGACTGTATAATCTGGATGCCAATATTTTTAGCATCAGGCTCATTGCGCGTTGATCAAGAAAATTATACATTCACTGAATAATCCTTTTTAAATCCATGCGCCCCATAAATTTGCCATTTTCCTACACCAAGTCTTTGCATGATTGCCTTTCGTTCTTCTGCACAAAGCTCAGGATTGGTATCAACAGATGTCATAAGTATTGGAGCATATTGGTTGTATTCCGCCTGCTCCTGAGTTAATCCGTGGACATTAATATAAATATCTCCGGTAATTGCAATATGATTTCGATAGTCAATAAGAACTATTTCTCAGGGAAGATGTCCGCCTTTCCCCTCATACACTTCAAAGTGCAGTTCTCCAAAATCAAAAAAACCAATTTGCGATAGAGGTTCTGTAGGATTTTCCACATCATCCCACAATACCGTAACCTTATCGGGATTTACCGACTTATAGGAAGTAAGTAATTTGCAAATATTAATATATGGTTTGTGCAGGGGATTTTCCTCCCTGTACCCATTTTTTCCATTATATTCTTTGCTTAAGCACATTGCGGTTTTATGACTGGCAATAACCTCGTCGAATACCGGCAAAAGTCCACAATGGTCAACATCGGCATGCGTTATAAGTATCGTTTTTTTTATCTCATTAAACCCAGGTATTATCTCTTTGAATATGTTTAGCATTTCTTCTTGATAGCAAGCATAACCGCTGTCTATAAACAAATACTCTCCGTCGCTGTTTATAATGATTGTATTACTTCCGCAAGGAGGTTCTATCAATACTATCTCGGTTTTTTCAGTAATTTTGTGTTTGGTTATACGTGGAGAAAAATCCCTTCCCTTCGAAGCTCCAAGCAGTTCTGCAAATTTGCTGATACTGTCAAAGGTGCGATATGGAGACAACCCCTGTTCGTCCAAGGTCTGCATAGCAAGATTTACATGTACCAAAAGTTCCTTGCTTATATCAGTAGTTAAACCCATAATCTGAGACAGCCCCATAACATATGTATTGTAAAAAATACTGTTATCATAAACCTTCTCTGAGCTGTTATAGTCTATCATCCTAACTTTGCATATTTTTTCGACTTCCTTCAAAAACTCAGATATTTTTTGCAAATCATCAACATACAAGCCCATCTTAAAATACTG
>JAZNNT010000032.1:0-22037 GCA_045580405.1 Clostridia bacterium
GTCATCTGCCCTGCTAAAAACAGGTTGGGATGACGTTTTAACTGATTAGTGGGCAGAAGATTTTTTGGGGCATTGATGTAAGTGTTTCGGTGCATCACACCGTAACGAAGGAATTCTGCATTTGCTAATCCGGGAATCATAGAGAATACCCTCTTTTGCTCAGGAAAGGTTAAATTGGTCTGAAAACCCACTAAGTTATACATGGTATCTTCCGTATTTTCCTGACGAAGCTGCACCACCGCATGGTATTCCTTCCCTGTTTCGGGGTCAGGTAAACCAACCGGTTTCATGGGGCCAAACAGCAGAGTTTTTTCCCCTCGTTTTGCCATCACTTCAATGGGCATACACCCTTCAAATACTTTTATTTTCTTTTCTTCTTCCAAATGTAGGGGAGCAAGTTTGGCGTTGATTAATTCCTCGTAAAAAGCGTCATACTGTTCTTTGGTGAAAGGACAGTTGATGTAATCATCGGTGCCTTTCCCATAACGTGCCATTTTATAGCAGACAGACATATCAATGCTGTCTTTTGACACTACCGGAGCAGCTGCATCAAAAAAGTATAAACTTTCTTCTCCCAAAAGCTTAGCAATTTCCTTTGCCAACAGCTCAGAAGTCAGAGGCCCTGTTGCCAAAATGCAAATACCGTCCGGAATTTCAGTCACTTCTTCGGAAATTACCTCAATGTTTTTATGATTGCGGATGGTTTCGGTAATATATGCCGAAAACTTGTCGCGATCCACTGCTAAAGCATCCCCTGCAGGCACACGGGATAACTCCGCACTTTTCATACAAAGCGAGCCAAGAAGACGCAGTTCTTCCTTTAGCAACCCACAAGCATTGGAAATGCGGTTGCCTTTTAAAGAATTGGAACAGACAAGCTCCGCTAAATTGTCACTATGATGGGCAGGAGACTTTTTATGAGGCTTCATTTCATAAAGCTTCACAAATCCGCCTAAGTTGGCGATGACATAAGCCGCTTCCACGCCAGCCAGTCCTCCGCCAACAATATGAATGGTCTGGTTCATAGTTTATTCCTTTTCCGCTTTTTTGCGGGTTGTTTTTTTCGTTGCTGTTTTTTTAGATTCCTTGGTTTCTTTGGTTGTTTTTGCGGTCTTGGTTTTTGGCTTGGGAGCGCTCAGTTCACAAGCTTCGTTGGAGCAATATTCTTTTCCTCCGCGTTGGTATTTTTTTACCACCATATAGCTGCCACACTTTTCACAGGTTTTTCCGGTAGGCTTATCCCAAGACGCAAAGTCACATTCGGGATACTTTTCGCAGCCGTAAAAGATTTTGCCTGTGCGGGATTTTCTTTCTAAAAGCTTGTTTCCGCATTTGGGACAAGCAATATTCTCAATTTCTTTAATTAACGGTTTGGTGGTTTTACATTCAGGATAGTTGGGGCAAGCCAAGAACTTTCCGAATTTACCGCTTTTAATCACCATATTGGCACCGCATTTTTCACAAAGCACATCGGTAACTTCGGGAGTTTTTTCCACGGTCTGGTCTGCTTCGGAAAGCTCTTTCTGAAAGTCTTCATAAAAAGCTCCCAACACGTCTTTCCAGTATTTACCCGATTCAATGCCGTCTAATTCTTCCTCCATGGTAGCAGTAAATTTTTCATCCACGATATTGGCAAAGCTTTTCTTCATCACATCGGTTACCAAAGTGCCCAAGGAGGTTGGTTTTAAAGCTTTTCCTTCTTTTTCAATATATTCACGGCTTAATACGGTGTAAATGGTGGGAGCATAGGTAGACGGACGTCCGATGCCCTTTTCTTCCAGTGCTTTAATCAAGCTTGCTTCGGTGTAACGGGCAGGCGGAGTGGTGAAATTCTGTTTATCCTTCAATTTAGATAAGGTTAAGGGGTCTCCGTCTTTCACAGGCGGAATTTTCACTTTATCATCTTCCTCTTCGTCAGGCGCAAGATAAAATTTCATGCAACCGTCAAAAGTCATATTCTGTGCAGAAGAACGGAAATTATATACGGCAGTTTCGCCCTCTGCTTCCACTTCCACGGTAATCACATCAAATAACGCCGGTTTTAACTGAGAAGATAAAAACCGGTTCCAGATCAGTTTATAAAGCTTATACTGATCGTTTGTCAAAGAAGATTTAATCTGATCGGGTTCCAAATCAATATAGGTGGGACGGATTGCTTCGTGAGCATCCTGGGTATTGGCACCTTTTTTCTTATACACATTAGGTTTGTCGGGATAGTATTCTTTCCCGATATTTTTTAACGTGTAATCTTTTGCTGCTAAAATGGCATCCTGAGATACTCGCAAGCTGTCTGTTCTCATATAGGTGATTAAACCAAGCAAGCCCTTGCCTGCCACTTCTACCCCTTCGTATAAGGTCTGGGCAACAGACATGGTCTTACGGGAGGTAAAGTTTAATTTACGGGAAGCATCCTGCTGCAGAGTACTGGTGCTGTACGGCGGAAATGCATACCGCTTTTTCACGGTTTTCTTCACACTCTTCACGGTAATGTCGGAGGCTTTTAATTCATTTGCCACTAAAGCTGCAACTTCTGCATTTTTAATCTCAAATTTTTTGCCATTCTTACCGTACAGACGGGAAATCATTTTTTTCTTGTCAGCAGTTAAAAATTCGGCATCCATGGTCCAGTATTCTTCGGGAACAAACTTGCTGATTTCATCCTCACGGTCACAAATCATACGAACTGTGACAGACTGCACACGACCTGCAGACAGCCCTTTTCTGATTTTTTTCCAAAGGAACGGACTTAATTTATAGCCTACAATTCTATCCAAAATACGGCGCGCCTGCTGGGCATCCACCAAATCCAAATCAATGGCACGGGGAGTCTTCATTGCTTCGGTTACCGCAGTTTTGGTAATTTCGTTAAAGGTCACACGGCAAGGTTCTTTTTCGTCGATGTTCAGTAAATTGGCAATATGCCAGCTGATTGCTTCCCCTTCACGGTCAGGGTCAGTCGCAAGATAAACACGGTCAGCTGATTTTGCAAGCTGGCTGAGTTTTTTCACCAAATCCTTACGTTCGGGCATAATCTGATATTTAGGTGTAAAGTTATTTTCAATATCCACCCCCATGGTTTTCTTGGGCAAATCTCTTAAATGCCCCATGGAAGCAATAACCTCATATTCACCGCCAAGGTATTTTTCAATGGTTTTTGCCTTGGCAGGGGATTCCACAATGATTAAGTTTTGTGCCATGTGTTTTGATTCTCCTTTTTTGTTTCTAAAGTTTCAACGCATAAGAATTTCCGGGTACCATATAAACAATGTCGTTTAGCATTAAGAGGGTCAGGATACCGTTTACCTTTCCTGCAGGCATACCGGTTCTTCTGACAATTTCATCAATATATTTCGGTTTATCGGAAAGCTCTGCAACAACCTGTTTCTGTTCATCGGTAAGGTTCTTTAGTGATTCTAAGTATGTTTCATGCGGAACAGTATGTTTTTTGACCTCTTGATACAAATATTCAGGAAAGCGGTCTACATAGCGTTCCACGATATCAGAAGGACAGGTTGCCATTAAAGCAAATTCCTTAAGTAACTGATTGGTTCCGCGGCTGTTTTCCGCATAAATGTTATTCGGAATAACAAAGACATCTTTTCCCTGATTGTTGGCATGGTCCGCCGTGTACAGAGAACCACTGTCCAAATTCCCTTCCACTACCAGTGTTCCCATAGAAATAGCACTGATAATACGGTTTCTTTGAGGAAATGCATAGTGAGTTGCTCTGGTTCCGGGCGGATATTCACTTAAAACCGTACCGTAATCCACAATGTATTCATATAATTCCGTGTTTACCTTAGGATAAATCACATCCACACCCGTGCCCATTACGGCAACGGTGGGTTTCCCTGCTTTTAAGGCTCCCAAATGCGCCTGAGCGTCACAGCCGTCTGCCATACCGCTGACCACCAATAATCCGCTACGGGCTAAATCTTTGGCAAAGTCAAAAGCGGTGCGTCTGCCGTATTCCGTTAATGAACGGGTACCCACAATCGCAAAGGCAGGAATTTTGTCATAATCAAAATGTTTTCCTTTTTCATACAAAACCATGGGCGGCG
Organism: Clostridia bacterium; assembly: GCA_045580405.1. Lineage (GTDB taxonomy): Bacteria > Bacillota > Clostridia > UMGS1840 > UMGS1840 > SIG452. The sequence continues at coordinate 4,062 of JAZNNT010000032.1, forward strand.
CATATATCACCGACAAACAGTCCGGATAGTCTTCGTCACCAAAGCAATACACGGAAATCCGTTTTTCCTTACAGGTTTCAATCACAGAGTAAGCGTACTCTAAATTTTTATTGTAAAGCAAAGTTTTTTGCTTCTTATTCAAAAATGGAATATTTTCAATTTCATCTGAGGTTAAATCAAACACCGCTCTGGGAGAGCCGAATTTGCTCACCAGTTGTTTGGTACATTGATTACCGTATCCCAGCATCTGATTCAACCAGATAGCATAGGGTGCGTTTTCTGATATATGCAGCATAGAAAAGAGTATCTCCTTTTTTAAGTTATGGGATTAGTTTTGTTCACCCTCGCACACAGGCTTTACGGGAAAGGTTGCCGGTTTTCTGAAATAATACACAAGCATCACAATACCAACAATGGCAGTCACCAATCCAACCAATTGAGAAATACGGATAGGTCCACAATACAAGCTGTCCATCCGAAGTCCCTCAATAAAGAATCTGCCGATGCCGTACCATGCAAGATACAAAAAGAAAATCTGTCCGTGATGCTTTTTATATTTATGGAAAACGCCGAGAAGTATCGCTACCAACAAATTCCACACGGATTCATAAAGGAATGTGGGATGTGCTCCCATCATATCGGCAAACGGACTTAACACATCCAGCTGTCCCTGACGAATCAGTTCTACTCGAATCGACTGACTTGACATTGCAAATAAAGAATCGGTAGCACATCCAAAGGCTTCTTCATTCACAAAGTTCCCCCATCGTCCGATAGCCTGACCAACGATTAAGCCAAAGGCTCCCATATCGAATAACTGCAACACGGAAAGCTTTTTCACTCTTGCATATATGTAGGTGGAAATTGCCGCACCAATCACGGCACCGTAAATAGCAATACCACCTTCCCAAATGTGAAAAATTGACCACAAATTATCTTGAAAATGGGAAAAGTTAAAAATCACATAATAGGCTCTCGCTGCAATGATGGCGCTGGGGAGTCCCCAAAGCAGCACATCATATAAACAATCGGTGTCCAGCTTTTCCCGCTTTGCAAACAGGGTGGCATACAAGAAGCCTAAGATAACGCCGGTTAAGATAATCAGCGCATACCAATGCACATCCACAGAACCGATTGAAAAAGCAATTTTATTCACTGTGAACTGTAATCCCAGATTGGGAAATTCAATAATACTCATCGTGCATTTTCTCCTTTTTTAACAATGATTGGTTCTATTTTGAAACAGGATATATTTCCGAAACGGCATAATGTTCGTTAAAAATTTCCTTCATACGAGAAAGTAAGCTTTCCTCCGTAATGGTGGGATAAATTTCTAAAAAGTCAAACGCACCGATGCCGTAAAAATAGTTGGAAGAAAAGTTATTGGCAACCGTTTCCAGGGAATCGTAAGCACGAATTTGTCTTCCCATCGCTGCTTTTTTGTAGCGTTCCACATCTTTTGCGCAAAAGCCGTTCTGCTTTGCTTGTTCAATGCCTTGTAAAATAGCTTCCACAGTAGCATCAATGTGGTTGGCTTCTCCGTTTAACAAGGTGGCAAAATAATGGTCACCGTTCAAACAATCGAATCCAAAGGTATCATTAATTAAGCCTTTTTGATAAAGCTCATTATAAAGCGGTGCAGATTGAGAAAAGAGCATTTTTAAAATAAGGCCCGTTTCCATATTTTTGCGAAGAAGCTCTTTTCCATACAGCCCCACATGGTTTTCTTTGAATCCTAAAATGAAGCTGGGTTTGGACACTCTCATTTCCTTTCGGAGCCGTTTCTGCTTCACCGAATCCGGTTCAGGATAAGCAGTTCTTTCTACTTGGAAGGGTGTTTCTCTTTTCTTCACGTTTTTATCCACCAAGCGGGCTACATCATCCAAATCCACATCCCCTGCCACAAAGAGCACCATATTTTCAGGATGATAGAAGGTATTGTAAATCTGATATAATAAATCTTTATCAATTTTTGCAATGGATTCCACTGTGCCAGCAATATCGTTTCGCACCGGATTATTATGATAAAGCGCTTCTAAGGCATTATTAAATAATCTCCATTCGGGGTCATCGTCATACATTTTGATTTCCTGAGCGATAATTCCTTGCTCTTTTGCCACATTTTCCACGGTGAAATAAGGATCATTTACATAGGAAAGCAGAATATCTAAATTTTCATTAAAATGGTCACTGCAGGAAAAAAGGTAACCCGTCATATCGTGAGAGGTGAATGCATTGGCATTACCTCCCGTTTTGGAGAACAAATCAAAAGCATTTCCGCCGCCGGGTAACTCAAAGAGCTTATGCTCTAAAAAGTGTGCAATTCCCATCGGGTCATCGACCAGTTTTCCGCCTACCGTATAGGAGGTATCAATGGAACCGTACTTAACGGAATAAATAGCATATTTTTTAGAAAAACCTTTTTTGGGAAGCACAAACACATCCAAACCGCTTTCGTGCGTTCCAAAATAGAGAGTTTCACCCAATCGTTCTTCCACATGTTTTTGAAATTGCAAACTGATTCCTCCTTTCTACGATAAATAGTATTCGGTTTGCAGCGTGATATTTTGTGCCACCCGCACCAAGTCCTCTTTGGTTAAAGCTTCAATTTTTTCGATATATTCTTCGGGAGAGAGCACTCGTCCCGCTAAAATCCCTGTCATATAAAAATCGGCAATGTTATGCTGATTGTCGGCAGTTTGCTTTAAAATGCCAACAATAAATTTTTTGGAAAAGGCAATTTCTTCTTCGGAAATTTCGCCTTGTTTGCATAACTCCAACTGCTCTAAAATAGCATCATAAGCCTTTTTGAAGTTTTCCTGATCCGTACCGATGCCAACCTGCATGGTTCCCTTCATACGGTTTAAGCGGGAATACACATAATAGCAAAGAGACATCTTTTCTCTCACATTCATAAACAGCTTGGAATGCGGACCGGAACCAAATACACTGTTTAAAAGATTCAAAGCATAATAGTCCTCGCTGTCGGGAGTAATCCCTGTCTGAAAGCCAAGAGCGAATTTGCCCTGCACCAAATTTTCGTTTTCTTCCACCTTTTTCGGAGAGGGAAGATTTCTATCGTAAATTTTATTGTCAGGAAGTGGCTTTCTTTCTTGTTCTAAAAGCACAGAAAAAGTTTCCAAAAACCGCTCCTCATCCAGATTTCCAGAAATGAAAATCATCAAGGGGGCTGTTTTTAAAATGTCACAATAGCAATCATATAAGTCTTTGGCAGAAATGTTTTCCAAATCAGAAACTTTGCCATACTCATACAATGCATAGCTGTCTCCTTCGTACATTTCTTCCACCAGACGCAGGGTGGTATATTCCCGTTTATCATTGATGATACCGTTGATATAGTCGGTAAGGTTTTCTTTTTCACGGTTCACAAATTCTTCGGAAAAGCCGCCGTCAATCACCAAAGGATTGGTAAGCATTTCTTTCATAAAGGACAACGAATTTTCCAATTGCTCATTGTCGGAATATTCAGGACGCAAAAACTCAAACACAAAGCTTAACATATGCCTGTCGCCACGTTTTGCCACACGGCACTCAAATACACCGCCGTATAATTCCTGAAGACGTTTGTTAACCGATAACATATCGGGAAAGTTTTTGCTGCCAAGCTTTAAAAGAAAGGGAAACAGCGCATTTTTGGTGACCCCTTCTTCGTTAAGCTCAGTAAAAAAGTGAAAGCTTACGGAAAAGGTTTTAAATTTATCTGCCGGCAGCAGATAGATATCTGCATTTTTCTGAATTTTTCTGATGGATGCATGTTTCTCACTCATCGGTATTCCTCCTCAATGGTGATGTAGGGAATGGCATTTAGAGAACTGTCGGAAAACAGCTGTTTTTCGTATTTAAAGTAAGCAAAGCTTCCAATCATGGCGGCATTGTCACCACAAAGGGAAATATGGGGGCAAACGGTTTTTAATCCCAGTTTTTCGCCACGGGCAAAAAATTCTTTGCGTAAGAAAGAATTGGCACTGACACCACCTGCCATACAAACGGTTTTGATGCCCTTCTCTTTTGCCAGTTTAAAGAAAGGATCCAAGAGCATTTTCGTCACAGTTTTGGAAAAAGATGCCGCCACATCATTTTTGGTAATGCCGCCTGCCTGCACCTTTAATCCCAACCCGGAGAAACCTTCGACTGTTAAAAACTCGTCATCTTGATACTCATTGACAGGCTTTGTCAGGATTTTTTTAATATAACAATTTACTGCTGTTTTTATGCCGCTGAAAGAAAAATCGTCGGTATCGCCTAATTTGGGTTTGGTAAACGTGATTTTATCGGGGTTTCCGTTTTGCGCCATTTTATCTACTCTCACGCCGCCGGGATACGGTAATCCCAGCACTCTTGCTACCTTATCATAGGCTTCACCAATGGCATCGTCACGGGTTTTGGCTAAAATTTCAAAGGAAAGATAATCCTTCACGTGCACAATCTGAGTATGTCCGCCGGAAACCACCAAACATAAAAACGGCGGTTTTAAAGTTTTATCTTCCAAATAGTTCGCAGCAATATGCCCCTTGATATGATGGACAGAAATTAAAGGTAATTTTCGTCCGTAGCTTAATGCTTTGGCATAGGAAACACCGGTTAAGAGTGCTCCCACCAAACCCGGGCAGGAGGTCACGGCAATAGCGTCCATATCGTCAAACGTGTTATTGGAAGAAGACAACGCTTCGTCTACCACTTTGTCAATAATTTCGATGTGCTTTCGGGAAGCTATCTCCGGCACAACACCGCCAAAGCGGGCATGCATATCTGCCTGAGAAAATATAATATTGGATAATACCTCTCTGCCGTCTTCGACCACAGCTGCTGCAGTTTCATCGCAAGAGGTTTCAATCGCAAGAATTTTTGCCATAAAGATTTCCTCGTTTTAAAATGTTAACGTCATTAAAATGGCGTCCTCACGTCGTTCGTAGTATTTTTTGCGTCTGCCCACTTCTAAAAAGCCAACAGACTGATAGAGTGCTCTGGCACCCGCATTGGATTCTCTGACCTCTAAAGTCAGAAAAGAAAGTTTTTGTTCTTTGCCGTATGAAATTAAATGCTCTAACAGTAATCTGCCGTAGCCTTTTCGACGATAATCGGGCAACACGGCTATATTATTGATATTTCCCTCGTCAAAGCTGCGCCACATTCCCACATAGCCGATGACGTTCCCGTCGTCTTCCAAGCAGAAATAAACGGCATTTTCATTGGTTAAATCTTTTTGAAAAGATTCTAAACTCCAAGGAGTGGAAAAACAAGCTTTCTCAATCTGCGAAACACCTTCCACGTTTTGAGGAGTTAAACCGGTCACCTTCATCACAGAGAAAGCACCTTCCCCCCGCTGGATTTTTTTAAGCGATTCATCACGGAAAGCCCGATTCCTTTTTCTTCCACTGCGGGAATATATACGGTTTGGTACCCTTCTAAATCAGCTTGTTTCAGCTTGGAAAAAATCAGATGTGCCATCTGGGATAAATCCGTTTTTGTGCCGATACTCATTTTATTTTTGGGAAAAGCATCGTATTCCTCCGAAAACAAAAACAAGCACTCCTGCTCAGTTAGGCTTTTACTGAAATAAGAAATAATCTCCTGCATTTCCCCATACACTAAAATGACATCTGCATTGGGTGAATAATGGGTATATTTCATACCGGGAGAGGCGGGGCGTTTTTCTTCGCCGCCATCCACCAAAGATGGGTGTAACCGGGTGTTTGGAAGAATCTCCTGAAGCATTTCCAAGGTAATGCTTCCCGGTCGCAAAATCACAGGAGCATCTCCTGTAACATCCAGCACAGTAGACTCAATTCCAAATTCGCAGTCATCCCCTGCAATCATGCCTCCAACCCGACCGAAAAGCTCCCGCTGTACATCGGAAAATCTGGTAGCGGAAACGGTGCCTGAAATGTTGGCAGAGGGTGCTGCAATAGGCTTTTTCGCCTTTTCAATCAGTTCTCTTGCCACAGGGTGCTTGGGAAAACGGACTCCCACGGTAGAAAGCCCTGCAGACACTGCATCGGGAATATGGTCTGCTTTTTTTAAAACCAGCGTTACAGGTCCCGGCATAAAATGCTTGGCAACTGTTTTCGCCGTTTCGTTAAAATCGGAGGTGACCTCCTCTATCATGGAAAAAGAAGAAACATGCACAATCAACGGATTGTCAGCAGGACGGTTTTTCGCTTTAAAAATTTTTAGCACTGCATCAGGATTGGTTGCATCCGCACCGAGACCGTAAACAGTTTCGGTTGGAAACACCACTGTTTCACCCTGACAAATCAACCTTGCCGCATCCTCCAGGTGTTCCGTTTGGATAATGATTGTGTCCACGATTTCTCCCCCCTTTTTTTATGATAAAATTTTCTGTATATAATAGTATAGTCTTTCAATATACTATTGTATCACATTTTTCTAAAATGTCTATAGAAATTGCACATATTTTTTTAATTTTTTTCATATTATGAAGCAAAGGGACAAGAAAGGAGCCTGAAATTGAAACGAACAAAACAAAAAGCCAAAGAAACGCCCAAACGAAAAAGCGGTTGTCTCTGGATTTTTCTGATTCTTGCCGTCATATTGGTTTTTCTGTTTAACAGCAAAAATTTCCAAAAGAATCTGGATTATTTTCTAAGAGGAGAAGCAGATGTGGGGGCTTTTTTCTCTGATGTGCAGGTATCTTACCAAACCCACCTTACCTATCCGGATTTTGCGATGCCGATTGCAGGAGAAATCACCTCCCACTTTGGGGATCGAATCAATCCGCTGACCAATCAGGAGGAAATACATACCGGCATTGATATTGATATCTCTACCGACAGTCAAGTGAAAGCAGCAGCTTCGGGAACTGTTTTAAAAATTGGTGTGGATGAACGATTTGGCAATTATGTGATTCTTTCCCATAGCGGAAATTTTTCCACCTGCTACGCACATCTGGAAAGCGTATCCGCCACCGAAGGAACCAAAATCGAAAAAGGTTCTCCCATCGCAGTGGCAGGAAACACGGGCGCTACCACGGGTCCCCACCTTCATTTTGAAATCCGAAAAGGTGAAAAACGAATGAATCCCATGCTGTTTTTACCAAAATGATGCGGCATTTCACGGTCAATCCTCTATTTTTTGTAGTGGTGTTCATATCCTGGTACACGGGAAATTTAGCATCGTTCCTTATCACATATGCCTCCCTTATTTTTCACGAAAGCATCCATCTGTACTTCCTTTGTAAGCACAAAATTCCGGTCGGACACATTACTGTGGAGCCTTTTGGAATCTCCATTCAAACAGACAGAAAAATACCGGAAAACGCCATTGTTTACCTTTCTGCTCCCGTTGGGAATTTGTTGGTTGCAGGGATTCTGATTCTCCTGCAGGTTTGGCAGAGCAAATTCGCATATACGCAGTGGATTATAGCAAATCTCAGTCTTGGGCTGGTGAATCTGCTCCCCATCCTGCCATTAGACGGCGGACGGGTTCTGCTGCTTAGAATGGAACAAAAACAAGGAAAAGAAAAAGCAAAAAAGCAAATGAATTTTTTGAGCTTCGGAGTGCTGGTCCCGATGTTATTAACAACTGTATTTTTGATTGGAAAAACAGATTGCAGCTTTGGTCTCATTCTTGTTCTTATTTTCATCTGCTACACTTTGCTTTCGGGTAATCGCTTTTTAACATACCAAAAACTGAAAAATCAGGCTTTTCGGAAAGAAAACGGAAACTTTCAATCCGTGCAAACAGTGGAACATCTGGGGGTTCGTTGGGACTATCCTGCAAAGAAACTGCTGAAAAATTTTTGTGGGGAAAAATATTATATCATCAATATTTTCCAAGACGGAAAACTTCTGAAAACGGTTACCGAAACACAGATTGTCAATAAAATTCTTACCACAAACCGAAATATCACCGTTTTAGAATGTTAAAAGGAGCTATGGCAAAAGCCACAGCTCCTTCATGTCGGTTTGTATTTTACGAAACGGCAATTAAAATTCTGGTGCCTACCACTAAATCGGAACCGTCTAACTGATTCAAGCGCTTAATATCATAAATGGTTTTGCGGATGTCCCCATCAGTTCCGTATTCTTCTGCAATGCTCCATAAGGTATCGTTTGGTTCCACAATATGGGAAATGTACTGAACTTTTTCTTCACTTGCAGATGCGCCGATATTCATTGCAACAATCGTTGTTAGCAAAATCGTTACCAAAACAAAAAGCAAACACTTTTTTCCTTTTTTCGTTAATCTCATCTATATTTCCTCCTAAAAGCAAACATTTGTTTTCCTTTTCTGAGGTTATTGTAACACAAACATTTGTTCTTGTCAATACTTTTTTTGAAAAAATTACAAACAAATGTTTGACAAATGTAAAAACCTGTGGTATAATGTAGATACAAGTTGAAAAAAGCACCGTAAAAATGCTCGAAACAGCAGTATTTTTGGAAACAGACGAAGAAACTGCAGCAAAATATAAAAAAGGAGCTATCGCTTTATGGATATGGAATTAACCAAAAAACAAAAGCTGATTTTAGATTTCATTAATGATTTCCAGGAAAAAAACGGGTACCCCCCCACCGTTCGTGATATTTGTATCGGAGTCGGACTTCGCTCCACAGCTACCGTATTTACCCATTTGAAAAATTTAGAGGAAAAAGGGGTATTAAACAAAAGTTCTGCTAAAAACAGAGCAATTTCCGTGGTCAAGGAAGCCTCCGTCACCGAATTTGTGCCGAAGGATTCCAACAATCCTGATATTTTAGAAGTGCCTCTTGTTGGGAAAGTTGCGGCAGGCAGCCCGATTTTAGCGGTGGAAAATATCGAAAGAACCTTTCCGCTTCCCATGGATATGGCAACCAATCAGGAAATGTTTATGCTAAGAGTACAGGGCGAGAGTATGATCAACGCCGGCATTTTAAACGGCGATTTAATTATTGTTGCCCGTCAGCCTACCGCTGAAAACGGCGAAAAAGTAGTTGCCATGATTAACGATGAGGTAACGGTAAAAACCTTCTATAAGGAAAACGGATATTTCCGTCTGCAGCCCGAAAATGACACCATGGAACCCATCATCACTACACAGCTCACCATTTTAGGAAAAGTAGTCGGTCTTTTCAGAAGCTACTAATTTAAGAGAAAAAGAGCAAAAAGAAAAGAGGTATCAGAACTGATACCTCTTTTTTTACCAATTTTTTAATTAGATAGCGTATACGCTAACCTGTTTTTTGTCTCTTTTGGTTTCAAATTTTACTTTACCGTCGATTAATGCGTATAAAGTATCGTCAGAGCCTTTACCAACATTTTCACCGGGGTTGATTTTGGTACCTCTCTGTCTTACCAGAATGTTACCAGCTAAAACAAACTGACCGTCTGCTCTTTTCGCACCCAGTCTTTTGGATTCACTGTCTCTGCCGTTTTTGGTGCTACCTACACCTTTTTTATGAGCAAATAACTGGAAATTAATTTTAAACATCATCTAATCCTCCACTTCAATCATTTTTACATAATCAGAATATTCCGATTCAATTTGGCGTAAGGTTAAAACCATAGTCTCCAAGAGAATATTCACCTTCTCCAAAATCAGCTGATCGGAAATTTCAGGAATACCGCACTCTAAGTGCCCATCATCGATTACAATATTTAAGCGGATTCCGAGTAACTCAGACATTCCCAAGATTACGGACTGGGTTGCGGTGGACACATTGGCACACACAATATCCTTGCCGATTTCTTCATAGCCGGAATGACCATCTACCACGAACCGATAAATATTACCGATATAGTTCCTGCTAATCTCAATGTTTATCATAAAAATTAACCGTTGATTTTTTCAATCTGAACTTTGGTATAAGCCTGTCTGTGACCCTGTTTTTTGTGATAACCTTTTTTCGGTTTATACTTGTAAACAATGATCTTTTTGCTTCTGCCTTCTTTTAAAGCTTTTGCGGTTACGGTTGCACCTTCTACATAAGGAGCACCAACTTTGATGCCGTCATCAGAGCCGATTGCCAATACTTCGTTAAAAGTATAGGTTTCGTTTTCGGATAAGCCCAGCTTTTCGATGTAGATTACATCGCCTTCAGCTACTTTGTACTGCTTACCGCCGGTTTTTAAAACTGCGTACATAATAAGTACCTCCCAATTAAATTTTTTGCACCCTTTCGGGTGGTTATTTAGGACACGCCCGAGCGATGGTGATTTTACAAAAAGCAAAATTCTTATGCCACCCCGGAGCGGTTACCACAGTATTATACAATCAATTTATCAAAATGTCAAGCTTTTTTTGGTATTTTTTAAAAATATTTTTGTCGGTTTCAAACCGCATGATGATTCAAGGAAAATTATAGCTGTATCAAGACACAGAACCGTCCCCGGTCTTGTCTGTGCTAATTTCAATATCCTCATAAACTTCTGTATAATCCTTCCCTATCAGATACTTGATACGAATTACATCGTCTGTAATTGCAAAAGAAAGTATAGCAGATTGTGGAACTACTGTTTCTGAAAAATCACGTTCTATTTCAGCAATGATTTTTTCGTAATTGAAAATATCTGTCAAAAAAATTGTTTTGTCTTTTAGGACAGCAACTCTTTCTGTGTCATTATACAAAAGATTAAAAAATGAATCTGAAACTTGTGCTTTTTCTACATCTACAAAAAAAGAATAACTACTATTTACACCACTGCTGATTACAACTTTAAACAAGTTTTTCTTTACTTCGAGAACCAAAGGTTCATTCATAAAAGTTTTACGGATTAATTCTTTTTGGTTATCTGTTGTATAGAACACCAGCTCAAAGGCATTATTTAGTTCGTTTATTTCATACATGTCAACAGAACCGTCCCCTTGACACATGGCTGTACTAAGACATAGAACCGTCCCCTGTTTTTTAAATTTTTCTTGTGCCTTAGCGTCCTCTATTTCTATCAAAACACTGTTGGAAACTTGATCTGAGTGGTATAATCCAATGCCAAACATACGAATGGAACCACGAAGATTGATGCTTTTTTCTGATATTAACCGAATAATCTCCTCATCGCTTACATTTTTATCTACTGCAGCTGTAATGCACGCCGTACTGTACAAGTGTCTGGGTTCTAATTGCTTGATGGGCTCATATCTCACATCCCATTCCTCTCCAACAAACGGATACAAGTTATCACGACTGGTAAATTGCGGTTCGATAAACTGATAAGTTTTTAAAAAAGATGTGTTGTAGATACGGCAATTAACATACACCACCTTCACATCGTCCGTGGTAAGAATTGTATCTGAGTATTCCTCCATAATGTCATAATTAGACAGAGTATTCAGGTAAGATTTATCAATATAGATATCTTCTATTTCAATTTTCAAGTTTAAAAAGAAAAAATCATAAGATATTGCTGCAATGATAATACCGACTATTATTGAAATGATAATTGTGAAAGTTTTTTTCATGTTGTCCTCCCATATATATCGTTCAAAAAAGCGGGGAAAAACTGGTCAAAAACTTATTCGCCTAACAAATCCTCCACAAAATATGCGTTGGTATCTGCAGGTTTTCCGTCCATACCGAACACGGTCACACGAACATAAATATCGTTGGGGTTTACTTCAAATTCTGCTTCGTTGATGTGGTCACCGTCGGTAGGAAATGCGGTGTAGCTATGGCGGACACCGGTAGCAAACACAATTCGTTTGGCATCGGAAGTTTTAATATGGAGCTTATTTCCTTCTATATATAAGCTGTAAATTTCCGGGCCCATAGAAGCATAGAAATTGCCTTTTACCAGTGCATCGGTAATGGCACGGTATTCCAGCTTTTCCGCTTTAATCATGGTGAAACCGCCAAAGGAATCGCAACGAGGGCTTTCCATGGGATAATGATTGTGATTGTCATCAGTTGCAATACAGAAGATTTTTTTGCCCATGGAAAGCATTTCGTCATACTGGGCGGAATTGTATTCATCGTAGCCCTCAGTCACACAGCCGTAGTTTACAATTTCCATAGCATTCATTCCTTCATATTTGCTATAGATGTCATAGCGTTCCAGCGACCAGGTGGGATGATTATAAGTGACAAAGAATCCCTTTCCCCGGGCGTGTTTCATAATACTGTTGATATTTTCCGACGTGTATTCTCTGGTCCACAAGGGTTCAGACTTATCGTAGGTAACCGTGTAACGGGGATCGTTTAACGCCATAATTTCATCATAGTAACGGTTTGGCAGGCTAAAACAAGGCTGAACCACATTGTCAGGGTCCAACGCAATCAGGCAAATATGACAAACCGGAATCACATGATAGGGATTTTCCTCAGTTTCGTTATCAAAATCATATTCGGTGCCGGTTAAGGCAACAAAGTTTTCGTCGGTTAAATCCGGATGAGGAACCATAATCTTATGGTCGGTATATGCAATTACGGAATAGCCATGTTTCTGATATTCCGCCTTCATCTCTTCGGGAGTTAACTTTCCGTCGGACATGGTGGAATGGCAATGCAGGTTTGCTTTATAAAAGGTGCCGTTTTCTGGCAATAAGTATTTTCTCATATCATAATCCCCCGTTTATTTCACATAATCTTCCACAAAGTAGGCATTGGATGTTGCACGTCTGCCCTCTTTGTCACACACGGTTACTCTGAAGAAAATATCCTGAGGCCATACATCAAAAATAACTTCGTTGAGCGTTCCGCCCTCCGGACAGTATTCATTATAGCAATGACGGATGCCGGAGGTGAAGTTGATGATTGCCGCATCGGAGGTTTTCACGTGCAGCTTGTTGCCTTCCAGATACATACTGTAAATTTCGGGGCCCATAGATGCATAAAAATGACCTTTTACCATGGCATCGGTGATAGAACGGTAATCTAAGCTTTCTGCTTTAATCATAGTGAATGCACCAAAGGAATCACTTTCCGGACTGTCAAAAGGTGTAAAGTTGTGGTTATCGTCGGCAGAAATCCCGAAGATTTTTTCTCCGTTATGCAGTTTTTCTTCGTATACTTTGGTGTTGTACTCGTGGAAGCCTTTTACATAGGAGTTGTAATTACAGATTTCGATGGCGTGCATTCCCTTATATTTGCTGTAGGTTTCGTAACCTTCTTTGGACCACTTGGGATGATTGTAGGTTACAAAAAAGCCCTTGTCACGTGCTTTTTTAATCACATCGTTCACGCCGTCGGGAGTGAAGACTCTTTTGTAATTTGGTTCGTTGGGGTCTAAGGTCACCTGATAACGAGGATCGTTTTGTTCCAACAGTTTATCATAAAACCAGTTGGGTTGATAAAAACAAGGTTGAATCACATTTTCGGGATCCAGAGAAATCAGGCAAAGATGAGTGGTTCTGGACTGTTCCCAACTCTGACCGGGAAGTTCCTCAGAAAAATAGTATTCCATTCCGTACAATGCCACAAAATCGTCGCTTTGCAGTTCCGGATGAGGCACTAAAATATTATGGTCGGTAAATGCCACCACAGAGTAGCCACGCTGTTTGTAGGCTTCTTTGATTTCGTCGGGAGTCAACTGTCCGTCGGAAACGGTGGTATGGCAATGGAGGTTTGCTTTATAAAACTGTCCGTTTTCGGGCAATAAATAGGTTCTCATAGCCAAGTCTCCTTTATAAAATATCTTCCATAAAATATGCGTTGGTATCGGCAGGCTTGCCGGACTTATCAAACACGGTCACTCTCACATAGATGTCGTCGGGACGAAGTTCAAATTCTGCTTCATTGATAGTGTCCCCCTCCGTAGGATATGCACAGAAAGCATGGCGGAGACCGGTGGTAAACACAATTTTTGCCGCATCAGAGGTTTTGATATGTAATTGATTGTCTTCCACATATAAGCTGTAAATTTCAGGCCCCTGGGAAGCGTAAAAATTACCTTTTAAGAGGGCGTCGCCAATGGCTCTGTATTCTAACTTGTCTGCCTTAATCATGGTAAAACCGCCGAAGGAATCGCAATGAGGACTATCCATAGGATGACCGTTATGGTTATCATCAGTTGCAATGCAGTAGAGCTTTTTACCCTGACGAAGTAATTCATCATACACATGGGGATTGTAATCGTGGTAACCCTCGGTCATGCAACCGTAGTTACAGATTTCCATAGCATTCATACCTTCGTACTTACTGTAAATTTCGTAGCCTTCCTGAGACCATGCAGGATGATTGTAGGTTACAAAATAGCCTTTGTCACGGGCAGTTTTAATCATATCATTGATATATCCGGGTGTATACTGAAATTCGTAGGGCGGGATGGATTCATCACGCTGAACCACCGATTTATCCGGCAGATGCTGATATAACCAAGAATCGCGGAAGCAAGGCTGAACCACATAGTCCGGGTTGGTGCTGACCATACAGATATGGCAGGTTTTTAAGCGATAAAACGGTTCGTTATTGGGAGCTTCTTCGGTCAGATCGTATTCTAAACCGTGAAGCGCCAAAAAAGTATCGTCAGTCAATTCGGGATGTGCAACCAAAATATTATGGTCGGTATATGCAATAATGGAATAACCCCGTTTTTTATATTCTTCTTTCATTTCAGCGGGAGAAAGTCTTCCGTCAGACACATTGGTATGGCAATGTAGGTTTGCTTTGTAAAATCGACCGTTTTCCGGTAACAGAAATTTTTTCATATTGTTTTCTCCTTTGAATTTTTTGATATGATATCTTTACAGAAAAGCGATCCATTGCCTAACCCATAAGAAGTACAGTTTGCTTTCTGTTTTACTCTTTTTTTAAATGCTTTTACCTAAAAGCTCCATTTTTTCTTTAATGGGAATGTTCTGCGGACACAACTGTTCACATACGCCGCATTGAATACAATCTTTTAAGTTCGCAAATTGTTCCTGTAAGATGGGTTTGGTTTCCTCCCAGGAGGTTTCTGCTGCCAGGTGTTTATTGTAGACGGTGAAAATTTCGGGAATATGAATCTCTTGCGGGCATTTTTCCATACAATAACGGCAGCCGGTACAGGGAAGTTGACGGACGGTACGAATGATGGCACGAAGCTCTTCGGATAAGGCAAATTCCTCCTCACAAAAAGCAACAAAATCCTTCATGGCAGAAAGATTATCGTTTATCATATCCATATTACCCATGCCGGACAATACCATTTCCACATCGGGCAAGCTTGCAGCAAACCGAATGGCAAACGCCGCTTCGCTGTTGTTGGATTTTTTTGTTAAGAGTTCTTTTGCCTCTTTGGGTAGGTTTACCAAATTACCGCCTTTTACGGGTTCCATCACTATCACCTTTTTGCCGTGCTTTCGGCAAACGTCATAGCAGGCTTTGCTTTGTACCCCCGGATCATCATAATCCAAGTAGTTAAACTGCAGCTGCACAAATTCCACCTGGGGCTGCTCGGTGAGTACCTGATCCAAAAAGTCTGCCGTATCGTGGAAAGACATGGCAATATGCTTGATTTTGCCTTCTGCCTTTAATTCATCAATCACGGAAAAGGCATCATTTTTCAAGTGTTTGGCGTAAAGCTCTTTGTTGATGCAATGAAACAGGTACACGTCAAAATATTCTACGCCGCAGGCTTCCAGCTGGGCTTCAAACAGCGGACGGATTTCTTCCTTGGTTTCATAGTACCAGGCAGACAGCTTGTTTGCCAAAATATAGCTGTCACGGGGATGACGTTTTACCAGACATTCCCGGATGGCAATTTCACTTTTGCCGTCCAAATATCCGTGAGCGGTATCAAAATAATTAAAACCTGCTTCCAAAAAGGTATCTACCATTTGGTTGACCTGTTTGTAATCAACCTGATCATCTATCATAGGCAACCGCATGAAGCCAAAACCGAAATTCTTTTTTACGCCCTCATACAACATAGCGGATTTCTCCTTTATCAAACAAAAAATATGGTACAATATTGCTATATAATATTGTACCATATTCTTTATAAAGTTGCAAGTTTTTTAGAGAAATGTTACTTGTTTTTTTGCGATTCAGCAGATTTTCCTTTCCGGGAAAATCATTATCTTGTTTTTTTAAAAATACGCAGCAGCTGAATCAAAGCTGAAGGGATAAATGCCAGCAGTATAATCACCCCGATTTGTCCGCCGGTTAAAGCAGAAACTAGAAACAAACGGCTTAAAAACGGAACAAAGAGCACCAACGCCAACAGCACAACACCTGCCGCAAATGCGCCGATGCTTGCTTTATTGGTAAACAGACCGATTTGAAAGATAGACTGTTCACTTCTGCAGTTAAAGCCGTGAAACAGCCGTGCCAAAGTCAGCGTGGCAAATGCCATGGTACTTGCCAATGCTGCGTTTCCACTCTGAAGTCCAGCATAGAAGGCAATCATTGTGCAAACAGCAATCAAACCGCCTTGTACGAAAAGCTGCGTCATAAATGACGGATTCAAAATACTTTCCTTTGGGTCTCTTGGTTTTTCGGATAGCAGGTTATCATCTGCACCCTCCATCCCGATAGCAATCGCCGGCAAAGAATCTGTCAGAAGATTCATAAACAGCAGATGTACCGGAGCAAAAGGCACAGGCAATCCCACAATAGAAGTATAAAGCACCGCTAAAATTCCTGCCATATTACCGGAAAGTAAAAATTTGATAGCATTTTTGATATTGCGGTACACATTTCTTCCGTTGGTCACTGCTTTAATAATCGTTGCAAAGTTATCATCAGTTAAAATCATCGCGGAAGCATCTTTGGAAACCTCGGTGCCGGTAATTCCCATAGCCACACCGATATCTGCTTTTTTTAACGCAGGAGCATCGTTTACCCCGTCACCGGTCATGGCAACAATATAGCCCTTCGCCTGCCAAGCATTCACAATTTGAATTTTGTTTTCAGGAGACACTCTGGCATAAACGGAAATTTTCTCAATCTTTTCTGCCAATTCTTCTTCCGACATTGCGTCCAGTTCTGCACCGGTTACCGCTAAATCACCATCCTCAAAAATTCCAATTTGCTTTGCAATGGCTGTTGCCGTTACCTTATGGTCACCGGTAATCATAATAGGTTTAATGCCCGCGCGTCTGGCATTGGAAACGGCATCTTTAGATTCTTCTCTGGGCGGATCCATCATTGAAATCAAACCGAGGAAGGTATATCCGTTTTCATCGGCTAAATCCATAGTTTTACTGTCATCAGATTCTTTATAAGCAAAAGCGAGTACCCGCAGTCCGTTTTGGGAAAACTCCATATTTTTTGCCAAAATCTCGTCCTTATCTGCCTGGGTAATCAGGCGGATTCCTTCTGAAGTACGGATGTTTTCGGTGCGGTTTAACAGCACATCCAGGGCACCTTTTGTCAAGATGGTAGGCACTCCGTGAAGACGGTATTTTGCAGACATCAGTTTTCGATCAGAATCAAACGGAATTTCTGCTAATCTGGGCATCACTTCACGGAAAAACTCTTCATTCATATCAATGGAACGTACCATTTCCAGCAAACAGTATTCTGTGGGGTCACCAATCCCTTTCCCCTCTGCAAGAGCAGAGTCATTGGTCAGCATCGCATTATACAATAAATAACGATGCAACTGGTTTTTAATGTCCAATTCTTTGGCAGAAATTGTTTTAGCGTCAATGTAAATTTGCTGAACAGTCATTTTATTCTGGGTTAAAGTTCCCGTTTTATCTGAGCAAATTACAGAAACACAACCTAAACTTTCCACTGCTTTTAATTCTTTGATAATGGCGTTTTCCTTTGCCATTCTCTGGGTTCCCATTGCCTGCACAATGGTCACAATAGAGCTTAACGCTTCCGGAATTGCTGCCACTGCCAACGCCACCGCAAACATCAAAGAATCTAAAATAGGCATCTGCCGATAAAGTCCCAATAAAAATACCACAGCTGAAATCACCATAATCACCATTGCCAACTGGCTGCTGAACTGATCCAGACTGATTTGCAGAGGTGTTTTCTTTTCTTTTGTGGCATTCATCAACGCTGCAATTTTACCGATTTCGGTATCCATACCGGTACCGGTCACCAACACCGTGGCACGGCCGTAAGAAGTCGGAGGCCAAGCGGT